>JAFDDB010000006.1 GCA_019311115.1 Deltaproteobacteria bacterium
ACGCCGTTCTTCATCGAAGAAGTGGTCCAGTCGCTGCTGGAGTCGGGAACCCTCGAGGGCGTGCGCGGCCGCTACTCGCTGGCTCACCCCGTGGACCAGATCCAGATCCCAGCCACGGTCGAGAGCCTGCTCGCCGCGCGGATCGACCGGCTCGGCGAGCTGGAGAAGGAGATCCTCCAGACGGCCGCGGTGATCGGGCGGGAGTTCGCGGCGTCGCTGCTCGAACGCGTGAGCGGCCGGGCCGGAGACGAGGTCGCGCAGGCGCTGCGCTCTCTCGTGCAGCGAGAGTTCCTGTTCGAGCAGGCGCTGTACCCGGATCTGGAACTCGCCTTCAAGCACCCGCTCACCCAGGAGGTCGCGTTCACCAGCCAGCTGCGCGAGCGGCGCCAGCGCGTACATGGAGAGGTGGCCAAGGCGCTCGAGGAGCTTCACGCCGACGAGATCGACGAGAAGTCGGCCCTGCTCGCGCACCACTGGGAAGGCGCGGGCGATCACTGGCGTGCGGTGCTCGCGCACGCGCGCGCAGCGCACTGGTCCGGCGGGCGTCACACCCAGTCGACGCTCGACCACTTCGAGCGCATGCGCGACCTGCTCGCGGACCTGCCGGAGTCGGACGAGCGGAACCGCCTGCTCGTCGGTGCAAACGCCCAGATCCTGCTGTACGGCATGCGCTCGGGCTACCCGGCCGACGAGACCCAGGCGACGTTCCGGAGCGGCTGTGAGCTGGCACGACGCACCGGCGACGAGCGCGGACTGGCCCTGCTGCTCAACCACTACGGCTACGCCAGTACGTTCATGCACGTTGCATCCGATGGGATCGAGGGCCTGGAAGAGGCGCTCGAGATCGCAGACCGGATCGACGACCGGGAACTGAAGGCCGTAGTCCGGTACGCGACGATGACCGCGAAGCTGGTGTCGGGGCGCTACCCGGTCAGCGAGGTACGTCGGCTGAGCGACGAGGCGTGGGAACTGATCGGCGACGACGACGACCTGGGACTCGACCTGCTCGGCATCCGGCCGAAGCTGGGGTGCGTCCTGGGACGCGCGACTTCGGTCGCTACCGAGTCGCTCCGCCGCAGCCGCGAGGAGTACGAGCGCATCCTCGCAGCGGCCGAGGCCCAGGACGACACGCTGATGCAGGTGATCATCCCTGCCTTCCTCGTCATGCAGCCCTGGTGCGCGGAGCTGGTGAGCCCCGAAGTCGCCATGCGCTACGCGACGCTCGCGATGCAGAGGGCCGAGGTCGCGGACAGCCGGATCGGTCGGATCATGTCGCAGCTCGCGCTCGGCATGGCGCTGATGCGGACGGGCCGAGTCGACGAAGCGGTCGACGCGCTCGAGGCAGTCCATGCCGAAGTCCTCGCATCGACCGCGGCGGCGATGCTCCCGCAGATCGCTGCGTCCCTCGCCGAAGCGCTGTCCCAGCAGGGGAACGACCGCGCGCACGACCTGATCGGCAGGCTCGACGACTTGCGACGCACAGGCTGGGACAGTCCCTGGATCGACACGCGCATCGCTCGCGCCTTGCGACGGCTCGACGGCGCCGCTGCGGCGGATCGGATCGAACGTGTGCTCGATCACGCCGACCAGTTCGTGGACCACATCGAGGCCTTCAGCCTGCGTCCGGTGATCCTCGAGGAGCGGGCCGAGCTGGCCGCGCTGCGAGGCGACGACGACGCCCGCCGCGACGCGCTCGAGCGGGCGTCCGACGCCTACGAGCGGCTCGACGCGCCGGACCAGGCCGCCCGGCTGCGCTCGCTGCTCTAGCCGGCCGGCTCTTCGCGCTGGCGCTCGGCGTAGCGGCCGAGCATGCGCTGCATGGTGCCCGGCTCCTGGATGCCGCCGATCGGGAGGCCCGCCAGCATGAAGCTCGGGAGTCCGGTCACCGCGTCGTCCGCGGCCGCGCGCGTTCGGGCCGCGAGCCGGCCGAGGATCGCCTCGTCGCGCGCGGCCGACGCATCGACGCCGAGGTCGCGGCAGAGCCGCTCGATCTCGTCCGGGTCGCCGGTGTCGCGGGCCTCCTCGTAGGCCGCGGTCCAGACGCGCTCGCGCCAGGACACCTCCTGCGGCGTTCCGCGCAGCGACAACGCCACCGCCAGGGCGGGCTTCGAGTCGAGCCAGCTGCCCGGCATGTGCACCGGCACGTCGAGCTCTCGAGCCACGCGCAGCGCGTTGTCGCGTCCCGGTCCCTCGACGGGCGAGCCGGGCTTCCAGCCCATCATCAGCCCCAGGTCGAGCGGCTCCCAGACCAGCTCGACGCCGATCTCGGCCAAGGCGACGCGCTCCATCACGCGGTGCGCCACGTAGCAGATGGTCGAGGCGAAGTCGTAGTGGACGGGAACGACGATCGACTGCATGCCCTAGACTGTGCAGGTGGCGGACCGGCCGATCAACCTGAACCGCGAGCGCAAGCGCAAGCAGCGCAAGGAGCGCGAGCGGACAGCGGAACGCAACCGGGCGCTCCACGGCCGAAGCAAGGCCGATCGGGAGCGCGACCGCCTCGAGATCGAGCGCGCAGCGCGAGTGCACGACGGCGCGAAGCTCGGCGACGACTGAGCCACCCCTCCCGGCTGCGGCTGCCGCTGCGGCGTCAGAACGGCGTGTCGCCCTTGATCGTGACGCGGTGCACCTCGCGCCGCTGTCCTGGATAGTCGTTGAGCGCGTTGTGCTGCACGCAGCGGTTGTCCCAGATCAGCACCGTCCCCGGCTCCCACTGGAAGCGCATGGTGTACTCGGGCTTCACCGCGTGCGAGGTGAGGAAGCTGAGCAGCGGCGCGCTCTCGTCCACGCGCATGCCGCTCAGCCGCTCGACGTGGAAGCGCCCGACGTAGATCGCCTTGCGGCCGGTGTCGGGGTGCGTCCTGAAGACCGGGTGCTCGACGCGAAGCTCGGCCTGCGACTCGTCCTGGCGGCGCTTCACGTCGCCCGCCTTCACGTGGCTGTAGGCGCCGCGGGCTCCGTGCACCGCCGACGCGGTGAACACTGCGGTGCGCCCATCGAGCAGCTGCTTCAGTCCGTCGGACAGGTCGTCATAGGCGGCGTAGGTGTTCGAGAACATCGTGTCGCCGCCCCGCTCCGGGATGTCCACGCCGTAGAGAAGCGTCGCCTTGGGCGGCTGGGGCATGTACGAGGTGTCGGTGTGCCAGCCCCCGCCGAAGTTGATGCGCGTCTCGGGCTCCTTGACGATCGGCACGATCCCTTCGTAGCCCTCGAGCGGCTGCACGAACGGGTAGGTGTCGATCTCCCCGAAGCGCGCCGCGAACGCCAACTGGTCGTCGGGCGTCAGCTTCTGGCCGCGGAAGCAAATGGCCTGGTACTCGAGGAAGGCGCGCTCGATCTCGGCGAAGGTCGCGTCGTCGATCGGCTTGGCCAGGTCGAGGCCCCGGATCTCGGCACCGAGCGCTCCGATCAACGGGACGGCTTCGATGATCTCGTATCCCATGGCCCCTCCCGGAGCCAATATACCACCTCGCCGCGTTGACCCACCCCCGATCCGCACCCTAGCCTGACCTGCATGACCGGAAAACTCGACCTCTTCGATCCCGCGTTCCGCCAGGACCCGTACCCGTTCTTCGCCGCGCATCGCGCCGCGGGCGGACTGGCGCCCGTCGATCCGATCGGCGCCTGGCTGGCGACGCGGTACGACATCGTGTCCGAGATCCTGCGCCGACCCGGTGACTTCTCGTCGACGGCCATGGCCGGCGCCGCCCTCCAGGTCCGCGAGGGCGAGGACGGCCCGCCCCCCATGATCATCACCCTCGACCCGCCCGACCACGACCGGCTGCGGGCGCTGGTCAACCGCGGGTTCACGCCGCGCCGCATCGGCGCGAGCGAGCCGCGGCTCCGCGCGATCGCCGACGACCTCTTCACCGCCGTCGACGCGAAGCTCGACACAGACGGCGAGTGCGACCTGATGGAAGCGCTCGCCATCCCGTTTCCGCTGCGCGTAATCGCGGAGATGCTGGGCATCGAGGCCGAGCGCTTCGAGGAGTTCAAGCGCTGGTCGCTGGCGATCGTCGCGGTCTTTGGCCGCATTCCCGACGCGGCGGCTCGCGCGACCTTCGAGGCGTCGATCGACGCGCTGGGCGAGTACCTGGAGCGGAAGATCGAGGAACGGCGTCGCGAGCCGGCCGAAGACCTGATCAGCGTACTCGTTGAGAAGGAAGAGGAGGACGCGCTGACGCCGGACGAGGTGATCGGCTTCTGCGTGCTGCTGCTGATCGCCGGCAACGAGACGACGACGAACCTGGTCGGAACCACGGCCGTGGCTCTGCTGGAGAACCCCGCAGAACTGGAGGCGGTGGTCGACGACCCGTCACTCGTGCCCGCGCTGGTCGAAGAAGCCGTGCGCTACGCCTCGCCGGTGCAGACGCTCTTCCGCCAAGCGACGCGAGACGTAGAGATCGCGGGACAGAAGATCCCGGAGGGCGCGATCGTCATGCCGAGCTACGCCGCCGCCAACCGCGACCCCGAGCGGTTCCCCGACCCCGAGCGCTTCGACGTGCGCCGGAACACGCAGGGGCACCTGGGGTTCGGGCAAGGAATCCACTTCTGCCTGGGCGCGGGCCTGGCGAGGCTCGAAGCTCGCGTGGTGTTCGAGGAGCTGATCCCGCGACTCGCGGGGCTCCGGCGGCGCGACGCACGCGTCGACTGGAGCGACTCGCCGTTCCTGCGCGGACCGCGCAGCCTGCCGCTCGTCCCGCGCTGAAGACCGGACTCGGAACCGGATCAGTAGCCCGGAGCGGGACTCGCAGGGAGCGCCTGGAGGGCCGTCGCCGGCAGCCAGCCGACCTTTCCCGAGAGCGTGCGCACCAGAACCCACTTGCCGTGCACCTCTTCCGGGAACACGGGCATCTGGGGCGGCAGTACCTCGACGAGCTTTCCCTTGGCCGAAGCGGTCGAGCGCAGCCGCACCGGCCGCGCACCGATCTGCTTGGCCTTCTTGCCGGCGCGCACCGCACGGGCTTCGTCGTTCAGGCCGTCGGCGATGCGCAGAGCTCGCGAGGCGAACAGGATCGACGCACCGATGTGTCCCGCGCGAAGCTGGCGATCCGCCTCGTCGAGCTTGCGGCTCGCGGCGTCCACCTGGTCGCGGCGCCAGGGCGCGCGGACCCGCGCCTCGTCGATCTCGTTCCGGGCCTCGGCCAGGGCGCGCACGGCCTGGGCACGCGTGTGCACGCCGGTCAGGCTCGACTCCGCCGTGATCAACGCCTTCTCCGCCTGCGCCAGGTCGGAGCCCAGGCGGCGGATCTGGGCCTGGAGCTGTCCGATCGTCGCGGCCGAGGCGTTCCGCTGGGCAGCCTCGAGGACCACGCGCTCCGAGAAGTGGTGCTTGTAGACGACCCGCGCCTTGCACTCCTTCTGGACGGGCTTCGCCGCCGCGGCGGAGGCCCTGGCGTCCTCCGCCTGCTGGGCCTGATCGGCCCTCTCGGCTTCCTGCGCCCGGGTGTGGGAGTTTGGCAGGTCCCAGACGCGGACGAGGCCGCCCTTGACGCTGGCACAGCCCGCCAGGCCGAGACAGCAGAGTCCGAGCAGGATCGTACGCGCCACCATTCGCAGGACCCTCCGGAGTCGTCCGCCCTTGTTATCGGCGGACCCGCGGGGATGCTGAACGGCGCTAGTCGCCGAGCACGCCTTCGGAGTGCTCGGCGATCAACTCCACGAGCTTCCGCCGGTCGATGGGCTTGGTCGTGTAGTCGTCGCAGCCCGCGTCGATGCACTTCTGCCGATCGCCGCTCATGGCGTGCGCGGTGATGGCGATGATCGGCCGCTTGTAGCCGCGCTTGCGAAGTGCGCGCGTCGCACCGTATCCGTCCAGGACCGGCATCTGCATGTCCATCAGGATCACGTCGAAGGGCTCGCCCGCCTGCTCGGCCTTCAACGCCTTCTGTGCGGCGATCTTCCCGTTCTCCGCCAGGGTCACCTCGGCTCCGGCCTTCTTCAGGAAGAACGAGAGCAGCGCCTGGTTGTCGGGACCGTCCTCCGCGACCAGCACGTGGCAGTCGAGCGTCGTGGCCTGCGCCTCGGTCGCGTTCTGGAGGCGTTCCTGCAGCGCTTCCCCCGGATCGTCGTGCAGCACGATGCCCTCGAGGGAACCCGTCGCCACCGTCAGGCTGAAGGTCGAGCCGACCTCCGGCGTGCTCGTCAGGGTGATGTTCCCGCCCAAGGCCTCGGCGAGCTGGCGGCTGATCGAGAGCCCCAGTCCGGTCCCCCCGAAGCGTCGCGTCGTCGAGTTGTCGGCCTGAGTGAACGGCGTGAAGAGCTTGGCCTGCGCATCGTCGTCCATGCCAATGCCGGTGTCGATCACGTCGAACTGGAGCTTCTCGCCTTCCTCGTCGTCGAGCATGCGCGTCCGCAGCCGGACCTTGCCTTCCTCGGTGAACTTGATCGCGTTGCCGACCAGGTTCAGCAGGATCTGGCGCAGGCGCGTCGGATCGGACTCGATCGTGTCCGGGATCGCCCCGTCGTACTCGAGCACGAGCTCGAGCCCAGCGGTCTCGGCGCGCACCCTCATCAACGAAACGACCTCGGCCACGATCTCCGTGGGCGAGCAGCGGATCGTCTCGACCTCGAGCTTCCCCGCCTCGATCTTGGAGATGTCGAGGATGTCGTTGATCAGGTTGAGCAGGTGCTCGCCGTTCCGCCGAATGGTGTGGATGGCGTTGACACGCTCGGGCGGGGCTCCCTGCAGGTTCCCCTCGGTCGCGAGAAGCTCGTTGAAGCCCAGAATCGCGGTCATCGGCGTTCGTATCTCGTGGCTCATGTTGGCAAGGAACTCGCTCTTCGCGACGCTCGCCAACTCCGCCTGCTGGCGAGCGAGCAACAGTTCCTCGTTGGCGTGTTCGAGTTCCTGGCGCTGGTCCTCCAGCTCCTTGTTCGTGGCCTCGAGCCGCTCGGACTGCCTCTGAAGCTGCTCGTTCGTGTGCACGAGCCGCTCTCGCTGCCGGGTGAGCTCGCTGCCCCGCCGGTCGAGACTGCGCGTCATGTCGTTGAAGGTGCGGATCAGCGCGCCGAACTCGTTGGTCTTGGAGTCGCCCGCCACCAATACGTCGGTCTCGCCATCGCGCACCCGCCGCGCACCCTGGAGCAGCGCGCGGATCGGACGCACGATCGAGAGTGTGATGCCGAAGGCGATCAGCGCAAACGCCGCGACCGTGGCCAGGCTGAGTCCCAGGACCTTCTTGATCAGCGAGGCGACCGGCGCAAAGGCGTCTGCATATCGCTTCTCGACGAGCACCGACTGGCTGAGTTCCTCGATCCGGAGCCCCGCTCCCACCACCTGTTCGCCCGCGGGCGTGGTGTACTCGAGCGGCTCCGGCTCGCCGCCCGCCGCCGGGAGCGCCTGGTCGTACTTCGCTCCGAGCTTCCGGGTGGGAGTGCGCGTGAGCAGGTGCCCCTCGGCGTCGACCAGGAAGACCGAGCCCGCGGTCAGGAAGCGCTCGTTGTTGAGCAGCTTCTCGACCTCGGAGAGGCGAATCAGCGCACTGAGACTTCCGACCGCCTTGTCGTCTATCTTGACGATCGCGCTGGCGACCTGCAGCGCCGGGCCGGATTCGGGGGTGACGGTCTCGAAAACGGGGAAGTCGTTGTCCGCGACGTGCCGCCCCACCGTCAGCGACGCCTCGGGCGACTCGCCGACCCAGACCAGCACGCGGCCGCTGTTGTCGACCAGGAACAGCGAGCTGAACTGCGGAAACCGCTCGAGCACGTAGCCCAGGTACCGGTCGGTCTGGCCGCTGTCCTGCACCTTTCGTCCCAGGACCTGAACGACCGCCGGGCTGTGCGAAAGCGTCTCCATGTCGACGCGCACCTGCGAGTACCACAGCTCGACCTCCTTGCTCGCGCTGTACAGCACGGCCGGGAAGCGCTCGTGGATTTCCCTTCCGAGGAAGCCCTGAATCGCCGAGACGGAGATCCAGGTCACGAGCAGCGACGTGATGATCGTCGCACCGCACACGACCAGCGCCATGCGCGTGGAGAGACTCCAGAACGGGCGCGCCGCGATCGAGCGCGTGAGCGTGAAGAGCCCGGGGACCGGGTCGCCGACCTCCAGCTGTTCCTCCGCGCCGATCCGGATCGCGAACTGCAGCAGGACTCGCCGGAGCCGGGCGATCCGCGACTCCTGCTTGGAATCGATTCCTCCGCCCGCTCCCGCGATCTCCTGTGGAAAGGCATGCTCGGCCGCAGTCGCAGGACGCGACGTCGGCGCCATCGTCGGCGCGGTCGGCAGGCCGTCCAGCGTGCCGAGGCTCGGGGGGGTCGAGGGCCCTTCGTCCCTGCGCGGTACCGCCTTGCGCCGCGCGCGGCGGAGCTGGGGAAGCGACGCCGACGTGTCGGGCTCGCGATCCATGGTGTCCGGAGAGGGCGCGGGCCGCCTGAGCGGCTGGCGCCGGTTCGCCGAAGGTGCCGGCAGGTCCGCACCGTCCTGGTCGCTGGCCTCGCGCGTCGCTGATGTCGATGGCGGCTTGACGAAGAACGTCGCATTGCAGCGAGCGCAGCGCGCCTTCGCCCCGCTCGCGGGCACACGATCGTCCGCCAGCTTGAAGCGAGCACCACAGCTCGGGCAAGGCACGATCATGCGCGGTTCTGTCTCCCAATCGCACTGCACGCAGCGCGCGTACGTCGAGGATCGGGTTTGAACGGAGGGGCCTTGAGTGCGCTAGCTGCACTCGGGCCGGTTGCGCGCCGGCGCCGCGCTCAGGGATGTTTCGGGAAGACCTGCCGGGTACCCAGGACTTCCCACTCGCCGAAGACGCCGCCAGTCACGTACGGGTCCGCCGCGGCGAACTCCCGTGCGGAGGCCAGGTCCGGAGCCTCGAACACGATCACGCTCCCGCAGGGCTCGCCATCGTCGCCGAGCAGGGGCCCGGCATAGCTCAGCCGCCCCGCCTTCTCGAGAGGCTCCATGTTGTCGAGATGCGCGCCCCGGTGCTGCTTTCGCAGCTCCAGTCCGCGCGGTCCATCCCGTCCGATCAGGCAGAAGAGCGGCATGCGGACGAGTCTAGCCGCTCGCCGCCCTCAGGAGGTGCGGGAGCGCCGGGCGCGAAGCTGCTCGAGCAGGGCCGCCCGCCGCGCGCGAGCGCGCTCGACGTTGTCGAGCTTGACGCGGTCGTAGCCGCGGATCTCGAGGGGCAACTCGGCGATCTCGACGGCCAGGTCCAAGTGATTCGAGCCGAGCTCGTCGATCAGAGTAGCTACGGTCTCTTCGTACTCCCGGATCAGCCGGCGCTCCAGCCGACGCTCGGCCAGGTAGCCGAACGGGTCGAACGGCGTCCCGCGCAGCCACTTCATGCGCGCGAGGAGCGCGAAGCCGCGCTTCATCCACGGGCCGTACGAGCGCTTCCGCAGCCGGCCGGTCTCGCGATCCCGCCGCGCGAAGAGCGGCGGAGCCAGCTGGTACTCGACCCGGAAGTCTCCCTCGAACGCCTCGGACAGGCGGGCCTCGAACTCGCCGTCGCTGAAGAGCCGGGCGACCTCGTACTCGTCCTTGTAGGCGAGCAGCTTGAAGTAGCTGCGCGCAACGGCATCGGTGAGCCGCGACGAGTGCGGTGCGGCGGCGGACTCGGCCGCGCGGACGCGCTCGACCCACCGCCGGTAGCGTTCTGCGTAGAGCGCGCTCTGGTAGGCCGTCAGGATCGCGGCCCGGTGAGAGATCAACTCGTCGAGTGTCTGTGGCGTGCGCTCGGGCTCCGGCGGCGCCACGCGGTCCTCGACCCGCTTCCGGTCGTGCGCGGCGATGCGGCCCCAGGCCAGCGCCTCGAGGTTCGACTCGACCGCCGCCCCGTTCAGCTCGATCGCGCGCTCGAGCGCGTCGAGCCCGACCGGCAGCAGCCCCCGCTGGAAGGCGTAACCCAGCAGGAAGACGTTGGCGCTGACGCCCTCGCCGAGCAACTGCTCGGTCAGGCGCGTCGCGTCGACCGTGGACGCGCTCGACACGCAGCCGCGGACCGCAGCCACCAGCAGGTCGCCGCCGTACTCGAAGCTGCCGTCACGCACAGACTGGGCGACGGGCGCAACGTGGGTGTCGATGACGGCAGTGGTCCGGTCTGCGCTGAGCAACTCCCGGGCCGCGTCGCCCGCGGCAACCACCAGGTCGAACGCGATCAGCGCGTCGGCGCCCGCGTGTGGAACGCGCGGACCATGGATCCGCGCCGGATCGCAGGCGATCCGCAGATGCGACGTGACCCCACCGCCCTTCTGCGCGAGGCCCGTCATGTCGAGCGCCGCGGTGGCCTTGCCCTCGAGGTGCGCGGCCATGGCGACGAGCGCGGCGCCGGTGGTGACTCCGGTACCGCCAACGCCCGTCAGCAGCACGTCGTAGGTCCGGTCGCCCAGATCCGGAAGCTCCGGCAGCGGCAGGTCGGACGCGCCGCCGGCCCCACCCGCCCCACCCGCGCGTGAGCGCCTGCGCAGCCGGCCGCCGTGCACCGTGACGAAGCTGGGGCAGAGGCCCTGGAGACAGCTCTCGTCCTTGTTGCACGACGACTGGTGGATGCGGCGCTTGCGGCCGAGTGGCGTGTCGACCGGCTCGACGGACAGGCAGTTCGACTTCGTGGCGCAGTCGTCGCAGCCTTCACAGACCCGCTCGTTGATGAATACGCGGCGCGCCGGGTCGGGCGCCAGACCGCGGCGACGCCGGCGCCGGCGCTCGGCGGCGCACGCCTGGTCGTAGACCAGCACCGTCACGCCTGGAATCTCGCGCAACTCGCGCTGCACGGCGTCGAGACGCTCGCGCGGCTCGATCTTGACGCCCGGCGCGAAGCCCGCCCCGCGCGGGTACTTGCGCGGGTCGTCGGCCACGACACGGATCGTGGCCACGCCCTCGGCCGCCAGCTGCCGGGTGAGCTGCGGGACGGTCAGCTCCCCGTCGAGCGGCTGGCCGCCGGTCATCGCGACCGCGCCGTTCCACAGGATCTTGTACGTGACGTTGACTCCCGCCGCTCGGGAGGCGCGGATCGCGAGCACGCCCGAGTGGAAGTAGGTGCCGTCGCCCAGGTTCACGAAGACGTGAGGCTCGTCGGTGAAGGGCGCCTGACCGATCCACGGCACACCCTCGCCCCCCATCTGCGTGTAGGTGTCGGTGGAGCGGTCCATCCACTGGACCATGTAGTGACACCCTATCCCCGCCATGCCGCGGCTTCCCCGCGGCACCACCGTCGAGGTGTTGTGCGGGCAGCCCGAGCAGAAGAACGGCGTACGCACGGGCGACGGACCCGCCAGCACCGCGTGACGCCGCGCCTCGAGCTCCGCAAGGTAGCGATGACCTCGTTCGGTCGGGCAGCCCTCGGGCAGCCGCGAGTCGATCACCACGGCGATCTGCGCGGCGTCGAGTTCGTAGATGGCGGGTAGGAGCGGACTCTCCGCCTCGTCGCGCTTGCCGACGATGCGCGGCTGCGTCCCGGACCAGCCGTAGAGCTGCTCGCGGATCTGGCTCTCGATCAGCGGCCGCTTCTCCTCGACGACGAGGATCTCTTCGAGTCCGTCGGCGAACTCGCGCGTCTTCTCCGGGTCGAGCGGCCAGGGCATCCCGACCTTCCAGAGGCGAAGCCCGAGCTCGGCGGCCACCTCGTCGGTGATCCCCAGGTCCGAGAGCGCCTGCTGCAGGTCGAGCCAGGCCTTTCCGGTGGCCACGATTCCAAGGCGCGCGCGCGGCGAGTCGAAGACGATCGGGTTCAGGTCGTTCGCGCGCGCGAACGCGATGAACACGGGTACGCGCTGCTCGCGCAGGCGGAACTCCTGGTCTCGCGAGTCGTCGCCGAGCCGGATGCCGAGCCCGCCCTCGGGAATCGCGATCTCGGGGCGCACGATGCGCGGCAAGTCTGGCGAGACCTGCACGGTCTCGGTGCTGTCCATGGCGTCGGCGAGCGCGATCAGGCCGACCCAGGATCCGGAGAGGCGCGACAGCTCCCAGCCGAGTAGCCCGAACTCGAGCACCTCGGCGACGCCGGCCGGGTTGAGCACGGGGATCTCGAGACCGACCAGTGTGAACTCGCTCTGGCTCGGCCACGTCGACGACTTGCACGCGTGGTCGTCGCCCACCACCAGCAGCACGCCGCCCTGCGCCGCCGTCCCGGCGATGTTCGCGTGACGGATGGCGTCGATGGCCTGGTCGAGCCCGGGCGCCTTGCCGTACCAGAGCCCGAACACGCCGTCGTGGCGCGCGCCGCGGAAGAGGCCCGCCTGCTGGCTGCCCCACACGGCGTCGGCCGCCAACTGCTCGTTGAGCCCCGGCGCGAAGTGGATGCGGTGCTCGTCGAGCCAGGTCTGGGCGCGTCCCAACTGCACGTCGTAGCCCGAGAGCGGCGACCCGCGGTAGCCCGAGATGAAGCCCGCGGTGTCGAGTCCCCGCGCCGCATCGCGGCGCCGCTGGTCGAGCGGCAGGCGGACCAGTGCCTGGATGCCGCTGAGCAGGACCTCGCCGCTCTCCTTCGAGTAGCGATCGTCGAGCGAGACGTTCCGGAGCCCCATGGAGCCTCCTCCCCAGTCTCTTCGGGTGAAATGATATAACGCTTTAGACTTGATTTCCTTTCAAATTCAATGGAGTATCGAATGAATCGAGGTATATTCGTCCTCGATTTATAGATTTTGAGCAATCTGATTGCCAACAGCTTGTCCGATTCGGGGGGGGGTGCCATGGAGCGGCTCGACGACCTGGACCTGGCGATCCTGGGGGTCCTGCAAGAGGACGCCCGGCTGAGCAATGCGGCCATCGCCTCGCGCGTGGGACTCTCTCCGTCTCCCTGCTGGCGCCGCATCCAGCGCCTGGAGCGGTCGGGGCTGATCCGCGCCCGCGTCGCCCTGCTGGACGCCGACCGGCTGGGCCTCGGCCTCGTCGCGTTCGCGAACGTGAAGCTGTCGGCCCACGGACGCCAGGCGCTGCCCGAGTTCGAGGAGGCCATCGCACGGTTCGACGAGGTCGTCGAGTGCTACACGGTGACCGGTGAGGTCGACTTCGTGCTGCGCATCGTCACGCGCGACACGCACAGCTACGAGCGGCTGCTCCGGGACCACCTGCTCCAGCTTCCGCACGTCGGCGAGGTCCACTCGACGATCGCGCTGACGCAGGTCAAGTACACGACGCGAGTACCGCTCTCGCTGGCGCCCCGATAGCGCCCGGTAGCGCGGGGGCGTCTACCAGCCGAGGCTTCGGGCTCGCGCCTCGATCAGCTCCGCCGCACCGCGGAAGCCGAGGCGCGAGGTGTTGAGCGTCATGTCGTAGTTCGCGGCGTCCAGCCACTCGCGGCCGTAGTACTCGCGGTGGTAGCGCTCGCGGTTCCGGTCGACGTCGTCCACCGCCTGCGCCGCCGCCGCGGCGTCCAGGTTCAGCCGGTCCATGGTGAAGCGGATGCGGTCGTCGCGCGTGCCCACGAGCAGGACGTGGATGGCTTCGGGGTTGTCCGCCAGCATCGCGGCGGCCGCCCGGCCCACCAGCACGATGCGTCCCTCCGACGCCAGCTCGGCCACCAGGTTGCGCGTGATCTTGACGAGCTTCTCCTCTTCGAAACCCTCCACGCTCGTCACCGGCGTGGCGAAGATCTCCGGGAACGCCAGCGCAGTCGTCCGCGATAGCCGGTCCAGGAAGGTCGGCGTCCGCTCCTCGCGGCGCGCGACCTCTTCGGGCGGAAGACCCGCACGCTCCGCCACCTGGTCGACGAACGCATTGTCGACGACGCGCCAGCCGAGCGACTCGGCTACGCGACCCGCTACCTCGGAGCCGCCCGCTCCGAAGCGTCGAGACACGGTGATCAGCATGGAGAGAGCATACGCAGGGGTCTCGTCCCGGGGAAGAGAAACGTCCTACTCGCGAACCGCCTTCAGCACGGCAGCGTCCAGATTCCGGAGCGCCGGGCTGAGCGCGTAGAAGAGGATCACCGTGACGACCGCCAGGATCGCGGCCGCTCCCACCGCAACCGGCGCCCCGTACACCTCGGCGACGGCGCTCATGGGCAGCGTGCCGAGCAGCGGCAGCGAGAACGACATCATCAGGAAGCTCGAGATGCGTCCCCGGACCTCGTCCGGGATCAAGAGCTGAATCGCCGTGTTGTTCAAGGTGCCGTAGATGCTCGAGAAGATGTTCGCCAGGAGGATCAGCGGCAGCGCGGCCAGGAACCAGGGGCTCACCGAGAAGAAGAGCAGGAACGCTCCGAAGAAGACCGCGCTCCAGACCATCTGGCGCAGGCGATGCGACGAGTCCGAGTTCCACGCCACGTACATCGAGCCGACGACCCCTCCCACCCCGGCGGCCGCACTGAGAAACCCGAGCCCGCGCGCACCCACCTGCCAGATGTCGTCGGCGAAGACCACGAGGAGCGTCTGGAACGGCATGGCCAGGAACATGGGCACGAGCCCGAAGAACAGCAGGATCAGCACCAGCCGGTGATTGACGATGTAGCTCCCCCCCTCGCCAAGGCTCTTCATGATGGACCGGTCGCGCGCGTCCGGATGCGGCGGCGAGCGGTGCACGCCGAGCATGCAACCGAGCGCGACCGCGTACAGGCCGACCGACACCGCGTACGCGGCCTCGATCGGCAGCGCCCAGAGCAGGTAGCCCGCCAGCGCCGGGCCCAGCACGCGCGTCATGTTCATGCCGGCCATGCCGAGAGCCATCGCGTTCGGCAGGCCCTCCTTGCCGACCACGTTCACGACGATCGCCTGGCGCGCGGGCATGATGAACGGAAACGCGCAGCCCATCAGCGTCGCGAGCACCAGCAGGTGCCAGAACTGGAGCAGGCCCGTGATCAGCAGCATCAGCACGCCGAACTCGCCGATGATCAGCGTCGCCTGACCCAGTACGATCAGGTTGCGGCGTTCGACGCGGTCCGAGATGACGCCGCCGAACGGCGCAATCACCATCATGGGGACGGCAACCGCGAAGCTGACGGAGCCGAGCGCAAGCTCGCTGTCCGTGAGCTCCCAGGCGAGCCATCCGCGCACCAGCATCTGCGCGTTCATGGCCATGAAGAACGCCATGTTGCTCGAGAACAGCCACCGGAACTGCGAGTGACGCAGCGCGGACAGGGGGTCCCTGCGCCCCCCGGGAGCACCGGGTCTGCCGGGGGGACGGCCCAGGCCGGTGGAGGCGGTCATCGTGTGCGCATCGGCCGTCTATGCGGGCGCACTGGGCGGCCCGTGTCGAAGACTCTCCGTGACCTCGAGATGCGCGCGCACGATCTCGGGCGAGATCGGCTGGCCGATCATCCGGCGCGCCGCACGAATCCTGACGGCGTGGAAGCAGAAGGACGTGAGCCCGACGCCCGAAGCCACGATGCAGAGCACCGCCAGCAGCCCCGGCTTGTCGGCCAGGTCGACCGATTCGACCAGGGCGACCCAGCCCGCGCCGACGAACAGCGCCAGCGAGAGCGACGTCCAGAGCACCGCTCGCGCCATCAGCACCGACGGGCCCCTGGCATTCGAGCGCTCGAGCTCGCGCGGCGAGAAGTGGTCGAGGAACCAGCCCGTGTCCTCGTCGACGCCGCGGTCGTTCGGCGGCAACACCACGCGGCCGGTGAGCGGATCGGTCGCCGGCTCGCCGCGCCTGTGAGCCTGGATGCCGTCCCAGATCTGCTGGTGCACTCGCTCGCTGATCGGGTAGAGCAACGCGATCAGGAAACCGATCACGGCGGTCGAGGCGGGTGCGAGACCGAAGATGGCGCTGATCACGAACTTGACGGTGTCGCTCTGCTCGACGTTCGGCTGGTAGCCGTACACGGCGAGGATGGCGAGCGGAATCGACATGCTCGGGATCACGATGAACTTGGTCATCACCGACCAGAGCGAGCCGAACTGGGCCTCGCGCCGCTTGCCGCTGTAGAGCTCGTCGTAGTCGATCACGTCGGCCTGCATCGCGGGCGAGATCGTCATCCCCGCGGCGAATGCGGTCCCCGCCCAGCCCAGGATCCAGCCGGTGAGCAGGAAGTCGCCCGGCCCCATGAAGAAGAGCATGAACGAGCCGGTCCCGCCCGGGATCATACTGGCGAGCCAGGCCTGCTTCTTTCCGAAGCGGCGCGCCGCCCAGATCCACCCCGGAAGACACACGAAGCCGAGGCCGAAGTAGATCGCCAGGTAGAACGAGATCCAGGCGCCCGGGTTCTCGGGCTGGAGAACGTAGGTCGTGAAGAACGGCATCATGGTGCCGGGAATCGCGCCGGTCAGTGACCCGCTGGCGTACTTGGCGAGCAGGATGCGGAAGACGCGGTTGCGCAGGACGCGCCGCAGGCCGGGCACGAGCGGGTTCGGCTTGCGCGACAGGAAGTCGGGCCGCTCCTTGATCCGGTAGCAGAGCCACCAGTAACTGACGGTCAGGATCACGGCGAAGATGGACGCGAACGTGACCATCGACTCGCGAACTCCCATCCACGTCTGGAGTACGCCCGGCAGGATCGCGGCGACCAGCGTCCCCGCCACCATGAACGCGCGCTCGTATCCGAACAGCGTGATGCGATCGCGGTAGTTCAGCGTGATCTCGGGCCCGAGTCCGTAGTGCGTGATGCTGTAGACCGTGTGGAACAGGTAGTACATGACGTACGACGCGCAGAACCAGGCGGCGGCCGCCCCGATCGAGAGCGACTCCGGCGGGGCGAACATCACCACGAAGCACACGGCCGCAAGCGGCGCGCCGACGAACATCCAGGGCCGGCGGCGGCCCCAGCGCGACTGCGTCCGGTCGCTCGCCCAGCCCATGATCGGATCGGTGATGGCGTCGAACGCCCGCGCGACCGCCTTGACCACGGCGATGAACCCGAGCGGCAGCAGGATCGTGTCGGAGTAGAAGATCGACAGGTGCACCGCGATCGGGATCGCCATCGCCGCGCCGGCAAAGCCCGGCAGGCCGAACGCGACGGCAATCGCGGGCTTCAGGCGCTCGTCCTGCGCCGCGGGAGCGGGGGCGGCCTCGCCGGCCTCGGACTGCATCAGGGGTTCGGGCGTGGCCACCCCCGATTCTCACCGATCCGGCCTGCCCGGAACAAGGTGGGCAGCGGGGCGGCCGGCGGGGAGTGTGAGGGCGCGGGGTATCATGCCCCCTGCGCGGAGGATGGACGATGCCCCGATTGGCGGACCGACTGGAGAAGATCCCGGAACTGCTGGCGGAGCGCGCGGCGCACTACGCCGTGCCGGGCGCGTCGCTCGCCGTGATGGCCGGCGGCTACCTGAACTTTCTCGACTTCGACGGGGACGGACGCGCGCGGTACCTGCACACCGGCAGCCGGACCGCTCCTCGCGTGAGCTGACGTGGCCCTTCGAGTCGCGATCGCGGGGGTCTCGCACGAGACCAACAGCTACTGCAAGGGCCAGACGCAGTCGGAGGAGTTCTGGACCCTGCGCGGCGACCGCGTGCTGCGCCTGGCGCCGACAGCCACCGACGTGGGCGGGATGCTCGCCGCCTGCGAGGAGATCGGCGCCACGCCGGTTCCGACCCTGGTGGCGGGCGCGAGTCCGTCGGGCGTGATCGCGGCGGAGGTCTACGCGGGGTTCAAGCGCGAGATCCTTGAGCGGCTGCGCGACGCGGGCGAACTGGACGCGGTCGCGCTGTCGCTTCACGGAGCCGGCGTCGTCGATGGGATCGACGACTTGGAGGGCGACCTGGCCGAGGCGGTTCGCGACCTGGTCGGCCCGGGAGTCCCGGTCGTCGCGACCTTCGACCTGCACGGAAACGTGACCCAGCGCATGGCCGACGCGCTCTCACTCATGTTCGGCTGCCACGACTACCCGCACACCGACCTGTACGATCGTGGCGTCGAGGCGGTGCGGAACGTGCCGGCCCTCGTCCGTGGCGACCTGCAGCCCGTCACCTGGGTCGAGTCGGTTCCCGCACTGCTTCCCACGAACACGACGCTCTTCGGCCCGGCGAGGGACGTGAAGGACCGCTGTCTCGAGCTGGAGAAGCGGCCCGGCGTCGTCGACTGCACGTTCTTCCACGGTTTCCCGTACACCGACACGCCGCTCGTCGGCGCGCACTTCACCGTGACGACGCACGGCGACCGCGAGCTGGCGCGGAAGACCGCGCAGGAGGCCGCCCGCTACCTGTGGTCGCGCCGCGAGGACTTCCGTCCGGAGAGCCTGAGCTGCGAGCAGGCGATCGAGCGCGCCCGCGCCGTGCAGGGCCGCCCGGCCGTGATCAACGAGACCTCGGACAACCCGGGCGGCGGAACGCCCGGCGACGGCACCCACCTGCTGCGCGCCATGGTCGGCGCCGGCCTCGAGAACGCCTGCTTCGGCTTCATCGTCGATCCCGTCACCGCCCAGGCAGCACACGCCGCGGGCGTCGGCGCGACGATCGACGTCGAGATCGGCGGCCGCTACGACGACCTGCACGGCGCGCCGCTCGCCGTCAGCGCGTACGTCAAGACGCTCGGCGACGGCTACTTCCGCTGGCAGAAGATGCTGCGGGGGGTGCAGGCCGGCCTCGGCCGCATGGCGCGCCTGGTCGTCGGCGGGATCGACGTGATCGTGAGCAGCAACCGCGCGCAGACCTTCGACGCCGAGGTATTCGCGCACCTGGGCATCGACGTGCTCCGCTACGACATCGTCGCCCTGAAGTCGAGCCACCACTTCCGCGCCGGCTTCCAGGAGTTGGCCGCCGGGATCATCACTGCGGACCCCCCGGGCCTCACGACGCACCAGATCCAGGTCTTTCCCCGCGAGCGCGCCGCGGGCCCGCTCTGGCCGCTCGACCCCGACGCGACCTACGACGCCTCGGCCTGACGGCTCACCCTCCCTTCAAGAACTCGCAGCTTCCGCTCGATCTCTAGGGAAGCAGCGACGCTGCGCCGCGCTCTGCGTGGCGACGTCGACGGGGGTGAGCGCAGATGAGAGGCGTTGTCGCAGGAGCGTTGTTCACGGGTCTGCTGGGGATCGCGGGTTTCGCGGCCGCTGGACCCGCAGAGCCGGTCGGAGAGCTCGAGGTCGAGATCTACGAGCCCGCTCCCGAGGCCAGGCTTCGGATGCAACGCTTCGAGCCGGACGTGCTGATCGAGGGCGGCGCGTCGATCTTCGGCGGCGTGCGCCAGCTCGACCTGTTCCTGGTCATGGACTCGTCGAAGAGCCTGCTGCGCACCGACGCGCGCGACCACCGGGTCGAGGGCGCCGTAGGACTGGTCGCGAGCCTGCCCGAGAAGTCGGACCTGCAGATCGGCGTGGTGGACTTCGACCGCAAGGCGAAGCTGGTGCAGCCGCTCACGTCCGACCGCAGGCAGGTCACCGCTGCGCTGCGCGGACTCGACCGCAAGGGCTCGACGAACCTGGCGGCCGGCATCCAGTCGGCACTCGCCGGCTTCGAGGCGGGCGCGCGCCCGGGATCGTCGCGCGTCATCTTGCTCTTCACCGACGGCAAGTCCAACGAGGACAAGGCGCGCGCGGCGATGCGCGAGGCGCGCGCGGCCGGCGTCGCGATCCACACGCTGCTGCTCGGCTCCGACGAGGACGGGCAGCTGCTGCTCGACGACATCGCGTCCGGCACGGGCGGCAGCTTCATCCACGTCACCGACCCGGCCGAGCTGCCCGCCGCGTTCCTGAACCTGCGGACGACAGGTGTCGAGACGGTGACGCTGCGGGTCAACGGGGGAGCGCCCATCCCGACCGAGCTCTCGGGCGGCGCCTTCAGCACGCGCGTCCCCTACCAGATGGGCGCGAACACCGTCGTAGCGACCGCCACCAGCCTCGATGGACGGCTCCGCCAGCAGAGCGTCACGTTCTACGTCGAGTCCCCGCTGCGAATCGTGATCGAGGACCCGCTCGACGGCGCGTTGCTCGAGGAGCCGACCCGGGAGATCCACGTCGCCGGACAGGTCGTCACCTTCGACGACGTGCCCGAGGAACACCGCATGGCGCACCCAAACCTGGGCGTCCAGATGGTGACGTTGCAGGTCAACGACCTGCCGCCCTTCCTGGCGCAGCTCGAGCGCGGACGCTTCCGTGGACGCGTGCTGCTCGAAGAAGGCGAGAACCACATCGTGGCCACGGCGACGAACACGGCGGGCCAGACCGCCATGGCGGCGATCACGCTGACCGCCCGGCCGCCCGGCTGCGCCGAGCTCGAAGTCAGGGCCGAACGCGACGGCGAGCCCGCGCTGTCGATCTCGGACCGTGCGGTCGAGATCGTCTTCGACGCGTCGAACAGCATGTGGGCGCGCATCGACGGCCAGCCCAAGATCAGCATCGCCAAGCACTCGCTCCAGGCACTGCTGGACTGGATGCCGGCCGACCTGCGCCTGGCGCTGCGCGTCTACGGCCACCAGCACTCGCGCGAGAAGAAGGACTGCCAGGACTCGCAGCTTCTGGTGGGCTTCGGGGCCGGGAACCGCACGCAGGTACGGCAGTCGATCGCGGGCTTCCAGCCGCGCGGCCAGACGCCGCTGGCGTACTCGCTCAGCCAGACCGCGAGCGACTTTGGAGCGTTCCGCGGCGAGCGCGCCGTCGTCCTGGTGACGGACGGCATCGAGAGCTGTGGCGGAGATCCGGTACAGGCCGCGCGCGACCTTCAGCGCGACGGCGACGTGCCGGTGCACGTGATCGGCTTCGGCCTGGGCGGCGACGCGACCGACACCGGGAGCCTGCGCGCGATCGCAGAGGCGTCGGGCGGGCGCTACATGTCCGCGCGCAACGCAGAGGAGCTTCGCGACGCGCTGCGGGACACGATCGGCACGGCCTTCCGCGTCCTGCGCGAGCAGGAACTGATGGCGTCGGGAACGCTCGGCGCCCGGCAGCGCTTCCGCCTGCCCGCGGGCTCCTACATGGTGCACGTCGACAGCGAGCCGCCGCAGCAGCTACGGGTCACGCTCGGCGCAGAGGAAGGCACCACCCTGCTGCTGCGCCGAGACGACAGCGGGCTCTCGCGTTCGGAGAGCCGCTGGGCCGTCGGCTACGCGCACTGCGAGGAGCGCGGGCCGGCCATGTCCCTACCCGCGGCGCCGGCCCACACCGTCGACTAGCGAGCGGCGGACTACTCCGGAGCCGGGGCCGCCGGGAACTCTGCCTGCGTGGGTGACTCGTCTTCGGTGACCACCTCGTCCTCGACCGCGGCCGCCGGTTCCGGTTCGGGCGGCGGAGCCGGGGCGTAGGCCAGCTCTCCCCGCTGCTTGGCCGAGTGGTAGGCGGCGAGCGCCTGGGATGAGTCCCCGACCCGCCACAGCTCCGTCACGAGCTGCCGGTCGACGATGTCGAGCCGCAGCGAACGCGTGTGGCGGAAGTCGTCGCGCAACAGGTCGAGCCCGACCCAGCCCCCGAAGAAGTCGACCAGTTGTGCGGGGTGGAACTCGAGCTCGGCACCCAGGATCCCCGCCGTCGCGCTCGCGCCGACGGCCCAGTAGTCACGGAAGGACTGGTAGAGGGGATCGCTCGGCCGGTGCAGCCCCGCCGTGCTGCTCGACGCTGCGAGCGCACCCGACGTGCCGACGAGGCCGCCTCCATAGGAGTGTGCGCCGGCGGCGATCGCGGTGAGGCCCGCCTCGGCCTGCGACTTCAGCCCGAGCGAGCGGTGATCGTGCAGGCCGATCCCGCCCGTCGTGCGCATGCCTCCCGCTACCTGCATGGCGCGGGTCACGTGCACGTCGGCGTACGCACCGAAGCCGAAGTGGACGTCGAAGCTGACTACGTCCATCAGGTCGAGCACGCGGTCCGGCAGCCACAGCGCCACCTGCGCCCAGACCGGGCGCTGCACCTCGGGCCGGTGCTTGCGGTTCATGCCGAGCCAGCTTCGCTTCATCGTGGAGCGCGCGTCGGGATCGAGCTCGTCGCGCAGGTCGAGCAGGCCCGGGAAGCGTGGATCCACGGCGTACACCGCGTCGGCCAGCACGACCGCCTCGGCCTCGTTGTCGAACTCGTGGTGACTCTCGGCCGAGCGCAGCGCCTGGCCGAGCAGCTCCTCGACACGGTCCGGCGGGCGGTTCACACACGCGGCCAGCAGCAGGGAAACACCGGCGAGCAGCGTCAACGTGAGCTTCGGGGGGGTGGGCGACATCCTGGGCCTCCAGCAGCCAGCTCGGGGATGTCGAGTCATCCCCGCCTGCTGATCGGCACTGCCCGCGCGAACCTTCAACCTGCCGGTGGGCTGCGCGCCGGCTGCGCAGCGGACCCCGACCTGCCCTATGGTCCAGGTGCCGATGAGCTTCCGAACCCGGCGTTCCCCGCCCGACTTCGACACGCTGCGCGCCGCAATGGTGGCTCGGCACCTGGCTGCTCGCGACGTCGACGACCCGCGCGTGCTCCGGGCGATGGGTACGGTCCCGCGCCACGAGTTCACGCCGCCGGACCTGGCGCACCGGGCCTACGAGGACGCGCCGCTCCCGATGCAAGCGGACCAGACGCTCAGCCAGCCGTACATCGTCGCGCGGATGACGCAGCTGGCCGTGGGCCCTGGCGCCCGCCGGGCCCTCGACGTCGGCGGAGGCTCCGGCTACCAGGCGGCCGTACTGGCCGAACTGGTGGACTGGGTCGATTCGGTCGAGCGGATCCGCGAGCTGGCCGACACCGCGCGCGAGCGCCTGGCCCGGCTCGGCTACTCGAACGTCCACGTGCACTGCGCGGACGGGTTCCTGGGTTGGCCGGCGGGCGCTCCCTACGACGCGATCATCGTGGCCTGCGCTCCGCCCCAGGTGCCCCCGGCGCTGGTCGAGCAGCTCGCGCCGGGCGGGCGCCTGGTCGTTCCCGTGGGGCCGGAGGGCGCCGCCCAGGAGCTCGTCGTGATCGAAAAGGCCGCGGACGGGAGCACGTCGCGGCGCACGGACGCGCCGGTGCGCTTCGTGCCCATGCTGCCCGGCGACCCGGTCTGAGCCGGCTCAGGCCGCCTTGGCGCAGTAGGTCGGCCGGCGCTGCTGACTCTCCCAGGTGCGCCGGCAGCGGGTGCAGCGCATGCGGTCATCGAAGGCGTGACCGCCGGAGCTCCAGCCACCCTTGACGAGGTGCAGGGGCTTCACGCTCTTGCCGCGGGGAGGAGGCGGACAGCGGTGTGCGGGATCGGGGGAGGGTTTCGACATCGTCTGTAGGACGCGTGCGCCCCCGCGGGTATTCGTCCGGTACCCTCCCGGCCATGCGACGCGGCCTCGCCCCGCGAACGGGCACGTCTCCGACAGCGCTCGCGGTCCTGGCGCTGGCCGTCTCGCTGCTCGGGGCCTGCGACCGGCCGCGCTTCGACGTGCGGCCGAACGTCGTGCTGATCACCGTCGACACGCTGCGCGCCGACCGGCTGGGCAGCTACGGGTACGCCGACGCGCGCACCCCGCACATGGACCGGCTGGCGCGCGAAGGCGTCCGCTTCGGCAGCGCCTCGACCGTCATCCCGCGAACCAGCCAGTCGATCGCCTCGATCATGACCGGGCTCTACCCGCACGAGCACGGCTCACTCGAGATCGGCACCGGCCCGGACGACGGCGTGCTGCTGGCCTCGCAGCTGTTCTCGGACGCCGGCTACGCCACGGCCGGCGTGAGCGCGAACGGGGCCGCCAGCCGCACGCAGGGCCTCGAGCGGGGCTTCGACCACTTCGTGGGCTGGCGCGAGCTGGGACGGCGGCACACGCTCTGGGGCGACCCGCCGCCCCGCGGGGGCGGTCCCTACGTGGGCCGCGCCGAGGCGGTGACGCGCGAGGCCGTCGCCTGGATCGAGCAGGAGCGCGACGAGCCCTTCTTCCTGTGGCTGCTCTACTTCGACCCGCACTTCTTCTACAACCCGCCGCCGCCGTACCGCGACGTGATCGACTGGAGCGGCTTCGACTACTACCGCGAGGTGCAGAAGTACGACCCCAAGAACGCGACCATCTACTTCGACCTGAACGGCCGCGCGAGCGAGCTCCTACCGCAGGTCACCCGGCTCTACGACGCCGAGGTCACCTACACCGACGCGGTGCTCGGGGCGTTCCTCGACCTTCTCGCCGAACGCCGCGCGTCCGGCGCCGACCCGCGGCCGACGCTGATCGTGCTGACGGCGGACCACGGGGAGAGCCTGGGCGAGCACGCGTACTACTACGAGCACGGCGACTTCGTCTGGGAGACGACCATGCGCGTGCCGCTGATCCTGCACGCGCCCGGCGTGATCCCCGAGGGGCTCGAGCTCGACTTTCCCACCACGACGCTCGACGTGCTGCCCACCGTGCTCGGACTGATCGACCTGCCGGCACCCGAGGGCGTGCGCTTCTCGGGCCGCGACCTGTCCGGCGCGATCTTCGACGGCGCGTCCGCGCCGCTCGAGAACCGCGTGATCTTCGGCGAGAGCGGGTCGGCGCTGATTCCGCAGAACCCCCACCGGCCGATCGGCGGCACGCTGACGAGCCGCAAGGTAAAGCGCTACCTGCGGGACGGCCGCTGGCTCGCACTGCGCCACCGCGACACCGGGTTCGCGCTTTACGATGCCGAGGCCGATCCCTACCTGCGCGACGACATCGCTGCGCGTGAGCCCGAGGTCGCGGGGCGGATGCGCGAGCTGCTCGACCGCGTCTCGGTGTTCGGCTCGCGCTGGCGCACGGCGCGCGACTCGCGCTGGAAGCTCGTGCGCATTCCCGGGCTGACGCGCTCGCACGAGCTGCTCTTCGATCTCGCCGCCGACCCCGGCGAGACGCGGGATGTCTCGGATACGCACCCCGGCGAGCGCGAGCGCCTGAGCGCGGCGCTGGACGCCTGGCTCGCGACGATCCCGTCCGACGCCGGAGGCGTGAGGACCGAGACCGACCCCGAACGCGCGCGCGAGCTCGAGGAGCAGCTGCGCTCGCTCGGCTACGTGGACTGAAGCCTCAGCGCGCGCGGACGGCGTAGGAACGCGTCTCGTCGAAGAGCCGGAGCGGCTCCCAGTCCGGGTGCTCCGAGAGCGGGCGCACGGTCTCGCTCACTTCACCCGTCGAGTCGAGCAGCCAGGGGTCGTCTCGGTGACCGGGCTCGAACCAGAGCGTCACGATGTGGTAGCGGTCGTCCGCGCGGTTGCGCAGGATCGTGCGGTAGATCTCGCCGGGCTCGAAGCCGAGCCGGCGGAGCAGCGAGAACGTCAGCAGGTCCATGCCGTCGCAGTCGTCGGCGCCGCGGTCCAGCAGCTCGGCGAGGACGGGCCAGTCGTCCCCGCGCGAATCGGGCCGGTAGTAGAGACCGCTCTGCTGCTGCACCCAGCGCACGGTGTCGTTGACCACGCCGCGCCGCAGGTGGCTGCGGAAGCCGGCGTAGGCCACGCCGAGCGCGGACTCGCCCGAGGGGTCGCTCACCGCATCGGCAGAGGACTCCGCAGGGGTGCGGGAAGCGCCGTGCTCGGCCAGGCGCCGGCGCAGCACCGCGACCTCGTCCGCCAGCTCCTCGAGCCGGTTCTCCGCCTGCCACGACGAGATCACCGGAACGAACACGTCATCGGCGCCGACCGGCTCGAACAGCGCGTAGTGCCGCGCGTCCGGAGCCGTGACGCAAGCCTGCAGCAGCACGGCCAGCGCGGCCAGCGCGGGCGACAGGGGGGCGCGGACCCGACGCGGGCCGCGTCGTGCGCATCGGACGTCCTGTCGCACTCCAGGCGTTCCGGGCATTCCGGGAATCTACCGCCTCGCCGCCCCGGCGCCCGGCGTCGGCGGAGCCGTCCCGGGGGCGGAGGGACTCGCTCCCCGGACTTTGGTACCTTCCCGGCCCGCCTGTACCTCCTCTAGCGCGGAGCCCCGGCGCTTCGATCCGACTGGGCGGGACCGCCTCCTCCTCAAACCTGTGGGAACCGGACATGGCCAAGAAGAGCAGAATGGGCGTGCTGAAGCGCCAGCGCGAGCTGAAGAAGCAGGAGAAGGCCGCCCTGAAGCGTGAGCGAAAGGCGGGCCGAAAACCCCAGGAGACGCTGGAGGCCAGCGTGGACGACTTGGTCGGCTACGGCGTCGTGGAAGAGGGGGAAGACGTGGTGGTGGCGGAGGAAGACGGGTCCTGACCCCGCTCGGGCCCGGTATGCCACCAGGCCCACAGAATCAACACCGCCTGGAACGCGACGCGCACCCAGTTCGCGGCGCCGGCCCCCTCGGACCCGCCGTCCAGTGCGATGTCGTTCACCGCAATGTGGATGTTCGCCGGAACCACGGCGATCAGCAGCGCGATGATCCCCCAGGCCGCCCAGCGCCGCGTCTGCGGGATGAAGACGCCGACCCCCAGGGCGACCTCGGCCAGCCCGGAGAGCCAGATCAGCAGGTCGTGGGCGGGAAGCGCCGGCGGCATCATGGGCCGGTAGAAGTCGGGATTCACGAAGTGGTTGATTCCGGCCAGCACGTAGACGACGCCCAGCAGGACGAGCGACCCGAGCTTGACCCACTTCATGCGGCGTCGTCCTCGGTGATCTCGTCGATCACGTAGGTGCCGCTGCGCTCGCTCTTCGAGATCGAGATCAGCTTGTGCCGCTGCGCGTCCTCGAGCAGGCGGCTGAACGAGCGGTAGCCGTGGTACTCCTCGCTGAACTGCGGCTGCTTGCGCTTCATGGTCTCCTTGACCAGCGAGCTGTAGAGTTGCTTGTCCTCGCGCTGCAGGGCCTCGGCCGCCTCGAGCAGCAGCGCGAACGCCTCGCGCGTCTTGGGCGGAAGACCGGTCATCTTCCCCTTCTTCTTGGGGCGGGGCCGGCGGACCAGGTCGTCATAGAAGATGAACTCGTCGCAGCTGTCGATCAGCAGCGGGCTGGTGGAGTTCTTCACGCCGATCGCGATGGTGTGCTTGTCGTTCTCGCGCAGCTTTGCGACCAGCGGGTAGAAGTCGGAGTCGCCCGTCACGAGCGCGAAGCAGTTGATGTGCGGCTTGGTGTACGAAAGCTCGAGCGCATCGACCACCATCTTGATGTCCGCGCTGTTCTTGCCGGTGATCTTGCTCCCCGGCAGGTCGATCAGCTCGACCCCCGCAGAGTGGAGCGGGCGCTTGTAGTCCTCGTAGCGGCCCCAGTCGGCGTAGGCCTTGCGTACGACGATGTTGCCCTTGTCGAGCAGACGCTTCAGCACGAGATCGATGTCGAACGTCTTCATGCGCGCGTCGCGCACGCCGATGGCCACGTTCTCCAGGTCGATGTAGATGGCGATGGTGCGTGTGATCGGTTCCTCGGACATGGGGCTCCCGCTGGAAGAATCCAGGCGCGGGCAGTGTAGGGCAGGCCGAGGCGTTTGGTCAGCGTCGAACCAGGCGGGCGGCTAGGAGCAGCGCCAGCACGGCGGCGTAGATGCCGGGCTCGAGCAGGTCGGCCTTGACGAGCCACAAGAAGTGGACGACTCCGGCGGCGGCCGCCACGTACACGAGGCGATGTAGCCGGGTCCAGCGCCGACCGAGCCGACGCATCCAGGCGCGCGTAGACGTGACGGCGAGCGGCACCAGGCACACGAAGCCGGTGAACCCGGCGGTAATGTAGGGACGGTCCAGGACGTCCTCGACCACGGCGCCGAAATCGAAAGCCAGGTCGAGCGCGACCCACGTCGAGACGTGCAGCACCGCCCAGGCGAAGCAGAGCAGGCCCAGGGTCCGCCGCTGCGGGGCGAGCCAGGACCACCCGCTCAGGCGGCGGAGCGGAGTGACCGCCAGCGTCGCGAGCAGCAGGCGCAGCGTCCACTGGCCGGTCTCGTGCGAGACCTCCTCGATCGGGTTCGCGCCCAGGTCGTCGCGCAGCGCACGAACGACCAGGACGAGCAGCGGCAGCAGTCCCAGGGCGACGGTCGCCGCCGTGATGCGGATGCGCGTCATCCGCGCTCAGTAGAACTCCGCCAGGTCCATCCTCTTGTAGAGGCCGGCGACCTCCTCGGCGTAGCCGTTGAAGGGCAGCGTCTTGCGCTTGCCGAACTCCCCGATGCGGCGCTCGCGCGACTGCCGCCAGCGCGGGTGGTGGACGTCGGGATTCACGTTCGCGTAGAAGCCGTACTCCTGCGGCGCCGAGTCGTTCCACGTCGTGAACGGCTGGTCTTCGGTCAGGTGGATGCGCACGATCGACTTGATCGACTTGAAGCCGTACTTCCACGGCACGACCAGGCGGACGGGCGCGCCGTTCTGGTTCGGCAGCTCGCGGCCATACATGCCGGTCGCCAGCAGCGCCAGCGGGTTCATCGCCTCGTCGAGGCGCAGGCCCTCGCGGTAGGGCCAATCCAGGACCCGCCGGCGCTGGCCCGGCATCTGCTCGGGGTCGACGAGCGTCTCGAACGCCACGTACCGCGCCTTCCGCGTAGGCTCGAAGCGCTTCAGCACGTCGCCGAGCGGCACGCCGATCCAGGGGATGACCATCGACCAGGCCTCGACACAGCGCAGCCGGTAGACGCGCTCTTCGAGCGCTTTCCGCGGGACCAGGTCCTCGAACGACAAGCGCCCGGGCTTGCCGACCTCGCCGTCGATCAGGACCGACCAGGGATCGCGGACCAGCGTATGCGCGTACTTCTTCGGGTCCTGCTTGTCGGTGCCGAACTCGTAGAAGTTGTTGTAGCGGGTGGCGTCGTCGTAGTCGGTGTGGTCCTCGGACACGCTGTAGGTGGCGTTCCTCGGCGCCTTCAGCGCTCCCAGGCCGTCGGCCCGCGACTCGAGCGCGGACAGCGCGGATGGCAGCAGCAGTGCGCCCGCGCCGGCGGCCCCCGCCTGCAGGAACTCGCGCCGGCGGAGCCAGAGCCCCTCCGGGGTGATTTCGCTCGCCGCGGGCTCGCTCGCCCTCCGAATCCGGATCCGCATCGATTCTCCTCTGGCCGCCATCTCCCGGCCTGCATGGAATACGAGATGAGACGGCAGAAGGTCGCGCCTAGTTTCCCTCCTGTGAGCGGGGCCGCCAGCGGCGCGACCGCCACAGATAGGGACTGCGGGTGCGCTCGAAGCCCGCCTGCCGGAACGCGGCGTCCCACCAGGCGCGGGGGGCCAGCGTGACGCGGTACGGATCGTCGGGCTCGTGGTCCTCGCGCGTGCTGCTCCAGAAGTGGAAGTGTCCGCCAAGCTCGCTCGACGCCTCGAGCACCTGCCGGATCTCGGGCTTGCGCAGGTAGACGAGCGAGTTCGAGAAGACCAGGTCGAAGCGCCGGCCCTGCCGCAGCAGCCCGGGCACGTAGCGGCGCATGTCCGCGCAGCGCACTCGGCGGCGGTAGCGGCCGGGGATCCGGTTCCAGGCCCAACGGCTGATCTCGCAGCCCCAGGGGCGGACGCCCCAGGCGTCCTCGAAGTGGCGCAGCACCTGCCCGGTCGCCGTTCCGAGCACGAGCGCCGACTCGACCGGAATGCCGAAGCGGCCGACGATCGAGACGCAGTGCTCGACGCGGCTGTAGTGCAGGTACTCCTCGTCGTAGGTCCCCGCCCCGCAGTAGCGCTCGAAGTACTCGCGGTCCACGACGCTTCGTATAGCGGCTCAGACCTGCTCGGGCACGCCCTCGGGGACGGGCGTCCGCGCCAGCCACAGCGTCCCGGCCAGCGACACGGCGACCATCACCGCGCCCGACGTCAGCAGCGCCGGATGCTGGCCGTGGTGATCGATCGCCAGGCCCACGGCGGGGCCGATCGCGACGAAGAGCCCGCGGAAGATCAGCGCCCGAAGCGACAACAGACTGGCGCGGTCGCTCGACGGAATCACGCGCTGCTCCTCGTGACCTAGCGCGGGAGTGAACAGCCCCCTCGCGACGCAGAGGCAGAAGTAGAACGCGAAGCCCCACCACGCGTAGGTGAGCCCCATGCCGGCGTAGCCGAGCCCGATCAGCGCGGAGCTGAGCAGCAGGAGCGGGAGCAGTCCCATCCAGCGGCTCAGCCGCGCGCTCGCGAGCGCACCCAGCGCGACGGAGTAGTTCGCCACGGCCCAGATCGGACCGAGCCACGCGACCGGCACGCCCGCGTCCTCGGCGTAGAGCGCGACGATCCAGACGGCGATGAACGTGCCGGTGCCGAGCGCCACCGTCAGCGCAATGACGGCGCGCAGCCGCGGCATCCGCACGGCCGCGTAGCTCACGATGCGTCCGACGCGCGCCCACGGATCGGTCACGCGCGGGCGGTGGCGCGCGGGCTCGGTCAGCGCGAAGGCCACGCCCGCCGCGACGACCCAGACGCCGATCTGCACGAGAAAGGGAAGCCTCGTCCAGACCATGTACAGGACGCCCGCGAGCAGCGCGGCGGAGCCCTCCGCGGCCTGGCCGAAGAACTGGAAGCGCCCGTACCAGGTGCCGAATGAGTCCTCGCGCCCGGTCTCGAGCAGCGACTCGTAGAGCAGCGCGGCGTCGGTGCCCGAGACCAGCGAGAGCGCCAGCGCGAGCAGCACCTCGGCCGCGGCGATGGTCCAGAAGCCGTCGGCCGCCGCGTATGCGATCCAGCCCGCGATCGCCACGCCCGATGACGCGAGCATGGCGCGGCGGTAGCCGACGCGGTCCGCGAGGTAACCGGACGGGAACTCGAAGACGGCGGTGAAGAAGCCGAAGATCGCCTGCAGTCCCATGATCTCGGTCATGCTCAGGCCGACCTCGTGCTTCATGAAGAGCGTGATCACGGCCATGGGAAAGAGCGACAGCTGCAGCGCGCGGAACGCGCAGAGCAGCGGCGGGTTGCGGCGCAATCCCTGCTCGAGCGAGCGCGCGGCCAAGTCAGGCCGGAGCGCTGGCGTCGGCGGCGCAGGAGAAGGTCACGCGGCGGCTCACGCGGAGATTCTACGCTAGGCTACGCGCGCCTTGGCCCTCCCCGACCCCGAGAGCGTCTCCTTTCCGGGAGCGCGCCGACCGGACCGCACGCGCAGCGTCGACTCAGACGGCGTGCGCCTGGCGGTCTACGAGTGGGGCGGCGCCGGCGACCCGCCCCTGCTGCTGAACCACGGCGGCTTCGACTTCGCCGGCACGTTCGACGGGCTCGCGGCCCGGCTGGCCGACGCGGGCTGGCGGGTGATCGCCTACGACCAGCGCGGCCACGGCGACTCCGAGCACGCCGCGCTGTACAGCTGGCCGGCGGACCTGCGCGACCTGAAGTGCGTGCTCGACTCGATCGGACGAGCGCCGATCCCGGCGGTCGGACACTCCAAGGGCGGCTCGCAGCTCACCGAGCTGATCCACGCGCTCCCGCACCGCATCTGGCGCTTCGTCAACATCGACGGACTGCCTTCGGACCACGTGCACCCCGACGTCGCCGAGCACGACCGCGCGAAGCACCTGGACGAGGTGCTCGGGACCTGGCTCGACTGGCGCCGCCGCACGCACGAGGCGGTGCGCAAGCCCGGCACGCTCGAGGAGCTGGCGCGCCGGCGTGCGCGCATGAACCCGCGGCTCTCGCACGAGTGGCTGCGCTACCTGGTCACGATCGGAGCCCGGCCGGACCCCGACGGCTGGCGCTGGAAGATCGACCCGAGCCTGCGCTTCGGCGGCTTCGGACCGTTCCGGCCGTCGTGGTCGGCGGACCGTGCGCGCGGACTGCCCGTGCCGCTGCTCGGCATCATCGGCACCGAGCACGAGGAGATGGGATGGGGCGCGACCCCGGAGTCGCTGCGCCGCCACCTTCCGCCCGCCGCGCGCATCGAGGTGGTCGAGGACACCGGACACTTCGTGCACATCGAGCAGCCGGACCGCGTCGCGGAGATGGTGCTGGAGTTCTTCGCGTGAAACGGCTCCGCCACGGCAAGGTCGAGCTGGCGTTGCACACGCTGCGTCCCGGAGAAGAGCGGCCCCTGCTCCTGCTTCACGGGCTCGGCGAGCGCTCACCCGCCGCCGTGCCCGACGAGCTGTCGGCGTGGACGGGTCCCGTGTACGCGCTCGACTTCACGGGACACGGGGCGTCGACGATCCCCAAGGGGGGCGGCTACCACCCCGAGATGCTGCTCGCCGACGCGGACGCCGCGCTGGCCGAACTCGGACCCGTCACGCTGGCCGGGCGGGGCCTCGGCGGCTACGTGGCGATCCTGCTGGCTGGCGCCCGGCCGGACCGGGTGCGCGGCGTGCTCGTACTGGACGGACCGGGCCTGTCGGGCGGCGGCGCGCGGCCGGTGTCGACGCACATCGGGACACCGGATCGGGACGCGAGCGCCCCACCCGATCCCTTCGCGCTGCTCGAGCTGAGCACCGACGTGCGGCCCCCGGACTACGCCACGCTCTTCGCCCGGCGAGCGCGCGACCTCTCCGGCATCGACCGGCCGATCGCCGTGTGCGCCGCGGAGCGCCCGGTCTGGCTCGAGGCCGTGCTCGGCGACTCCGGAGTCGAGGCTTCGGAGCCGGGCGAGGCGCTCGCGCGCTTCGCTTCGCTCTAGACGCGCCGCCCCCTTTCCGTCCCCCCGGCCCGGCAAGCCGGGGGTATGATCGCGGCATGCAGACGAACCTGGGTCTCTTCCTCTCCAAGCGGGCCGCCCTGAGCCCGAAAGTCGAAGCGCTCGTCGAAGTCGAGAAGGGACGGCGGTTCACCTACGCCGAGCTCGACGCGCGCGCGAACCGCATCGCGCAGGTGCTCCAGGCGAAGGGCGTCCAGAAGGGCGACCGCGTGGCGCTCCTGCTGATGAACGGGGTCGAGTACATCGAGGCGTACTTCGGCGCGGCCAAGATCGGCGCCGTCATGGTGCCGCTCAACTGGCGCCTGGTCCCCGACGAGCTCGAGTTCATCATCGGCGACTCGGGCTCGGTCGTGCTGATCTGGGGCGAGGAGTTCGACGACTCCGTGAAGGCCCTGCACGGTCGCGACCTGCCGGTGAAGCACTGGCTCCGCGCCGGCGACGCGTCGTCGCTGCCGGACTGGGCCGACGACTACGACGCGGTCACGTCCGCCGCTCCGACCGACGAGCCCGAGATCCACGGCGACGAGGACGACCTGCTCTTCATCATGTACACGTCGGGCACGACGGGACTCCCGAAGGGCGCCGTCCACACGCACGGCACGATGGCCTGGGCCTCGCTCACCATCAACATGACCGCGGACATGCGCTACCGCGACCGCTACCTGCAGCTTCTGCCACTCTTCCACGTGGGCGCGCTGACGCCCGCGACGGCCGCCATCCACCGCGGCGGCTCGGTGATCGTGATGCGCGCCTTCGATCCGACGAGAGTCTTCCAGGTGATCGAGGACGAGGAGATCACCACGGGCCTCGCCGTACCCGCGATGCTGCAGGTCATGCTGCAGGTGCCGGCGCACAAGACCGCTGACACGAGCCGCGTGCGCTGGTTCATGAGCGGTGCGGCGCCGGTTCCGGTCAGCCTGATCGAGACCTACGCCGACCTCGGCATCGAGATCCACCAGGTCTACGGGCTGACGGAGACCTGCGGGCCCGCCTGCCTGATCAGTCCCGAAGAGGCGATCGCCAAGGCCGGATCGACCGGGCCCGCGTTCTTCCACACCGACGTGCGCGTCGTGAACGAGGACGGCAAGGACGTCGAGCCCGGAGAGATCGGCGAGGTGATCATCCGCGGCCCGCACATCATGAAGGAGTACTGGAACCGCCCGGACGCGACGGCCGACACCATCAAGGACGGCTGGCTCTACTCCGGCGACGGCGCCACGATCGACAAGGAAGGCTTCGTCTACATCCAGGACCGCATCAAGGACATGATCATCTCGGGCGGCGAGAACATCTACCCGGCCGAGATCGAGAACGTGCTGGCGGCCCACCCGGGCATCGCCGAAGCGGCGGTGATCGGCATGCCTTCGGAGAAGTGGGGCGAGTCGCCGGCGGCGATCATCGTACCCGCGGCCGAGGGCGCACCCACGGCCGAAGAGGTGCTGGAGTACTGCCAGGGCAAGCTCGCGCGGTTCAAGCAGCCGCAGGTGGTCGAGTTCACCGACGAGATCCCGCGCAATCCCACCGGCAAGATCCTCAAGCGCATCCTGCGCGAGCGGTTCCCGGGACCGGCGCCGAGCTAGCGCCCCCCGCCCTGGATCCGGCCCTCGTCGGGCTCGCCGAGGAAGTAGTTGAAGTCCTCGGACTCCTCCCCGTAGAGGATCTCGTAGGCGTGCGCCGCGCTACGCGCATTGAAGAGCTGCTCCTGCAGCGCGGGGTCGCCACCGAAGGTGCGCGCCAGTGCCGCGAGCACCTGCAGGTGGCGGTCGTGCTCGCCTGGAGGCGTCGCCAGCAGCACGACGCAGTGCACCGGAGCGTCGTCGGGCGTCTCGAACGGCAGGCCGATCCGACTCAGCGCCATCACGCCCACCATCGGGTAGCCGGCGGGAAGCTCGCCGTGCGGCACCGCGAGTCCTCCGCCGATGCAGGTGGAGACCTGGGCCTCGCGGTCGCGAATGCTCTGCAGCAGCACGGCCCGGTCCACCCCCTGAAGCTGGTGCGACGAGATCAGCAGGTCGGTCAGGCGCTCGATGGCCTGCTCCATGTCGGCGGCGCGAAAGCCCGTGACGATGTTCTCTTCTTCGAGGAAGTCGACCAGGTGTGGCCGGTCGCGGCCCGTTTCACCGGAGCGCTGGAGGGCGAGCCGGGTCAGGATCGGCCCGACGATCTCGTTGAGCGTCACCGAGATCAGCACCGACACGGCAAAGAGGTCCCGGATGCTCGCGAAGGCGGGGTCCTCCTGGACCAGGATCACCAGGCCGATGGCGACTCCGGCCTGCGGCACCAGAGCCATGCCGAGCCCTTGCCGAACGCGCTCGGTCGCGCCCGCGAGCGACATGGCGATCCGCGCGGCGACGAGCTTGCCGCCGATCCGCGCCGCGAAGAAGACGAGCGCGATGACGCCGACCGTGCCGATGTCGGCCAGGTGCAGGTGCATCCCGGCCAGAGTGAAGAAGACGCAGAGGATGACCGGCTCGAAGTTCGCGAATACCGAGTCCGCGATGCGCTCGCGCGAGCGGCTGAAGTTGGTCTGAACGGCGCCGAGCGCCAGACAGGCGAGCAGCGGCGACAGGTCGAGCTCCGAGGCGAGCCCGAAGGTGAGCAGGATGGAGATGACCGAGACCGCGGCCAGGCGCTCCGCGCGCAGCACGCGGTAGGTGAGTAGCTGTGCGGCCAGCGCCGCTCCGCCGCCGAGCGCGATGGCGGCGACCAGTTCCTTGGCCGAGTGCATCAGGATAGGGACGAGCTGTCCGTCGAGGTCGAGCTCGAGAGCGATCCCCTCCTTGGCGGCCCCACGCGCCACCTCGAAGAGGAAGATGCAGGTCACGTTGTTGATCGCGACCGCGGCGATCAGGGTCTTGACGAACACGCCGCGCGCCCTCGCCTCGCGCACGAGCGCGACGATGGTCGCCGGCGCAGTCGAGATCGCGAGCGTGGCCAGGAGCGACCCGAAGAAGGGAGGCGTGTCCGTCAGCGTGCGCACGGCGACCAGCACGAAGATCGGCGTCACCAGTGACTCGGCGACCAGCAGGAAGATGAGACGCTTGCCCGCGTTGCGCAGCCGCCGCAGGTTCAGGTGCGCGCCGACGGTCACACCGATCAGCGCCAGCGCGAAGTGGGTCAGCGGCTGCAAGCGCTCGACGGCCGCTCCATCGAAGAGCGCCAGTACGGACGGACCCATCAGCACGCCCGCCAGGATCTGGCCGGTCACGCCCGGAAGCCGCACGCGCTGGGCGACCCAGCCGAGCCCCATGCCCGCGACCAGGACGACGCCCAGGATCACGAACGGGTCGGTGGTCGGCGGCAGCCACGGCATGCTCCGAACATACCGCGTGGATCGGCTGCGTCAGGGCATGCCGGCCTCACGCAACTGAGCCTCCAGGCCGTCCCTCCCGTACACGTAGGACTTCGAGAGTCTCTCCGCCGTGAGATCCGGGTTGATCTCCAGGATCTCGTCCACGACCCGGCGTGCTTCCTCGCCCTGACCGCTGCCCAGGTACAGCGACATCAGGCCCAGGCGCGGCAGGATCAGGTTCGGGTCGGCGCGGCGCGAGCGTTCGAAAAGCTCGGTGGCCTCGTCGGCACGGCCCGCCTGCATGTAGGCGTACCCGAGTCCGGCCCACAGCGTAGGCACGCCGCGCGGCGACAGCCTGACCGCGTGGCTGAACCACTGGAGCCCCGCGATCGGGTTTCCGTAGTCGATCAACGCGACCCCGCGCCAGGCCGCGACGCCCACGTCGTTGGGCGCCAGCTCGGCGGCGATCTCGCTCTCGCGCAGGGCGGCGGGACCGTCGCCGCGCGCGTAGTAGACCATGGCGAGGGCCAGGTGGCTGTCGGGCAGGTCGGGCTCCAGCTCCGTCGCGCGCTGCGCGTGGTACGCCGCCGTGTCCAGCGCCTCCTCTTCCAGTGTGTAGAGGAACAGGTAGCTGGCCGCGTGGTTCTGGGCGAGCACGGCGTGTGCCTGGGCGAAGTCCGGGTCGAGCTCCAAGGCGCGCTCGAGCAGCGGCCGCTGCTGTGCGTACGCGTCGCGCGAGCCGCGCATCCCGACCCCGAGCGCCTGGAGGTAGAGCTGGTAGGCGGTCAGGTCGTCGGTGGGGCGGCGGGCCAGCCGCTCCGCCTCGGCCTGCAGGATCTCGACCTGCAACGCCGCCAGGATGCGCTCCGAGATGCGCCGCTGGACCTCGAACAGGTCGGCCAGCGGCTCGTCGTAGCGCTCGGCCCAGACGTGGAAGCCCGTGGTCGCGTCGATCAGCTGCGCGTTGATCCGGATGCGGTCGCCAAGCTTGCGAACGCTGCCTTCGAGCACGTAGCGCACGCCGAGCTCGCGCCCGACGTCCTCGATCTTGACGCTCCGGTCCTTGTAGGTGAAGGCCGAGCTTCGCGAGATGACGAAGATCTCGTTGATCCGCGAGAGGTCGGTGATCATGTCTTCGGTCATGCCGTCGGCGAAGTACTCCTGCTCCGCGTCGTCGGAGAGGTTGGCGAACGGCAGCAACACGATGGACGGCCGGTCGGGAAGCGGCGGGTTGGCGAGAGGCTCCTGGAGGGCGAACGCGTCGAGCACGAGCCCCGGAACGAGCGGCCAGACGAACACCGCGCCGGCCGCGGCGACGGCCAGGAAGACGACCACCGCGATCGCACGCCGCCGCAGGACCGGCGCACCGCGCGGACGCGCGGGAGCCGCCGCGCCGGGCGCCAGCACGCGCCAGACGTGCACCGGGTCCGGCAAGTTCTTGACCGTCCGCGGACCCAGGTCTTCGAATCCTACGTCCAGCTTGTGCCGCACCTGCTCGTGCACGGGACCCGAGATGCAGATGCCACCCGGCTCGGCGATCGCCTCGAGGCGCGCCGAGATGTTGACTCCGTCGCCGTAGATGCGTTCGCCCTCGACCATCACGTCGCCGAGGTGCACGCCCATGCGGAACTGCATGCGCCGCGCCTCGGGAACGCCGTGCGACTGCGCGGCCAGCGCGGACTGGAGCTCCGACGCCGCGCGCACGGCGTCCAGCGCACTCGGGAACTCGCACAGGAAGTCGTCGCCGCGAAAGTCGACGACCCGGCCGTGGTGGACCGCGACCAGGCGCGAGACCTCGGCGCGCGCGAGGTTCAGCGCGCGCACGGTGGCCTCCTCGTCGTCGGCCATCAAGCGGCTGTAGCCGAAGACGTCCGCGCTGAGGATCGCGCTGAGTCGGCGTTCGACGGCTTTGGGCTCCACGTCGGGGGAGCCTAGCAGCGCTCGCGCCCGGCCCCCCACACGCGCGCCTCGCCGGGCGCACCCCACAGACCTGCTTGGCTTTCGTCCTTTGTTCGCGTAGGATCGAGTCGCGATGGCCCTCCGCCCCCACCTGCCCGGCCGTGGCGTGACCGCGAACCCGGCCGGACGCTTCGAGCGGCTCGAGATCGAGCCGGACCCCGAGGCCTGCGCCGACGACGATCGTCCGGTCACCGTGTACCTGCGGGATGCGTCGCGCTCGGTGCTCGCCCGCAACCGCAGTCCCGACATCCCGTTCGACGCCAGCCTCAATCCCTATCGAGGCTGCGAGCACGGCTGCGCCTACTGCTACGCGCGGCCGACACACGAGTACCTGGGGCTCTCGGCCGGACTCGACTTCGAGACGCGCATCCTGGTGAAGACCGACGCGCCGGAGCTGCTGCGGCGCGAGCTGCTTCGCCCGGGCTGGAGGCCGCAGGTGATCGCGTTGTCGGGCGTGACCGATCCCTACCAGCCGGTGGAGCGGAAGCTCGAGCTGACGCGCCGCTGTCTGCAGGTGCTCGCGGAGTTCCGCAATCCCGCCGCCCTGATCACGAAGAGCCGGCTGGTCGTGCGCGACCTGGACGTGCTCGCGGAGCTCGCGCGCTTCGACGCCGTGTCCGTCACGCTGTCGGTGACGACGCTCGACGCGAAGCTCGCGCGCGAGCTCGAGCCACGCGCGGCCCAGCCGCGGGCGCGCCTGACTGCCGTCCGCCGGCTCGCAGAAGCCGGGGTGCCGGTCGGCGTGAACATCGGCCCGGTGATTCCCGGCCTGACCGATCACGAGATCCCGGCGATCCTCGAGGCCTCCGCCGAGGCGGGAGCGGGCTGGGCCGGGTACATCATGCTGCGCCTGCCGCACGGAGTGCGCGATCTCTTCGCCGGCTGGCTCGAGACGCACCGGCCCGATCGCAGGACCCGCGTACTGAACCGCGTTCGCGACGTTCGCGCCGGGCGCCTCAACGACCCGACCTTCGGCTCGCGGATGCGCGGCACCGGGCTCTACGCGGATCAGATCGACCAGGTCTTCAAGCTGGCGCGCCGCCGCGCCGGACTCGAGCGCGAGCGGCGAGAGCTGTCCACCGCTCACTTCCGCCGTCCGTCGAACGGGCAGCGCGAGCTGTTTTCGCCATAATCCCCGCCTCGGAGGGGGGCTCCTCGTGGCGGGCGGAAGCCGACGCGCGATCCTGGCAGCACTGTTCGCGAACCTGGGCGTGGCAACCATCAAGTTCGTCGCCTTCGCCTACACCGGCGCGGCTTCGATGCTGGCCGAGGGCATCCACTCGGTCGCCGACACCGGCAACCAGTTGCTGCTCCTGCTCGGCTACGCGCGCGCGAACCGGCCCCCGACGCCCGACCACCCCTTCGGCTACGGGCGCGAGCGCTACTTCTGGTCATTCGTGGTCGCGGTCGTGCTGTTCACGCTGGGCTCGCTCTTCGCGCTGAACGAGGGCTGGGACAAGCTGCGTCACCCGCACGAGCTGCGATCCGTCGAGTGGGCAGTCGGCGTGCTGCTCGTCGCGATGGTGCTCGAGGGGCTCGCGCTGCGCACGGCGGTCGGCGAGGCGCAGACCCTGCGACGCGGGCGCTCCTGGTGGCAGTTCATACGCCACGCCAAATCGCCCGAGGTGCCGGTCATCCTGCTCGAGGACACGGGCGCCCTGCTCGGGCTGACCATCGCGCTGATCGGCGTGGGCCTGGCCCTGATCACCGGCGACCCGCGCTGGGACGCCGCGGGCACCATCGGCATCGGACTGCTGCTCGGCGTGATCGCAGTAGTGCTCGCGATCGAGATGCAGAGCCTGCTGATCGGAGAGTCGGCCGCGCCGCGGCACGAGCGCGCGATCGAGGCGGCCCTCGAGTCACACCCCAACGTGCGCCGCGTAGTCCACCTGCGCACGCAGCACCTGGGACCCGACGAGCTCCTCGTCGGCGCGAAGCTGGAGTGCGACCCGGGCCTGACCCTCGAGGAGATCGACGCCCTGATCGCCGATGCCGAGGCGCGCGTGCGCATCGACGTGCCCGCGGCGCGCGTGATCTACCTGGAGCCCTGCACCGCCGACACCGCGCCCGAGACGATCTGATCGGCGGTTGGCGACGATGTCGCCCGCGCTGCTCGCCTCGATGCCGCTCAAGCCGGGAGACACGTCCGCCGATCCCTGGAACGGCCTCTCGATCCGGGAGGTTGTGGCCGCAGCCTGCGGCCGGACGGAGGATTCCTGCCCATGCGTGTCGCGATGATCGTCGCCGCTGTTTCGACCTGCCTGCTGACCGGCTGCATGCCCGCTCTCCAGCTCGTGGGACTCGCGACCTACCCGCTCAACAAGAAGGGGAAGTTCGAGGACGTGCAGTCCAGCTACACCTCGAACCTCCGCTACGGGCTCTACGACGAGGCCAAGGCGTTCGTCGAGCCGGAGCTCCGGGCCCGGTTCGCGGAAGCCGCTCGGCGGTACAGCGAGCTGCGGCTCAGCGACCACCGTCTGGAGTCGATCGAGATCGACGCCCTGCGTACCGAGGCGATCGCCGTCGTGGTCTTCCGCGGCTACTGGCTCTCCTCGCCCTACGAGCGCGAGATGCGGTCGGTGCAGCGCTGGCGCCGGCAGGTCCCGACCCAGAACTGGTTCGTCACGCCGGACTTCGACGCGCTGATTGCGCCTCCCTCGGAGTCGACGCTGCTGATCCACGAGCCGCGCTCGGACGTCTCCGCACCCCAGGTGCGCTGACCGATCGGCGGCTAGCGGCCGAGCCGGCGGCGCGCGTGCTCGAGGGTCTCGGGCGTCCCGATGTCGAGCCACTCGCCGTCGAGCCGCGCCGCGGCGACCGGCGTCTGCTGCACGAGCCACTCGACGAAGTGACCGGGCGCGTCGCGCTCGCCGCCCGCTTCGAGGTAGCGCGCGAGCAGGTCCGCGACCTCGGGTGTGAAGAAGTAGACGGCGATCGCGGCGAGCGCGCCCTGGGGGTCGGGCGGCTTCTCGCGGAACCGCTCGACGTCGCCGTCGCCGCCTAGCGTCACCTCGTTGTAGCGCGTCGGTCCGGGGCCGTGCTCGACCGCGCGCAGGACGAGCAGGGGGCGCCGCTTCGCCAGGAAGGTCCGGTGCAGCGCGTCCAGGTCGAACTCGATCAGGTTGTCGCCCGCGACGACGAGCCAGTCCTCGCCGCCCGTAGGCACCTCGCGCAGCGCGAAGCCCAGGTCTCCCACGGCGCCCAGGCGGTCATCCTCGCTGCGCGAGCCGTCGTTGAGCACGCGGAGCGGGACGCGGGACTGCGTCTCGCTCGCCCAACGCTCGAACTGCACGGCGAAGCGGTCATTGCCGATCACGACGACCTCGCTCACGCCCTGCAGCGCCTCCACTCGCCGCAGGATGCGGGTCAGGATCGGCTGGCCCGCCACGTCGAGCAGCGGCTTCGGCGTGTCGCGCGTCAGCGGGTAGAGGCGGGTCGCGTAGCCCGCGGCGAGCAGGTAGACCTTCACCGGTCCGGGCTCAGCCGACCTGCGGGCGCAGCGCGCGGTAGCCCGCGTCGGCGTAGGCGCGTTCGAGCCGCGGCCAGACCGAGGCGTCCGGCATCACGCCCAGCACCGAGCCCCCCGAGCCACACAGCTTGACGGCCGCTCCGTGGTCGCGCCCGAGCGCGACCATCTCGTGGTCGGCGCGCCCGAGCTTGTAGATCGACGCGCGCATGTCGAAGTTGCGGTCGACCAGCGCGCAGAGGCGCTCGACGTCGCCGCGCTCGAGGCACTCGCGACCCTCGTCCGCCAGCGCCGGAAAGGCTGCGATGGCCTCGCGCACCTGCGGGTCGCCAGCCAGCCAGCGCGCGCGCACGTCGGAGTGCACGAGTCCCGAGTCGAGGCCGGGCCTGGGGCTCCAGGCCACGTACAGGGCCGGCAGCAGCCCGGGGTCGAGCCGGCTGCGTTCGCCATCCGGCCCGGCGAAGTCCATGAACAGCACGCCCTCCCAGGACTGGATCACCCGGTCCATCGGGCCGGCCTGGATGCCCAGGTCCTCGACCTCGGCGGCGAGCGCGATCTGGGCGATGCGCTCCGCCGCGAGATCCTCCTGGAACCAGGCGGCCAGCGCGCGAAGGCCCGCGATGATGATGGCGCTCGACCCGGAGAGACCCGCCTGCCTCGGCACGTCACTCTCGTAGCGCATGCGGAAGCGCAGCCGCGGGTCGTCCTGCGCGAGAGCGCCGAAGCGCCCGCTCGCGCCGGCGAAGCGCAGCAGGGTCGCCTGGAGCAGGCGAACGCCCCCGTGACAGCCCTCCTCTCGAAGCCGCGCGACGGCGTCCCGGGCGTCGTCCGCGCAGGTCTCGTCGGCCGCGCCCGGCACGATCTCGAAGCGTTCCGCAGGCTCGAGCGCGACGCTCGCGCCGAAGTCGCGGAAGGTCAGCGCGATCGCGCGCCCCGCGTACTGGTCCGACGGATTGCCGAGCAGGCCGGCGCGCGCAAAGGCTGTTCCGCGAACCGGCTTCACGGCCGCGAGGCTATCATGGCGCCATGAAGCTGGCCGCGGCCGAAGGACTCGCTCTTGTCTTTGATCCCGCCGACGGCGAGCACGGCCGTCTCGAGTGGGGCGAGCCCGACTGGCTCGGGCCGATCTCGCTAGCGCTCGGCGGCACCGACATCGCCACGCCGCTCCACTTCGAGGAGTTCGAGGGGAGCGACGCCCTGGGCGCGTACCACGGCTTGGTCGCGAGCGCGGGACCGCCGATCGCCGTGTCGGTTCGCGCGTACGAGGAGCGCGCGGTGCTGGTGTTCCGGCTCGAGGCGCTGACCGAGATCGGCGACCTCGCGACCGGACGGCTCGAGGTTCCGAGCGTCGCGTGGCCGCGGCTCGAGCCCGCGCGTCGCCGGCCAGGTGGCGTGCCCGACGACACGACGGCGTTCGGCTACGGCTACGCCGAGTTCGCGCTGCCGACCTTCAGCGATGCGAGCTGTGGCGGCTTCTTCGTGCTCGACGAGCCCGCCCGGCCCGCGATCGTCCAGCCCCTGTGGCTGAACGCGCCGGACGGCCGGAGCCTGATGCTGGTCCCGCACGACGCCTTCCACGACCAGGTGATCGCCGTACCCCGACGCGAGACGCGCGACGCGGAGGACCACGAAGCGTCGGTCCGCTGCGGCTGGCACGGCGACCTGGCGCACGTGCCCGCGGGCTTCGCCAGTGAGCTCGGGGTCTGGGCCGGCAACGACCCGCGGGCGCTGCTCGACTCGTGGGGCTCGTTCCAGCGCGCGCGCCACCGCACGCGGCGGCCGTCGCGCTACGCGGATGACGCCGTCGGCAAGCTGTCGTACTGGACCGACAACGGCGCGGCGTACTGGTACCGCACCGAGTCCGGGCGCGACATGACGCAGACGCTCGGCGACGCGCTCGACGGGCTCCGCCGCGAGCGCGTGCCGGTGCACGCCATCGAGCTCGACTCGTGGTGGTACCCGCACGAGAACACGCGCCCCGTCGGTCCCGGACCCGGGATGCCCGACGCGGTGCCTCCCACGGGCGCGCTTCGTTGGGAGGCGCGCGACGACGTGCTGCCGGAAGGCGTCGACGGCCTGCAGCGCGCACTCGGCCGGCCGCCGCTGATCCTGCACGGCCGGCACTTCTCCAGCGCGTCCACCTACTTCGGCGACGACGCCGAGGCCGCCTGGCTCGACGCCGACCGGGCGCACCCCTGCGATCCCGCGCTGCTCGACCGGCTGATGGCACAGGCGGCCGGCTGGGGGGCGATCCAGTACGAGCAGGACTGGCTGGTCGAGAGCTTCCTGGGCGTGCGCGGACTGCGCGAAGCGCCCGGCCGCGCGCGCGCCTGGCAGGAGGCGCTCGACCGGGCCGCCACGCGGCACGGGCTGTCCCTGCTCTGGTGCATGGCGACGCCCGCCGACTTCATGCAGACGCTCACGCTTCAGAACGTCGCTGCGATCCGCACCAGCGGCGACTACTCCTACCGGATCCCTCCGTCGCTCAACTGGTCGTGGTTCCTGCTCGGCAATGCGTTCGCGCGCGCACTCGGCCTGCCGGCGTTCAAGGACGTGTTCCTGTCGAACGCCGCGGGCGAGGGCTGGGACGGCGACCCGCACGCGGAGCTCGAGTCCCTGCTCGCGGCGCTGAGCGCCGGCCCGGTCGGCATCGGCGACCGCGTCGGATGCACCGACCGCGACCTCGTGCTTCGCACCTGCCGCGAGGACGGCGTGCTCGTCAAGCCCGACGTGCCGCTCGCCGCGCTCGGGCGCTGCTTCCGCGCCCATCCCCACGTCCGCCCGCTGCCCTTGCTGGCCGACAGCTGGTCGGATCATCCCGCCGGCCGGTGGCGCTACCTGCTGGCTCTCCACGCCTGGCGCGGAGACGAGGCGCTCGACTGGGAGCTTCCCGCCGACGAGTGGCCGCGAGAGGGCGCCTGCATCGCCTGGGACTGGCGCAGCGGCGAGGCGGAGCGCGTCGAGACCGGCGCCCTTCTCGCAGGCCGGCTCGACCCCGGCGAGTGGCAGCTGCGCGTGCTGTGTCCCGTGCTGCCGGGCGGGATCGCCGTGTTCGGCGACGTCTCCCGCTACGCCTGCGCGGGCGACCGTCGCATGCGCGTCCACCTCGCTGGCGACGCAGACGACCCGGCCGTCCGGGTCGAGGTGCGCGGCGCGCCGGGGGAACGCGTCGAGCTTCGCGGCTGGTCGGCGACCGCGCTCGCCGACGTGGAGCGCGGCTCCGACGGCCTCTGGCGCGCATCGGTCACGCTCGGCGACGCGGGCTGGACGATCCTGCACCTCCGGCCCCGCTGATCACCGCCATCCCGGCACTTCAGGGGCAGTGCGAAGACTGCACCTGGCTCCCGCGTGCGCCGTCCTGCGCCGCGCGCGAGCGGCACGGGAGTTGCGATGCAGGGGGTGCAGGGCCCGCAAGCGGGCCACAGGAGGATGACCATGGCGTTCCCGATCTACGAAGACTCCCGATCGCTCCTGCAGCGGCCACTGCGCCGTCCGCGCCACCCGCGCCTGATCGGCGGCGTCTGCGCGGGGCTGGGGCGCTGGCTCGGCTGGGATCGCGCGGTGGTGCGTCTCGCCTTCGCGATCCTGGCCCTGGCGACTTCGCTGGTCCCCGCCGTCGTGCTCTACGGCGTGCTGTGGCTGGCGATCCCCGAGGCGAGCGACCCGCGCTACGCCCTCTACGACCTGGACGAGTTCTAGTCGAAGCCCTTCGGCTCGGGCAGGCGCTCCGGCCAGCGGCCGGGGCTCTCGAGCGCCTCGCCGAGTCCGCGCAGGTAGTCCTCGCGCGGGATCTCGACGCAGCCGAGGCGTCCGAGGTGGGGCGTCCAGAACTGCGTGTCGAGCAGGCCGAAGCCGCCGCGCCGCAGCGCCTCGACCAGGTAGACCAGGCAGATCTTCGAGGCGTCGCGGCCTCCGGCCTCGGGCCGGCTGAACATGCTCTCCCCGAAAAACGCGCCGCCGACGTGCACGCCGTACAGACCTCCGACGAGCTGGCCGTCTAGCCAGGCCTCGACCGAGTGGGCACAACCCTGCTCGTACAGCCCCACGTAGGCCTCGATCAGCCGCTCGTCGATCCAGGTGTCGGGCCGGTCGGGACGCGCCTCCGCGCAGGCGCGCATGACCGCTTCGAACGCGCGGTCGGTACACATCTCGAACGGGCGCTGCTTGAGCTTCCGCTGCAGGCTCTTCGGCACGTGCAAGCCGTCGAGCGGCAGGACGGCGCGCGGGTCGGGGCTGTACCAGTGGATCGCGCCGCCGGGCTCCGCCATCGGGAACGCGCCCGCGCAGTAGGCGCGAAGCAGCAGCTCGGGCGTCGGCTGGTCCGGGTCCACGCTACCAGGCGCCCTGCGAGATCCGCTCGTCATTCAGGATCGCCCACACGTACTCGTAGTCGGTGACGTGCCGCGAGAGCTTGGTCGGGATCCGCATGGGAAGCAGAGCCAACGCCAGGTCGAAGTCGCCCCGCGGGATGCGCACGTCGGAGTGGCTCGGAACGAGTTCCTCGCCCTCGATGCGGTAGGTAAACCAGCGGTCCCGGTGGCTCTTGAAGAACTCGCGCTCGTGCGCGGCGATTCGCTGCCAGATCAGGTCCGGGGTAATGCGCTCCTCGCTCACGCGGGGATTCTAGCGCTCGGGTACCTGCTTCGGCGGCATCTGGCGCAGGCCGCTAGAAGCCCACTCGCGGGCCAGCGAGTCGAGCTTGCGCTTGAACTCGTCGATGTCGTCGTCGAACGAGAGCACGACTTCGGAGGAGTTCGGGATCTCGTCCTTCTCGACCAGTTCCGGACAGCGGTTCAGGTTGGCGAGGATCGCCTCGGCCACCTTGAGTGCGCGCTTCTCCGTGCGGATCAGCGGGCTCTGCAAGGTGTACACGTTGCTGTGCCCCCAGAGGCTCACGTCCTGCACGATGGCGATGTCGCGGTAGGTCGCGGTGATGGGATCGAAGTTGTACTCGACCCGCACCTCCTTGAAGACCTCGGCGTCGCCCGCGTGGAAGCCGCGCTCGCACTCGACGCGTCCACGCTTGCGGCAGGTCGGGCAGTAGAACGCGCCCTCGTGGTTCAGCAGGAAGACGCCGCGAGCGTACTCCTCGCAGCTCGCGTCCTCACAGTAGCCGACTCCCCGTCTCATCCTGCCCATCTGCTCGCTCTCCCGCGTTGCCTGTATCGCCCCTCGGGCAGCGGGAAATGCGAGATCCGTACCGGGCAGAGGCGCCGCGAGCAGACCTGCGGCAGGGCACGCACCTGCGGGCGATGCTGCGCAGGGGCTGCGCACCGACCGCTCGCGGAGGGAGCGGCGTGCGCGAAGCCCGCTACTGCGGAGTGGAAGCGATCTACCCTCGGGGATCAGCTTCCGGCAATCGTCATGCGCGCAATGCGCAGCGACGGCGCCGCCACGCGGCCGAGCCAGAGCAGGTCGGATCCCACAGCGTCGATGCCGCAGAGCATGTCCTGCAGGTTGCCGGCGATCGTCACCTCTTCGACCGGGTGCGCGATCTCTCCGCCCTCGATCCAGAAGCCGGCCGCCCCGCGCGAGTAGTCGCCGGTGACCGGGTTGAACCCGAAGCCGATCAACTCGGTGACCAGCAGCCCTCGCCCGGTCGAGGCCAGCATTTCTTCGGGAGAGGTCTGGCCGGGCTCGAGCCACAGGTTCGTGGCGCCCACCGAGGGGCTCGATCCGGGACCGCGCGAGGCGCTACCGGTCGAGGCGGCGCCGAGCTTGCGCGCGGAGTAGCTGTCGAACAGGTACTGCACGAGCCGCCCTTCCGAGACCAGGACGTTGCGGCGCGTGGTGAGACCCTCGGCGTCGAAGGGCTTGCTGCCGAGCCCGCCGGGAAGCGCGCCGTCGTCTACGACCGTGACCAGCGGCGAGGCGACGAGCTCGCCGACCTTGTCGATCAGGTAGGAAGCCTGCCGGTAGATGGCGTAGCCGGTGGTGCACTGCAGGATCTGGCGCACCAGCGACGCGGCGATGCGCGGCTCGAACAGGACGGGGACCTCGCAGGTCTCGACCGGCCGCGCGCCCAGCCGGCGGACCGCGCGCTCGCCGGCCTCGCGTCCCACCGCGTCGGGATCCGCCAGCCCCGCGAGCGTGCGGCTGGTGGCGTACGCGTAGTCGCGCTGCTTCTCGTCTCCGTCGATCGCCACCGGCATACTGCTGATCGAGTGACTTGCCGAGGCGTAGCTGCCGAGGAAGCCGCGCGTGTCGCCGTACACGATGGTGGACAGGCTCGAGGCGGCCTCCGAGCCCTCGGAGTTCGAGACGCGCGGGTCGACGGCCCGCGCCGCGCGCTCGAGCCGCCGCGCGGTCTCGATGCGGTCCTCGGCCTTGGCCGGGTGATCGGCGGGGTCGGACAGGCCCAGGTCGGCGAGCGACTCGGCGAACGGCGCGTCCGGTAGTCCTGCGCACGGGTCGCCCGCGGTCGCCCGCGCCAACGCGACCGAGTGCCCGACCAGCCGGTCGAGCGCCTCGTCGGACAGGTCCGAGGTCGAGCCCGTCGCCTGCTGCAGGCCGCCGTCGCCTTCGACGAAGCAACGCACGCCGAGCACCTTCTCGCGCGACTGCGTCACGTGGTCGATCTCTTCGTCCCGCACGCGGACGTCGAGCGACTCGCCCTCGATCAGCATGCAGTCCGCCGCAGCCGCGCCGGCCGCCCGCAGACGCGCCAGCGCGCGCTCGACGATCGCCTCTCCGCTCATCCCTCGGTCCCCCCCACGGTGAGGCCGTCGATCCTGATCGTGGGGAGGCCCACCCCGACCGGAACGCCCTGCCCGTCCTTGCCGCAGGTCCCGATGCCCTTGTCGAGCTCCAGGTCGTTTCCGATCCGCGAGATGCGCGTCAGCACGTCGGCCCCGCTCCCGATCAGGGTCGCTCCCTTGAGCGGCGCGGTGATGCGGCCGCCCTCGATGCGGTAGGCCTCGCTGGCCGAGAACACGAACTTCCCGCTCGTGATGTCGACCTGTCCGCCGCCGAACGACGCGGCGTAGATGCCCTGGTCGACCGAGCGCACGATGTCCTCGGGATCTTCCTCGCCCGCGAGCATGAACGTGTTCGTCATGCGCGGCATCGGCAGGTGCGCGTAGCTCTGGCGGCGCCCGTTGCCCGTGGGCTCCACGCCCATCAGCCGGGCGTTCAGCCGGTCCTGCATGTACCCCACGAGGATGCCGTCCTCGATCAGCACCGTGCGTCCCGTCGGCGTGCCCTCGTCGTCGACGTTGAGCGAGCCGCGCCGGTGGTCGAGCGTCCCGTCGTCGATCACGGTGACGCCCTCGCTCGCGACGCGCTCGCCGATGCGGCCCGAGAAGACCGACGTGCCGCGGCGGTTGAAGTCGCCCTCGAGCCCGTGCCCCACCGCCTCGTGCAGCAGGATGCCGGGCCAGCCGGGTCCAAGCACGACCGTCATGGTTCCCGCCGGGCAGGGCTCGGCGTCCAGGTTGACGGTCGCGACGCGGACCGCCTCGTCGACCAGGGGCTGCCACTCCGCGGGATCGAGCAGCTTCTCCAGTTCGTAGCGGCCGCCCATGCCCTGAGCCGACACCTCGCGCCGCGAGCCGTCCTGGGCGATGACCTGTACGCGCAGCACTACCAGGGGACGCTCGTCGCCGACGAGCGTCCCGTCGCTCCCAGTCATGAGCAGGTGTCGGTGCTCGGCGTCGACCGACGCCATCACCTGCGCCACGCGCGAGTCGCGGCGGGCGTAGCGGTCGATGTCTTCGAGCAGGCCGATCTTGCGCTCCGCCGGCAGGTCCGTCGGCGGCGCCGAGACCGGGTACAGGTCGCGGTCCGGGCGCGCGGCCCCGCCCACCGCGATCGAGCGCGGCTCGGCGGTTCCCTCCGACACCGCGCGCGCCGTGGTGGCCGACAGGCGGACGCTGTCGAGATCGATCTCGTCGGAGTGCGCGTAGCCCTGGCGCTCGCCCGCCTGCACGCGCACGCCGACGCCCTGCTCCACGTGGTAGCCACCCGTCTTGACGATGCCCTCCTCGAGCGACACGGAGCTGTGCGTCGTGTACTCGAAGAACAGGTCCGCGTAGTCGACCTTGCGCTCGAGCGCGGTGTCGAGTCCTGCGACGAGGCAGCGGTCGTCGATGCCGAAGCGGTCGCGGAAGAGGGCCAGCGACGTGTGGGAACGTCCCTCGGACTGGTCCATCGGGTCCTCCTGTCTCGTTGGGCGGCGGGCTAGCCCATGGGATACAGGATCTCGCGCGTCACCGCCTCGCAGGCGGCGAGCACGTCAGCGTCGAGCTTGACCTCGGCCCCGCGCAGCGAGTCTTCGAGCTGGTCCGGACTCGTGGCGCCGATGATCGTCGAGCCCACGAAGTCGCGCGACAGCGTCCAGGCGACGGACAGAGTGGTCACCGACATGCCGGAATCGGCGGCGATCTTGGCGAGCCGGTCCGTGGACTCGAGGGTCTTCTCGTTGATGAACCGCTTCGTCATTACCTGGTTGCGCTCCGCCGCCTGCTTGTAGCTTGTGAAGCGCGCGCCCTCGGGCCACGCCCCGCCCTGGTACTTTCCCGTCAGTACTCCTCCGGCGAGCGGGCTGTAGGGCAGGCAGCTCACGTCTTCGCCACGGCAGACGGCGGCAAGCTCGTCCTCGAAGCGGCGGTTCAGCAGGCTGAAGCTGTTCTGGATCGTCTCGTAGCGCGCCAGCCCGAACTTCTCCGATGCCCCGAGACTCTTCGTCAGGCCGTAGGCCGTCTGGTTGCTGCAACCGATGTAGCGCACCTTGCCCGACTCGATCACGCGGTCCAGCGCCTCGAGCGTGTCCTCGATCGGGAACTCTCCGTCGGGCCAGTGGGTCTGGTACAGGTCGATGTAGTCGGTGCCGAGTCTGCGCAGGCTGCCGTCCACCGCCTGCTCGATGGAGTGGCGGTCGAGCGCGGTGCGTCCGCCGCGCACGGCGGCGCGGAACCAGCCGCCGCTCGGGCCGGCCACCTTGGTCGCCACGAAGAACTCGTCGCGGCGACGGTCCTGGAGCCAGCGGCCCACGATCTCTTCGCTGCGTCCGGCCCAGTCGGGATTCGGAGGGACCGGGTAGATCTCGGCGATGTCGAGGAAGTCGACGCCCGCATCGGCGGCCCGGTCCAGGATCGCGCAGCTCGTCTCCTCGTCGGCCATGCTGCCGAAGGTCATCGTTCCCAGGCAGATCTCCGAGACGCGGAGTCCGGTTCGTCCCAGCTTTCTCGCTCGCATGGCTCCTCCTCCTACAGGGGCGCCGATCATACACCGGGCCTGCCGAAACGTTGCGGCGCGGGGCGCGTCCGATAGGGTCAGGACTCATCCAGGAGGGCCGCCATGCCCCGAATCCGCTTCCCGCTCCCGTCCGCCCTGGTCGCCGCGTGCCTCGCGTCCACCCTCGGCGCGCCGGCGGCGGTTCTCGCCGACGAGCTCGACCCCCTGAAGGCCACCGCGGAGCAGAGCGCGGTGTACACCATGGGACTCCTACAGGCGCGCGAGCTGCACTCGATGAACTTTACCGACGACGAGTTCGCGCTCTACGCGGAGGGACTGAGCGACGGCTACTCCAAGCAGCCAAAGCTTCCGCTCAACCGCTGGCTCGGCCCCGCGCTGCGTGCGGAGCACGGCCGCAAGCGCGCACGCATCGTCGAGGAGCAGCGCGCATCCGAGGCCTTCCTGGCCTACGCCGCCGCCGAGCCCGGCGCGCGCACGCTCGAGTCGGGACTGGTCTTCACCGAGCTCGAGCCCGGCCGCGGTGCGCATCCCTCGCCGGACTCGATCGTGTCCGTGCACTACTACGGGACCGTGCGCGACGGCACCGTCGTGGAGAGGTCGGACGAGAAGGGCGACCCGGTGCGGTTTGCGCTGCGAGAGGCGAGCGCGTGCTGGCAGCAGGGACTTCAGCTGATGCGCGCCGGCGGGCGCGCGAAGCTCGTCTGCCCGGCGGTGCTCGTGTACGGCGACCGGCCGCCCTCCCCCGTCGTCACGCCGGGAGCCGTGCTCACGTACGAGATCGAGCTGCACGCGGTGCAGTGAGCGGCCACGCCGAGAAGGCGAGCGCGAGCGCGCCGAGCACCAGCGCGGCCGCGCCGGCGCCGGGCCGGCCGAGCATCAGCCAGCCGCCACCGATGAGCCAGCCGTACACTCCGAAGGTTCCCGCGGCGACCCGCGCGACGGGACCGCGCGCCAGGGAGACCCGCGGCTCAGGCGCACCGATCGCGCGCGCCACCGGCCCCCAGAAGCCGGGAGGACGCACACGTCTGTAGAACGCCGCGAGCGTCTCCGGCGGCTCGGGCGGCGTACACAGCGTGACCCCGATCGAGAACGGAACCGAGATCGCGACCACCAGCGCGAGCGAGAACGGAAAGGCGATGTCGCTCCAGAGCAGCAGCGCGTTCGTCGCGACGAGCGACGCCGTCATCACCGAGATCTCGCTCCAGGCGTTGATGCGCCACCAGAGCCAGCGCAGCAGCACGATCAGCCCGGCCCCCGCGCTGATCGAGGCCAGGAACTTCCACGCGCCCTCGATCGACGTCATGCCGAGCGTGGCCAGGGCGCCGAGCGCCGCGAGCGCGGTGATCGACAGGCGGGCCACCGCCACCAGGTCGCGCTCCGTCGCCGCCGGCCGCAGGAAGCGGCGGTACACGTCGTGCGTCAGGTACGACGCGCCCCAGTTCAGGTGCGTGTCGATCGTCGACATGTACGCGGCCATGAAGGTCGCGACCATCAGGCCGAGCAGGCCGGCCGGCAGCTGCGCCAGCATGACCCGGACGTAGCCTTCCTCGGGGTCCGCCAGTCCCGGAAAGTCGACGAGCGCGACCAGGCCGACCACGATCCACGGCCAGGGCCGGAGCGCGAAGTTCGCCACCACGTACCAGAGCCCGGCGAGCCGCGCGTGCCGCTCGTCGCGCGTCGCCAGGATGCGTTGCGCGACGTAGCCGCTGCCCTCGGTGTTCCCGCTGGCCCAGCTCTTGACGCCCAGGTAGACGACGAAAGCCCAGAACGCTTCGCCCTGCGCTGGAACGAGCGCCAGGGTCTCCGCCATCCGCTCCGCGCCGAGACGCTCCCGAAGCACCGCGGTCAGCCCGTCGAACCCGCCGACGTGCGCCAGCGCCACGGCCGCCAGTCCGATCGAGCCGGCCATGGCGAGCACGAACTGCAGCGCGTCGGTGAAGACGACGCCCCAGAGGCCGGCGACCAGCGTGTACGCGAGCGTCAGCGCGAAGAGCGCTGCGAGCAGCCAGACCTCGGTGCCCGGCGGCAGGTCGAAGACCAGCCGCAGGACCTTGAGCATGGCGAGGTCGACCCAGCCGATCACGATGGCGTTGCGCAGGACCCCGAAGTAGAGCGCGCGAAACAGCCGCAGCCCCGACGCAGGGCGGCCCGCGTAGCGGAGCTCGACCAGCTCGTTGTCGGTGAGGACACCGCTGCGCTGCCAGAGCCTCGCCACGACGAGCGCGCCGATCACGGCGGGCAGCACGTCGGCCCACCAGAACCAGTTGCCCGCGATGCCTCCGGTCGCCATCAGCCCGGCGATCGCGAGCGGCGTGTCGGCGGCGAACGTGGTCGCCACGATCGACGTTCCCGCCAGCCACCAGGGCAGCGAGCGACCCGCCACGAAGAACTGCTCGGCGCTCGAGCCCGCCTGGCGCGCGTGTCGCGCTCCCCAGGCGAGCGTGACGACCAGGTACAGCCCGACGATCGAGAGATCGAGCGCGGTCACTTCACCCCCAATTGCGGGGTATAGCGCCGCACGCGCCATGCCGATAGGTCGGCAGCGATGGGAGACGGCAACCAGCAGCTCCTGGGTCGGGTGGCCATTGCGGCCAAGCTGATCACCGTAGAGCAGCTCAACGAGGCCGTCCGCAAGCACGGCGAGCGCAACGACGGCGTGCGCCTGGGCGACCTGATGGTCCAGCTCGGCATGCTGACCCAGCCACAGCTCGAGCAGGTGCTGGCGATGCAGCGCAGCGTCATGGAGAAGGCCGCCGCAAAGCGCGCCTCAGCCCACCGCTCGGATCCCGCCCCGGGAGCCGAGCCAGAGAAGGGCCCGGCCCCGCTCGCCCAGGTCCGCCTGGCCAAGGTGCCCGCCCAGGAGGCCACATCGACCCGGCCCGCTCCCGAGAGGCAGGCCAGGACGGCGGCCGAGCCCGCGGCTGCGGCGGCGGAGCGTCCGCAGGCCGCGAAGGCTCCCGGCAAGAAGGCCCGCCCCGCCGCGGGTCGCGCTGGAGCCCAGCTCGACGACCTCCTGCGCGAGGCCGTAGCGGCCGGCGCCAGCGACATCCACATCCACGGCGGCGCGCCGATCAAGCTGCGCGGCTGCGGCAAGATCTACGACCACGGCTCCGCGCCGCTCTCCGAGGACGAGGCGCGCGCGCTCGTGTACCAGAGCCTGGGCGAGGCCGACCGCGCGGCGTTCGAAGAGCACGGCGAGCACGACTACTGCCACGAGATCGAAGGTGTCGGCCGCTTCCGGGCGAACGCCTACCGGCAGCTCCGCGGCACCGACGCGGTGTTCCGGCACATTCCCGCTCAGCCGCCGAGCCTCGAAGAGCTGGGACTGCCGAGCTCGCTGGCGAAGCTCACCTCGTACCACCAGGGACTGGTGCTTCTCACGGGTCCGATGAGCTGTGGGAAGTCCTCGACGATGGCGGCGCTCGTCAACCTGGTCAACGAGGAGCGCGCGGACCACATCATCACGATCGAGGATCCGATCGAGTACGTGCACACCTCGAAGCGCTGCGTCGTCAACCAGCGCAGCGTAAAGCGCCACACCGAGTCGTTCGCGCGCGCACTGCGCGCGTCGCTTCGCGAAGACCCCGACGTCATCGTGATCGGCGAGCTGCGCGACCGCGAGACGATCGGGCTCGCGCTCACCGCAGCGGAGACCGGCCACCTCGTGCTGGCGTCGCTGCACACGGGGAGCGCCATCCGCACCGTCAACCGCGTGATCGGGGCGTTCCCCCCGGAGCAGCAGGAGCAGGTGCGCGCGATGTTGTCCGAATCGCTGCGCGCTGTGGTGTCGCAGCGACTGCTGCCGCGGATGGACGAGCAAGGGGTGGTGCCCGCCCTCGAGATCATGATGGTCAACTTCGCCGTCAGCAGCCTGATTCGCGACAGCAAGACCGTGCAGATCCACTCGGTCCTCCAGACCGGGGCGGCGCAGGGGCAGAGCCTGCTCGACGACGCGCTGGCGGAGCTGGTCAAGTCGCGGACGGTGTCGAGCGAAGACGCGCTGCTGCACTGCGAGGACCCCAAGAAGATCCCGCAGTACAGGTCGCGCGAGACGGTCTGATGGCGCGCGTCGACGATCTTCTGGAGTACCTGAAGGACAACGGCGGGTCCGACCTGCACCTGGCCGCGGGCCTGGAACCGCGAATCCGCGTGCACGGGAGTCTCGAGTCCGTCGAGGGCAAGACGCCGCTGGACGACAAGGCGCTGCGCGACCTGTTGCGCGAGATCGCGAGCGACGACTCGTGGCGCGAGTACGAGGAATGCGGCGACCTGGACTTCGCGTACGGGCTCGAGGGCGTCGCGCGGTTCCGCGCCAACTACTTCGTTCAGCAGCACGGATCGGGAGCGGTCTTCCGCATCATTCCGGAGGACATCGTTCCCCTGTCGGCGCTCGAGCTCCCCGAAGCGATCGAAGGGCTGACGAGGCTGCGCGACGGCCTGGTGCTGGTCACGGGCCCCACCGGATCGGGCAAGTCGACCACGCTGGCGGCCATGATCAACGAGATCAACACGAAGTCGGCCCGCCACATCGTGACGCTCGAAGATCCGGTCGAGTTCGTGCACAAGAACCAGAAGTCGGTCTTCTCGCACCGCGAGGTGGGCACGCACACCAAGGCGTTCGGCCCCGGGCTGCGCGCCGCCATCCGGCAGGACGCCGACGTCGTGTTGGTCGGCGAGATGCGCGACTACGAGACGATCTCGCTCGCGATCACCGCCGCCGAGATGGGCATGCTCGTCTTCGGCACCCTGCACACGAGCAGCGCGGCCAAGACGGTCGACCGCGTGATCGACGCCTTCCCGGCGGACGAGCAGGAGCAGGTGCGGCTCAGCCTCTCGGAGTCGATCGCCGGGATCGTCTCGCAGCTACTGCTGCCGACGGCGGACGGCAAAGGACGCCGCGCCGCCGTCGAGATCCTGCTCCGCACCTCGGCGCTCCCGAACCTGATCCGTGAGGGCAACACGCCCATGATCAACTCGCTGATCCAGGGCGGCAAGAAGCTGGGCATGCAGCAGATGGACGACGCGCTGATGAAGCTCGTCGAAGAGAAGGCGGTGACGCCGAAGGCCGCCTACATGAAGGCGACCGACAAGGAGCGGTTCGAGCCGCTGCTGAAGGCCGGCGAGTAGCCCGTACACGGAAGCCCCGGGTCAGCGCCGGCCGGCCGTGGTACCGTCGGGGCGTGCTTCGACTGATCGTCTGGTCCGACTATCTCTGCCCGTGGTGCTACAACGGGAGCGTGCGCCTGAAGACGCTGCGCGAGCGCTACGCCGGCAAGGTCGAGCTCGAGTTCCGCAGCTTCCTGCTGCGCCCGCGCGAGGGCGGGAACCGCGACCTGGAGAAGTTCCGCCGCTATACGCAGTCCTGGCGGAAAGTGGCCGCCGACGAGCCAGCCGGCGAGTTCCGCGTCTGGCAGGGAGACGCCGGCCCGCCGTCGCACAGCGTCCCGGCGCACCTGGTCGCCAAGGCCGCCGCCAGCCTGGGGCCCGAGGCCTTCGAGCGGATGCACGACCGGCTGCTCCACGCCTACTTTGCGGAGAACCGCGACATCAGCGACGACGCCACGCTGAAGGCACTGTGGCAGGACGTCGGTCTCGAAGACGCCGCCTTCGAGCGGCGCCAGGATCCCGCGCTGCGAGAGCGCGTGCTCGCCGAGCACGAGTCTGCACTCCAGGCGGGAGTGAACGGAGTCCCGGCCGTCATGATCGACGGCCAGGACGTGCCGCTCACCGGCGCCCTGCCGATCGAGATGTTCGAGCGCTGGATCCAGCGCAACCTCGAGGGCTAGAGCCGCCCGTCCGCCTGTCAGAAGGGGAGCGGGATCAGGAGTCGAGCGCGTCGGTGCCGAACACTCCCATGTAGGCGAGCGCGGCGTAGATCAGCTCGGTCGTCATCTGCTCCTCGGAGAGGCGCGAGCTCGGGTCGGGCGTGTCTCCCAGGAAGACCTGCGCCTGCAGCATGCTGTGGACGAGCCGCGTCGTGAACTCGGCGGCGATCGCGGGTGCCGGGTGCAGCAACTCCTTGCGGCGCGCCAGGATCAGGGCCCGCAGCCGCTCGGTCATGTGGCGGCGAAGCTGGAGCGTGCGCTCGCGGAACATCGGGTCGCTGGACGCGCGGATCATGAACGCGCGGATCAGGCCCGCGCGCTCGCGGTAGATCTGCACGCAGAAGGCGACGGTCGCCTTCATGATCTCGCCGATCGTCGCGCCCTCCCAGCGGGCCGGGTGGAGCACGGCGTCCGTGGTCGCGAAGGCTTCCGCCACGAAGCGCTCGTGCAGCGCGTGGAGCAGGCCGTCCTTGTCGGGGAAGCGCGAGTAGAAGGCGCCCACCGAGGAGCCGGCGCGGCGCGCGATCTCGGTGACGGAACTCTCTTCCCAGCTCTTCTCAGACAGCATCCGCTCGGCGGCGTCGAGCAGCCGGTCGAGCGTGGCGCGGCTGCGCGCCTGCTGCGGCGGGCGAACCCATTCGAGGGTGCGGCGGGACGGTGCTTCGGTCGGGGTCGGGTTGGGAAGGGCCAAGGGGGGGGGCCTCCTGTCGCGAGTTGGGAGTGGTCCGACCAGAACATTGATTCTGGTGTCTGGAGGAATCTGACACGTAAGTCAGCCCCCCGCAAGCAGAATCGTACAACTAGCTGAATTACATTGTTAAACCACAGGTCTTACGAGCGGTCTACTTTGGACCGACCAGTCTCGCCCTGACGGAGTCCTCCGCCGGGCGTCAGGCTGGCGCGTCGCCCCGCACGTCTCCTGCCACCTCCCGATGAGGCTCGCTCGGCAGGCGGATCTCCTCGACCATGCGCTGCACCTCGGGCGGGGGCGGGGGCGTGAACCGGCTGACCGTCAGCGTGACGGCAAAGTTGATCAGCATGCCGATGCTGCCGATGCCCTCGGGACTGATCCCGAACCACCAGTCCGACGCGTCTCCGAGGCCGAGCATCTTGAACCACAGGATGTACGCAGCCGTGAAGCCGATGCCCGCCAGCATCCCCGAGATGGCGCCCTCCTTCGTGACGCGCTTGCTGAACACGCCGAGCACGAGCACCGGAAAGAAGCTGGCCGCGGCCAGTCCGAACGCGAAGGCCACCACCGCCGCGACGTAGTCGGGCGGGTTCACGCCGAAGTAGCCCGCGACCAGCACCGCGGCCCCGGCCGAGACGCGCGCCAGCGTCAGCTCCTGGCCCTCGCTCATGTCCGGCGTGAAGATCGACTTGAACAGGTCGTGCGAGACCGAGGCCGAGATCACCAGCAGCAGCCCGGCGGCCGTCGAGAGCGCGGCCGCGAGCGCGCCGGCGGCGACCAGCGCGACCACCCAGGCGGGCAGCCGCGCGATCTCGGGATTGGCGAGCACGATGATGTCGCGGTCGACGCGCAGCTCGTTCTGCTCGGGGTCGCCGCTGTATCTCATCACCCCGTCGCCGTCGCGGTCGTGGAACTCGATCAGGCCCGTGGTCTCCCAGTTCTTGAACCAGGCCGGCGCGTCCGCGTACTCGACGCCGTGCAGCGTCTGGATCATGTTGACGCGCGCGAACGTCGCGACCGCGGGAGCGGTCGTGTAGAGCAGCCCGATGAAGAAGAGCGCCCACAGCGCGCTCCAACGGGCGGCGCGCGCCGTCGGTACGGTGTAGAAGCGGATCAGCACGTGCGGCAAGCCGGCGGTACCGACCATGAGGGCGAGCGTGATCGCCAGAATGTCGACCATGCTCTTCTTGCCGGCCACGAACGTACCGGTGTACTCGGGCAGGCCGAGCTCGCGGTGGATCTCGTCGATCGCCTGCAGCAGGTATACGCCGGCGTGCGCGCCCTCGCTGATCGTCGAGCCGAAGCCGAGCTGCGGGATCGGGTTGCCCGTCATCTTGAGCGAAATCGCGACCGCGGGGATCAGGTAGGCGACGATCAGCACGACGTACTGCGCCACCTGCGTGTAGGTGATGCCGCGCATCCCGCCGAGCACGGCGTAGACGAAGACCAGCGTCATGCCCAGGTACACGCCCGTGTCGATGTGCACGTCGAGAAACCGCGAGAAGACGATCCCGACACCGCGCATCTGCCCCGCGACGTAGGTGAACGAGATGAAGATCGCGCAGAAGACCGCGACCACCCGGGCCGCCTGCGAGTAGTAGCGGTCGCCGACGAACTCGGGGACGGTGAAGCGGCCGTACTTGCGCAGGTACGGCGCCAGCAGCAGGGCGAGCAGCACGTAGCCGCCCGTCCAGCCCATCAGGTAGATGGTGCCGTCGTAGCCCAGGAACGAGATCAGGCCCGCCATCGAGATGAACGAGGCAGCGCTCATCCAGTCCGCCCCGGTCGCCATGCCGTTGATCAGCGGGGGCACCCCGCGGCCCGCCACGTAGAAGCCGGCCGTAGTGCGCACGCGGCTCCAGACGGCGATCCCGATGTACACGGCGAAGGTCAGGCCGACGATCAGGTAGGTCCAGCTCCGGATGTCCAAGGCGAGCTACCGGGTCCCGTCCGGGGGTCCGTCTGCGCGCTCGCGGGCCGCGTCGCGCGCGTACTCCGCGTCGACGCGGTCCATCCGCCGCGCGTAGACCAGGATGAGCACGATGAAGATGTAGATGGAGCCCTGCTGCGCGAACCAGAACCCGAGCGGGAACCCGCCGACATGGATGCGGTCGAGCGGCTCGACGAGCAGGATGCCGAGCCCGAACGAGCAGCCGAACCACACGGCGAGCAGCCCTACCAGCAGGCGCAGGTTCTTCCGCCAGTACGCCGCGCGGGCGCGCTCCACCCCCTGGTCAGACATCGAAGCCAGCGTAGACCCGATCGGCCGGCGAGGACAAGAGCCGCTTCACCCGGAGCGCTCCGCGATCTGCCGCAGGCGCTCCACGCCGATCACGCCGAGCGCGATCTGCAGGTTGAACGAGGGAATGAAGCCGCCCATGGGCACGCGGAGCACGCGGTCACTGTCTGCGAGCACGTCCTGCGGAATGCCCTGCGCCTCGCCGCCCACGACGAAGAGCACGGGGCCCGTCAGGTCCACGTCCCAGGGGGACGTGTCACCGCTGTTCTCTACCGCCAGGATCGCGTGGCCGGCCTTGCGGCCGCGGGAGATGGCGTCACGCGCATCGGACCAGAACACCGGCATGTACCAGTCGGCGCGCATCGATGCACGCGTCGCCGCGCGCCGCCCGGCATGGTCGAGGTGCGGCGCGTCGATCACGATCGCTTCGGCTCCGGATCCCTCGGCGGTGCGGATCGCCACACCGGCGTTCGTCGGGTAGGCGACTCCCGTCAGCACCCAGAGGGCGCCACCCCGCTCGAGCGCATCGTCGAGAGACGCCTCGGGATCGCGGCCGCGGAGCGCGAGCAGCGGAGACGGCGCTCCGGTCGAGGTCATGCGGCGGATCACCGCCGCGCTCACGCGCCGGACGGGCACGCCCCGCGCCCGCGCACGCTCGAGCGTACCGGCGACCTGCTCCTCGGGCGCGCCGTCCTCGACGAGCAGCGTGCCGAGCCGCTCTCCGGCGTCGAGCGCCGCGCAGATCTCGTCCGCGCCGCGAAGCTGGCCGATCCCGGTCATGCGCGACTCTACCGCGTCACGGCAGCGCGGGTGCGCAGGTCTGGGCGACGCCGCCGGGAGCCGCCCCCGCCACGCCACGCGCGATCCGCGCGGCGTCGACGATCGTGCACGCGCCGTCGCCGGACACGTCGCACTTCTCGGCGAACACCAGCAAGGCACCGCCCGCCAGCTGCACGCGGAGCGCGGTTCCATCCGCCGTCAAGACCTCGCCGTCGCCATCGACGTCTCCGCACTGGCACGCGTCGCCCACGCCGTCCGGCGGCATCGACGGTCCGACCGAGCCGGCGTCGAGCTGTGCCGCGTCCGCGGTGAGCGGACACACGTCCACCGCGTCCTGTACGCCGTCGGAGTCCTCGTCTCCGTTCGGATCGGCGAGCGCGCCGGACAGCGCGCCGCGCACGAGCAGGCTGTTCGGCGATCCGGTCGCGAAGTAGACGTCGCCCGCAGGCGCGCCGCCGGCCGTGTTCGCGTGCAGGAACATGGGTCCGGGCTGGCCCTCGGCTCCGAGCGGCCCGGACGGCTCGGTCGCGGCGAGCGTCTCGGGCGCGCCGAAACGCGACGGCAGCAGCGGGTGGGGCCGGTCCAGGTGACGAGAGTCGAACTCGACCAGCGCCAGGCCCCCGTCGTTGAACGAGGTCGAGGCCACGAAATCGCCCGTCTCGGAGCAGCGGACCTCTGGCATGAAGCTGTACACCGAGGACACGCCCGGCGGCGGCGGGACGACGAGCGAGTTCGAGCCGTCGTGGATCACGCGGTCGCGCAGGCAGGGCAGCCCGCCCGCCGACGCGCCCGCACCGTCGTTGCACGACGGCCGCTGCAGCGTGGGGTCGATCGAGGGAGGCGCCAGGTCGGCCAGTCCGCGCACGTCGAACGCGTAGAGCTCGCGCAGCGTGCGCGAGCTGGCCACCGCGACCGAGCCCGTCGGGTCCACCGCGAGCGTGCGCCCGCCCGGATTCGCGTCGCCGAGCGGAATCGAGCCGAGCAGCGTCCCGGCCACGGGGTCGATGATGTCGACGCTTCCCTGCCCGAGAACGAGCGGCGGGAAGGCGGTGTCGTGGATGCCCGCGTTCGTGACCGCGACGAGACCCCCGGGCAGCGCCGTCAAGGCGATCGGGTTCGGGTCCGAGGTGACCAGGTAGGCCGGGCTCGCGAGTGCGACGCTCGTGGCGCGCGTTCCGGACGGCGTGACCGTGTCGACGATGTCGAACAGCAGGACGGTTCCGGGATTGAAGACGGGGTTGCTGCCGGGCGTGTCGATGTTCGACGTGGCGATCAGCAGCCGGGTTCCTACCCGCAACACGTCGGCCGTGTGGTCCGTGTCGAAGCTCGACACGGCCGCCCCGCCTCCACCGTCGACGTACTGCGTAAAGCTCCCGGTGATCGTTCGCGTGGCGGGCACCTCGTCGCGGCTCACGGTGTCGTACGTCACGTCCCAGATCGCACCCGTCACCAGGTCGAACGGGATTACGATCTCGCAGAAGGAGGCGACGATCCAGCCGCGATCTACACCCGGCGCGACGTTCTCGAGCGCCAGGTTGCCGATGAAGGGACTGGCCGCCGGCCCGGGCGAGCAGTCGTGGCCCGCGGCGAGCACGTGGCCCGCGCCCGTGTAGACGAGCGTCGTGGCCGGCGTCACGTCGACCTCGAGCACGCTCGGCTGGTTGATCGAGCGCGCGATCCAGGCGCGGTCCGGGTCCGAGGGGTGAACCTCGAGCGCCGGTGGAAAGAGGGTCACGAGGGGCAGCGTGTCTACCGAGGTCGGGCCGACGTTCAGGGTGGCCGCGGACGCCGCGGCCAGCGGCAGCAGTACGAGTACAAGCCATGTGATCGCGAAACGTGGAGTCATCTCGTCGTCCCCCGGAGCGTCACCAGCCAGGTGCGGTCCTTCGGCAGCGGGTTGTCGAGCGAGTCGACGCGCTGCTGCTCGGTCAGGTTGGCCCACTGCACGCTCACGCTCACGGTCGAAGGGAACCAGCCGAAGCCCCGCACGCGCGAGGGCCAGACGGTGAGCCCGGCGTCGAACTGCGTGACCGAGTCGGCGGTGGCGCGCCCGGCGGGCTGGGCAAAGCGGAACGCGACCTCGTCCTCGTAGATCACCTCGGTCCAGAACCTCACGGCCGGAAATCGCAAGGTGGCGCGGCCGAAGGCCCGGTTCTCCGGCACCTGCGGGAACGAGACGCTCGAGTCCGCACTCAGCTCGGCGTCGGTCCAGGTGTAGCTCCCCGACAGGTCGAGGCGCTCGAAGAGCGTCAGCGAACCCTGTACCTCGACGCCCTGGAACCGTGCGCGCCCGGTGTTCACGGGCTCGAACGCGCCGCTCACGTTGAGGATCCACTCGATCGACTCGTCCACGCGGCGGTTGAAGTACGCCGTCTCGAAGCGGATGTCGGTGACCGTCGTGTCCCCCTCGCTCGCGAACTCGAGCCCGACGTCCCAGTTCCAGGAGTCCTCGGCGTCGAGCCTGGGATTGCCGCGAATGAACGTCCAGTCCGGGTGGAAGAGCTCGGTGAAGCTCGGCCGCCGGTAGGCGCGCAGCCAGTTGGCCTTGAGCCGCAACCCCGGCAGCAGGCGCACGATGGCGCCGATGCGCGGCAGCCAGACCGATTCGTCATCGACGCTGACGTCCTCGGTACCCAGGAACTGGCGCGACCGCACCTCGCCCGAGCTGGTGCCGGCTGCCTCGAACCCCAGCGCCGGGAAGAACCGCAGGCGATCGTCGAAGAAGCCGAACTCCTGTTGGGCGAAGAAGTTCGTCGTCCAGCGTCGCCTCGATTCCATCTCGTCACCCCGAAGGTTGGCGACGCGGAACGCTCCCGAGACGCGGTGGCCCACGCGCGTGCCGCCGACCTTCAACGAGCGAGGCGCGTAGCGCAGCTCGACCCCGCTCTCGTTCTCCTTCGACCGGAGACGGCTCCCGCCGACGATGTCGGGATCGATGAAGCCGCAGTCCCCGCCGGGATCGTGGAGCGAGTTGCGCTCGAAGCGCGTCCAGGCGGCAGCCTCGGCGGCGCCCGGCCCCAGCTCCGGGTCGCTCCAAGCCAGCCGAGCGAGTCCGCGCCGGTACTTCTCGTCCGACGTCGTGCAGCTGTAGTCCTCGTCGCGGGCACCGAGCACCGGAACTCCGCCGATCGACCCCGGCTGCCCCCGGTCCTTGCGGTGGAGCAGCAGCGTGGCGTCGAGGCGCGACGTGCGGCCCGTGAGCCACGTACCGTTCACGGTCCCCGTCTCGTCCAGGAAGTCGGCGTTCAGCCGGGTCTTCGTCGAGCTCGACTCGCCGCCCGTGAGCTCGTCGATGGTGCAGAAAGGATTCCTCGCGCAGTCGTCTCCGCCCTCGATGTCGATCCCGTCGAGCAGGAAGCCCGTGTCGAAGCGGAAGTCGTTGTCACTGCGCAGCCGCACGTAGCTGCCG
>JAFDDB010000206.1 GCA_019311115.1 Deltaproteobacteria bacterium
GACGGGCTGGCTGCTGGCGGACCTGACGCTGGTCTTCGTCGCGCCCCATCTCGGTCGTGCACCCGTCATGCTCGTGGTCCCGTTCGTGCTGGGCGCTGCTCTCGCGTATCCGGCAACGATCCGTCCCCAGCTCGCTGTGCTGCTTTCGGTCGGAGGTCTCGTCGCCTTGCTCTCCGTGTTCGGCGGGAGCGCCGCGCCGACGGATGTCTACGGCCCCTACAACCTGGTGTGCTACGTGGCGTTGGCCGCGTTCATCGGCTGGCTCGCCAGCCGCCTGATGTGGCCCGCGACGGCGGCGGGCCTGTTCCGCAAGGGGCTCGCGGCCCAGCTCGAGCGGTGTCTGGCCGCGCTCGGCGACGCGCGCCGAGGCGACGACGCGGACCGGGACGCGTGGTCGGCGAGCCTCGCCCGCTCCTCCGCGGTGGCGTCGGCCCAGCTGGCTCGCCTCGACCAGCAGGCGCGTCGCGAGCCGGTCGAAGCCGGTCTCGACGAGTCGCTCCGCCCGGCGGTCCTGCCGTTGCTGATGGACCTCTCCGACGCCGTGGCCGGGCGGCGCTTCGGGGGAGTCGAGCCGCTGCTGCAACGCGGGGGCTCCCCGATGCAACCGCTCGCCGACGCTCTCAAGCGGGCCGACGGCGCGCTGCTCGACAGCCTGCGGTCGTGCGTCGCGGAGCTTCGGGGAGAGGCGTCCCGCGGGACGTCGTCGCTCTCCGACGCGCAGCAGGCGGTCGAGGATCACCTGCAGGGCTGGGCGGCCGACCCCGCAGCGCTGCCCGAGTTGACGCGCCCGGAGACGCAGCGCCTGCTGGCCGAGATCGACTCGCGCCGCAGGCTGGTCGCGCGTCACTGTGCGCTCGAGCAGTGGTTCTCGGACTGGCGACGGGCGCAGGCGGAGCAGGCCTGACGCGGCGGTCTAGCGACTCTCGATCCAGTCGAGGGTGCGCCGCTGCAGGTAGTCGTAGAACGGATTGTGGCGGAGCCGGACCAGCCAGGCGTCCGGAAAGCTCAGCAGCCCGCGTTCGCCCCGGAACGCGATGTCGCCCAGGTGGAGCACGCTCTCGGAGCCGTCACGGCGCGCACCGTACAGGGGGTCGTCGTCCGGAAAGGGCAGGGCCACGTGCGAGAGCGAGATCGTGCCCGCAGGCCACGCGCGATCCAGGGGGTCGGCCGCGACCGCGCGCGAGAACGGCGGCTTGCGCCGGGCGACGACCCGCCGGCTACTCGGTGTCTCGTTTCCCACCACGGTGAGGTGGAAGGGGAGGGCGTCGCTGCGTAGCAGCGCGTCGGTCAGCGGCCCGGGATCGGAGACCAGCAGACTCGACTTGGTCCGGCTGCGGTTGATGTCGAAGAGGACGAGGGCGTTGCGGTTCGCGGGCAGGTGTTCGAGCAGGCTGTCGATCACCGCGTCGGCCGTGACCGTCGCGTCGACCGTCGACAGGAAGGCCAGCGTCGGTGGAAAGGAGTCGAGGCCGCCGGAGTGCGAGCGCGCTTCGATCTCGCGCACGAGGCGTCGGGTCAGCCGATGCACCTGGTCGCCCGCGTTGACTGCGAAGGAGTTGTACTTGAAGGGATCGAACTCCGGCAGGACCTGCGTCCACGCCACCTTCTCGAGCCCCGGGAGCTTCGCCAGCAGCCCGAGCCAGCGCGCGCCCGCGGCCGCCGGACTCACGGCGATCGAGGGAGAGACCAGCACCAGGCTCGCCGGCGTGGGGCCTCCGCGGCCCGCGAGCGCTTCGAGCGTCTGGTGCAGCGCCAGGGCGGCACCGTTCGAGTAGCCGATCACGTGCACCGAGTCGCTTCCCACCGCGGCGGCCAGGTGGTCCGCGGCCAGCGAGACGGCGGTGGACATGTCCTGCCAGGTGAAGCTCGTGAGGCCCGAGGGGACCGTGCCGTGGCCCGGGAGCCGCAGGCCGACGACGTGGTAGCCCTGCTCGTGGAGCGCCTCGCCGAGCGCGCGGAGGCTGTACGGCGAGTCGGTCATTCCGTGGACGAGCAGCACGCCTCCGCGGGGCGCGTCCACGCTCAGCTCGAAGCTGCGATTCCAGTCGGTCTCGAAGCGGCGGGGATCCGCCAGGCTTCCGGTGCTGTAGCGGGCGAGGGCACGATGCTCTCCGCGCGTGGTGCGCGCGTAGACCCGCTCGTCCAGCTCGACGAAGAGCCGCTGCTCGAGCGCCAGGTAGTCCTCGAAGCTGGCGATCTCGCCGACCCGGTCGGCGCGGAACTCCGTCTCGAGCTCGACCGTGTGCCACAGCTCGAGCGGCGGCCCGCTCCGGACCGAGCGCACGTAGAGAGAGAGGGCTCCCACCGCGAAGCCCAGCAGGGCTACGGTCGCGTAGAGAGCGGTCTTCTTCAGCAGGCGCAGGGTCGATTCAAGCCTCGCGGCAGAACTGGGCGATGCTGCCTGCGGTGTCGCGGCTGATCTCGGGGCACGAGATGGCGAAGATCTCGGTGCCGTGGATCGTGCCCATGACCTGGCGGCAGCGGGCGGGCACACCGGCGCGCACCAGCAGCCGGTAGAACTCGATGCCCTCGTCGCGCAGCGGGTCGCACTCGTTCACGCTGACGACGGTCGGCACCAGGCCGTGGACGTCTTCTTCCGTCGCGAACCCGGGCCACGCCAGGGGGTCCTGCTTCTCGAACGCGTCGAGCCCGTAGGCCACCGCCCCGCGGTTGTTGTGCAGGTCGAGCAGGATGCCGTTGTTCTCGGTCGAAGACGGGTACCGGTCCTGCGGCCAGCTACCGGCGATGTAGGGACACAGCGCGTACAGCCCGCGAATCAGTCCGAGGTCGCCGTCCTGCTTGAGCTTGAGGCCCGTCGCCAGCGTCAGGTTGCCGCCGCCGCTCTCGCCCGCGACGATGATGCGGTCGGGGTCGACTCCCAGCGCAGCCGCGTTCTCGTGCAGCCACTTGACGCCCGACACGCAGTCGTTGAGGCCCGCGGGGAAGGGCTCGACCTCGGGTGCGGACGAAGCCACCAGGCAGTTCCGGAAGTCCACCATGGCGACCGCCACGCCCTGGCCCGCGATGATCCGCCCCCACGCCTTGTACATGCCGTCGAAGCAGGACATGGTCTGCATGCCGCCGCCGTGGATGTAGTAGACGCAGGGCAGCGGCCCGTCGGCCTCGGGCCGGATGAACTGGACCTGGATGGTGTTGCCGTCGGGCGACGACTTGAACTCGCGCGTGGAGATGGCGAGACCCGCCGAGGGGGCGACGGTCTCGTCGTCGCACATCGTCATGAACGCGCCGAGCGCCTGGCGCGCGGCGACCGCGGCTTCGCTGTTCGCCTCGTCCACGACCTGCTGGCGGCTCTCGGCGTCGCCGGGATTCGCGCTCGGCATGGCGCCCATCAGCGCCTTGATGCGGGGATCGATGCGTGGGTCTTCGTTCAGCTTCGTGCCCATGGCGACTCTCCTTCGGGTGTTTCCCGCCGCGCCGGAGTCTAACGCCAATCGCCGGCGGAAGGCGCCCGGCCGGTATGAGTGCCGTCATACCCCGTGCCAGCGCGCTCGCTCATCCTGACCGGACGAAAATAGGAGGACGGCATGGCGAATTTCCTGGACGCTTATTCGATCCAGAACTGGCTCGAGTCGGCACCGCAGGGGTATCTGGAGGGGACGCAGTACGGACACCAGCCCGGGGAGTCCGAGCCCGAACTGCTGATGGAGAACGAGATCCTGCGCCAGGATGCGATCCGGGGCGCCGTCCAGCTGGTCGTCGGCGAGCGCGCGGCCCTCGCGGCCTCGTCCGGCCTGATCAACATCGCACCGGACCACCCGAGCAAGCGGTTCCTGGCCACGCAGACCCTCGACGAGGCGCGCCACGTCGAGATCTTCAGCCAGCGCCTGCTCGACCTGGGCGTCAAGAAGAAGGACTTCGAGAGCACGATCGAGGAGCACGCGAGTCCGGACCTGGTGAACTTTGCCGAGGTGCTGCTCGAGAAGGTCGACAAGGGCGACTTCCTCGCGGGCGTCGTGGGCCAGAACATCGTGCTCGAGGGGCTCGCGTTCACCGTGTTCGAGTTCATGGAGGCGACGAACCGCCACTTCAACCCGAAGTTCGCGCACACGCTCGAGGGCACGATCGCCGACGAGCGGCGCCACGTGGGCTTCGGCGAGAACCGGATCGGCTCTCTCATCAAGGACCAGCCCGAGCGCCGCGACGACATCCAGGAGATGCAGAAGGAGATGACGGGCCACATGCTCCGCGTCTTCCAGCCCCAGGAGGGCGACCAGGAAACGCAGATCGAGGCCCAGCGCGTGCTGCAGAAGGCGCGCGAGGCCCGGGGTCGCCCCGACGAGCCCGTGCTCTTCCAGGGTCAGGACCTGCGCAACCTCGATCCCGAGACGACGACCAAGCTGCTGACCGGGAGCATTCTCGGCGAGTTCAAGGTGCGCCTGGGCCGCATCGGTCTGGAGTACCAGGACCCGACGTCGTAGGGCGGAAGCGCCCATACTGAATCCGATGGAGCCTGCGGCGCAGAAGGCCGAGCACTTCGACGTGCTGGTGGTCGGGGCGGGGGTCTCCGGGGTGGGTGCTGCGTATCACCTGACGCAGCAGTGTCCCGGAAGGACCTTCGTCGTCCTCGAGGGGCTCGAGAGCTTCGGTGGGACCTGGCTGATGC
>JAFDDB010000102.1 GCA_019311115.1 Deltaproteobacteria bacterium
CGCGTCCTCGGGGACGAGCTCGAGCTGCTTCGCCCTGGCCACGCGTTCCGCCTTCAGGACCTCGTAGCCCTTGCCGTAGTCGCCCCGGTACATGCTGCGCCAGGGCTCGGGCACGTGAAGCGGGTCGTGCGGTGTGGTGAACGCCAGGTATGCGAGGAATGGCTTGCCGTCGCCTCGATCCTGCCGGATCGCATCGATCAGGAAGTCCGTGTAGCTCCGCGTCGCGTAGAAGTCCGCGGGCAGCGCGTCGAGCTTCTCGTCGTCGAGCACGTACTCGGCGACCTCCTGAAACCCGGCGAGCACGCCGACCATGTCGCTCCAGAAGCTGGCGCCTCCGAACAGCATGGAGAACGACCGCTCGAAGCCGCGCGCGTGCGGGTACTGGTCCGGCTCGTGCCCCAGGTGCCACTTGCCCGCCATGTACGTGTGGTACCCGCCGGCCCGCAGGGCCTCCGCAAGCGAGACGACGCGCTCGTTCAGGTATCCCTCGTAGCCGGGCTTTCCCCGCTGCTCGGGCGCGATCGTCTCGCCCATGTTCCCGAGCCCGGCGATGTGGTTGTCGGTGCCCGAAAGCAGCATGGAGCGCGTCGGGGAGCAGCTCATCGACACGTGGAAGTCGGTGAACATCACGCCGGACCGGGCAAGCGCATCGATGTTCGGGGTGTCGATCTCGCTTCCGAAGCTCCCCAGGTCGGCCCAGCCCATGTCGTCCGCCACGACGAGGAGGAAGTTGGGACGGGGCTGCTGTCTCCCGCAGGCTAGCTGCGCCGCCCCCACCACCAGCAGGACGACGACGATCCACGACGTTGCGTTGCCCGGCACTCGCCCCTCCCCTTGGCCTCCGTCGATCGCCAACTCGACAAGCGCAATCCCTGTGCCAGGAAACAGGGCTGCACGCGGCGCGCTCGACCCAGCATGAGGCAACATGCCACACGAGGGGGCGAGGCCGTGAGAGCTACTGCGCCCAGCCCCCGGAGAACGGAATCGACTGGCCCACGAAGAAGTCGCTCTCGCCCGACGCCAGGAACAGGGCGAAGAGCGCATCCTCCCGGGCCGTTGCCAGCCTGCCAATCGGTACCGTCGCCATCAGTTGCTCGAACTCGGGGGTCTTCTGGAACTCGCGCGGAAAGTAGGCTTCGTTCTCGACGAAGTTCTGTGCAACCAGGTTGATCTGCACGTTGTGACTGGCAGCCTCGACGCCGGCGCTCCTGACGTAACCCACCTGGGCCGTGCGAGCCGCACTGTAGGCAGCGAGCAGTGGGGTCGCTTTCAAGCCGGTAGCGCTGCCGTAGACAACGATCTTCCCCGAGCGTCGTTCGTACATCTGGGGCAGTACCGCACGGCAGAGCCGGTGCAGAGGATGCACCATGACGTCGAACGCCGTCTGCCAGACGACGTCGTCCGTATCGATCGCCGAGATACCGAACCTGGCGTCGGCCGCCAGGTTGGCGACCAGCACGTCGATGTGACCCGCCGCCTCGACGACGTCCTGCGCAGCACCCGGTCGGGTCAAGTCGCTCTCGTCCGCGATCACCTCGGCACCGTGCTCGCGGAACACCTCGATCGTCGCCGGCCCCATGTAGTCGCCTGCCTGCGTGACCAGCACGCGTTTGCCGTGGAGTCGCTGTTCAGTCATGGCGTTCTCCTGCTGTCATGGAATGCGGCTCAGGGGTCTATCCGGACCCGACATGCTCGAGCACGATGACCCACACGCAAGCTGCGAATCCCAGCACCAGGAAGATCCCCGCGAGCTTGCCACCGTGCTCGTACGCCTCGGGGATCATCGTGTTGGCCAGCATCATGAGAATCGCTCCCGCCGCGAACGTCTGGACGAACGACAGCCACAGCGGCGACAGGTTGCCGAGCAGGCCATAGCCCGCCGCCGAGGCAGCCGCGCACACCACCGCGATCACCAGCCAGAGAGAGAGGATTCTCGTACGGCTCCATCCACCGGATCGCATTCCCGTCGTCGCCGCGACAGCCTCGGGAAGGTTCGAGATGAACACGGCAACCAGCATGGCCGCGCTGACGGTGCCTCCTTGCAGGATGCCCAGGCCGATGACCACGGACTCGGGAACTCCGTCGAGAATGATCGCGAGAACCAGCGGGACGACCAGGTTCGACTGGTGGGTAGCCTCGATCGCCGTGCGTTCACTCCCACCCATTCTTCCGATCAGCCAGTCGGCGAAGAAGAACGTGAAAGCCCCTGAGAAGAACCCCAGGGTGGGAAAGCCGGTGAGCTTTGCGAGCTGCAAGGCCTCGAAGACGAGCTCATAGGCCACTGCCGAGATCAGCACCCCGGCCCCGAAAGCCATGATGACCCCGAGGGTGCGCCTGCCCGGCGTCCACCACGACGCGAGCAGCCCGCCTACGACCAGCGAAGAGGTGGCGACCAGGCCCCACAGGAATGCCGTCAACACGCTCGCGATGATGGACGGCAGTGGGAGCGAGTTCAAGAACCGCGATCGTGCGAGCCCGTCTGCGAACCCCAGCCGCGCTCACTCCACCGTTCGGCCGGACCGGAAGCGCCGGACCACTCGGCGGCCGACGGCGAAGATCAGGACGGCGAGAGCGATCCAGAGACCCGGCCGCTCTACCGAGTTCCAGAACTCGACCACGGCCGGTCCCGCGACCGTCATGAGCGCGACGCCCGGCGCGAACCCGATGGCCGATCCCAGCACGAAGGTGCCGAAGGGCACGCGCGAGACGCCGAGCACCCAGTGGGCGGGAGGCGCGAGGAAGAACACCAGGCGCACGATGATGACGGTGCGGAGGGCGCGCTCGGCCAGCTGGCGGTCGAAGCGATGGAAGCGCTCCGGCAGGTGCCGCTGTACGAAGTCGCGCGCGAGCCAGCGCGCGAAGCCGAATCCTACGATGCCCGCGCATATCGACGCGAGCCACGAGAGCGCGAAGGCGGCGCCAAGAGGCCACACGAAGCTCGCGGGAAGGATGAAGAGGATGCCGGGAGCCCCCAGCGGCTCGAGCAGCGCAAAGCACGCGACGTAGACAACCGGGCCCCAGGCGCCCGACTCGGTGAGCAGCGCACGCACCCACTCCGCGTCGAGCCGGTCGAACGCGCCGCCCCACCAGGCGGCGCCGACCAACGCGACCACTGCGGCGAGCACCAGGAGTCGGGCGACCATCCGCGAGCATCTTAGGGGATGGCCGGGACCCTTTGACACGGGGGAAACGCGTGGCCCCGGGCGATCCGGGGTGGTACCGTGCGCGCCCAGCTCGAATGAACCCCTTGCCAGGAGCAACCCCATGATCCGACTCATCAGACGCGCTTCCATGACCCTCCTCGCCGGCGCAGCGCTCTTCGCCCCCGGCGCCGCCCTGGCCGACCATCACGAGCCGGCCGAACGTGGCGTCGCCGTGGCGGAGCAGGTCAACCTGAAGGGCAAGGTGATCGCCATTAACGCCGAAACGCGGACGGTCACCGTCGAGGGCGAGCTGGGCCGCCAGGTCGAGATCCGGGCGCCGAAGAATTCTCCGAACTTCGACCAGATCAAGGTCGGCGACCCCGTGAAGGCCACCTACGTCGAGGCGATCGCCATCGGGATCGCTCCGGTAGCCGACGCGAAGCCGGGCGCTTCGGCCAGCGTCGACGTCTCCACCGCGCCCAAGGGCGCGACCCCGGGTGCGGTCATCTCGGAACGGATCGAGCTGCGGGCCGTCGTGAAGGCCGTCGACATCGAGACCCGGCAGGTGACCCTCGACGTGCCGGCGGGTGGCGAGCGCACGATCAAGGTGGGCGAGGCCGTCAACATCGAGCGGGTCAAGGTCGGCGAGCAGGTCAGCGTCGTGCTGACCCGGGCGCTCGCCATCTCGATCGACAAGCAGTAGCCCGGCGCGGCCGCCCCGAGGCCGGTGCCTAGGGGCGGTGCGCGAGCCGGTAGGCTGCGGGCAGCACCAGCAGCGAGAGCAGCGTGGCGGACAGGATGCCGCCGATCACGACCGTGGCGAGCGGCCGCTGTACCTCGGCGCCGGTTCCCGTGTTGAGCGCCATCGGCACGAAGCCCAGGCTCGCGACCAGGGCCGTCATCAGGATCGGGCGCAGGCGCGTGAGCGCGCCCTGCACGATGGCTTCCTCGAGCGGCCGCCCTTCGTCGCGCAGCGCGCGGATGAACGACACCATGACCAGGCCGTTCAGCACCGCCACGCCCGAGAGCGCGATGAAGCCGACTCCCGCCGAGATCGAGAAAGGGATCTCGCGCAGCCACAGCGCCGCGATGCCCCCGCTCCAGGCCAGCGGTACCCCCGAGAAGACCAGCAGCGACTCCTTGAACGACCCGAACGCCATGTAGAGCAGCACGAAGATGAGGCCGAGCGTCAGGGGAACCACGACGCGCAGCCGCTTCGAGGCCGAGATCAGCTGCTCGAACGTCCCGCCGTAGTCGAGCCAGTAGCCGGCGGGCAGCGAGACCCTGTCCCGCAGCCTCGCCTGCACGTCCGCCACGAACGTGCCCAGGTCGCGTCCTCGGACGTTCGCAGCGACGACGACGCGCCGCTTGCCGTTCTCGCGGTGTACCTGGTTCGGCCCGGTCCGGACGCGGATCTCGGCGATCTCGCGCAGGGGCACGAAGCCGCCGCCGGGAAGAGGCACGGGCAACGCCCGGACCGCATCCAGGTCGTTGCGCAGCGACTCGCGGAGGCGAACGACCAGGTCGAAGCGGCGGTCGCCCTCGAAGACCTGCCCCACCACGCTGCCCCCGAGCGCCGTCCCGATCACCCGCTGCACGTCGGCCACGTTGAGTCCGTAGCGGTAGAGGATCTCGCGGCGTGGCTCGAGCTCCATGACCGGCAGCCCGGTCATCTGCTCGACCTTCACGTCGGCGGCCCCGGGAACGTCGCGCACGACGGACTCGATCCTCTCGCCCGTCGCCATCAGCAGGTCCAGGTCGTCGCCGTACACCTTGATCGCCAGGTCGGACCGCACGCCCGAGATCAGCTCGTTGAAGCGCATCTCGATCGGCTGCGTGAACTCGTAGCGGTTGCCCGGAACCGTCATCACGACGCTCTCCAGCTCGCGCAAGAGCTGCGCCCTGCTCTTTCCGGGCTCCGGCCACTGCGCCCGCGGCTCGAGCATGATGAACGTGTCGGTCACGCTGGGAGGCATGGGGTCGGTCGCGACGTCGGCCGTGCCGAGCTTCGAGAACACCCGGCTGACCTCGGGGATCTCGCTGAGCACCGACTCCAGCTGCAGCTGCATGTGCACGGATTGCTCGAGCCCGGTGCCCGGAATGCGCATGGCGTGCAGGGCGATGTCACCCTCGTCCAGGCTGGGCACGAACTCGGATCCGAGCCGCGTCGCAAGCAGCAGGGATCCGGCCACCAGTGCGATGGCGGCTGCGACCACGGGCCCCCGGTGCGCGAGCGCCACGCTGAGACTACGCCCATAGAGACCGCGCGCCAGCCGCATGAGCACGTTCTCGCCCTCCGCCACCGGCCCGGTGACGAAGAGGGCGACCGCCGCGGGAACGAAGGTCACCGAGAGGACGAGCGCACCGGTCAAGGCCAGCACGACCGTGAAGGCCATGGGGTGGAACATCTTCCCCTCGATCCCGGTGAGGGCGAAGATCGGCAGGTAGACGATGAGGATGATCGAGACGCCGAACACGCTCGGACGAACGACCTCGACGGTCGCCGCCCGCACCAGGCCGAGTCTCCTCCCCAGGTCGAGCGCGCCGTGGCGGCCCTGCTCCTCGCCGAGCCGGCGCACGCAGTTCTCGACGATGATCACCGCGCCGTCGACGATCAGGCCGAAGTCGAGCGCACCCAGGCTCATCAGGTTGCCGCTCACCCCGCGGCTGACCATGCCCGTGATGGTCAGCAACATGGAGAGCGGGATCACGAGGGCGACCAGCAGCGCCGCGCGCAGGTTGCCGAGCAGCGCGAAGAGCACCGCCACCACGAGAATCGCGCCCTCGAGCAGGTTCTTCCGCACGGTGGCGATCGTCTTGTCCACGAGCTTGGTGCGGTCGTAGACCGTCGTCACCGTCAGGCCCGACGGTAGCGAGTGGCGCACCTCTTCGAGCTTGCTCGCGATGCGCTGGGCGACTTCGCGGCTGTTCTCGCCGATCAGCATGAAGACGGTGCCCAGGACCACCTCCTCGCCGTTCATGGTCGCGGCGCCGGTCCGCAGGTCGCGGCCGAGGCTCACTTCGGCCACGTCGCCGACGAGCACCGGCGCGCCGCCGTGCTGGGCCACGACGATCGCACGCAGGTCGTCGAGGCTCGCGACCTGGCCCGGCGCGCGGACCAGGTACTGCGTCCCGTTGCGCTCGATGTAGCCAGCGCCCAGGTTGGCGTTGTTCTTCTCCAGTGCCTCGACCAGCTGATCGAGCGTCACGCCGTAGGCGAGCAGGCGCTCCGGCCAGGGAGCAACCAGGTACTCCCTCTCGTGCCCTCCGATCGTGCTGATCTCGGTCACTCCGCGGACGCGGACGAGCTGGGGCGCCACGATCCAGTCGGCGACGGTGTGCAGGTCGGTGGCGTCGTAGGGCCGGCCGTCGGGACCGCGCGCACCCGCCTCGGCGCGCACGGCGAACATGAAGATCTCGCCGAGTCCCGTCGCGATCGGTCCCATCTGGGACTCGACGCCTACCGGCAGCTGGCTCTTGACCTGCTGGAGCCGAGCGGCCACGCGGCTCCGGGCAAAGTAGATGTCGGTGCCGTCCTCGAAGACGACCGTCACCTGCGACAGCCCGTAGCGAGACAGCGACCGCGTGTAGTCGAGGCGCGGCAACCCCGACATGGCGTTCTCGATCAGGAAGGTGATCCGCTGCTCGGCCTCGAGCGGGGAGTAGCCGGGCGCCTCGGTGTTGATCTGGACCTGCACGTTCGTGATGTCGGGGACCGCGTCGATCGGCAGGCGGAAGTAGTTGTACACGCCGAGGGCGGCTGCGGCGGCCGTCGCCAGCAGGACCAACCAGCGGAGGCGGAGTGAGACATCGACGATGCGTTCGAGCACGGCTCTCTCCTCAGTGGTCGTGCGACGCGCCGGACTTCTCGATGTCCGCCTTGATCAGGTAGCTGTTGGAGACCACGTAGATGTCTCCGGGAGCCAGGCCGGACCGCACCTCGGCGCTCTCGCTGTCGCGAAGGCCGAGCTCGAGCGGCTGCGCCTGGTATCCCTCGCCCGTGTTCAAGAACACGACCTGCCAGTCGCGAAACGACTGCAGCGCGCTCAGCGGAACCAGGAGCGGCACCCGTGTCTCGCGGATCGTCACCTGCGCCACCACGAAGAGCCCGGGACTCCAGCGCCCGTCCTCGTTCTGGAGTGTGACGCGAACGCGCCAGGTCGGGATCCCAGTGTGGTGGACCGGCGTGAGGCTCGTGATCTCGCCGGCGCCCTGGACATCACTCGTGCTCGCGCGAACGCGCACCGTCTGGCCGCGTGCCAGGCGCGCGTGGTCGCCGGGAAAGACGGTCAGCTCGGCGACGACGGACGAGAAGTCGGTGATCTCGAAGAGCGGCTCGCTGCCGGCCGTCTCGCCGGGGTTGGCCTTGCGCTCGGTCACGACTCCCGAGATAGGCGCCTTGACGTCGTAGAGCTGGAGGCTCTCGTTGCTCTCGACGACAGCCAGGGTGTCACCCGCACGCACGGTGTCGCCGATGTTCACGCCCAGCGACTCGATGACTCCCGGAAAGCGAGGCGTCACGTGCAGGCGCCGCTCCGGGCTCGCGTCCACCGTTCCGTACAGTGTCAGCTGCTCGCGCAGCACCCCGGGCCCGGCGGTCGCGACCTCGACGCCCGCCCGCGCGGCCATCTCGGGAGCGATCGTCGTGCGGCCCTCGTGCGACTCGTAGCTCCACTCGTAGCGCTCGCCCGCGTAATCGGCGCGAACTGTCACGTTGAAGGAGTGCGGCTCACCGACGACGCCGCTGCCCAGCAGGTGATCCTGCCGCGGGCCGAACGCGAACCGATCCACCTCTCCGCCAAAGCGCTCCAGGTCGATCTCGAGCTGGACCTCGGCCGGGTCCACCGGCTCACCATGGGCAGAGGCGTACACCCGGAACTCGGGCGGCACGCCCTGCTCGAAGATCGTGACTTCGAGCGCCAGGCCGCCCTGCTCGAGCCAACGGCCGCCGTGCGGGCCCTCGTCGCGGTCGCGGGGATCATGGGGGACCTCGGGCGAGCATCCGACCAGCACGAACGCGGTCACCACCGCGCCAAGCAGAAATGGAGTTGTCTTCACGACGTCACCTTTAGTCAGGGAGCGGCGGCCGCGAGCGGCTCGCCGGTCAGGCGTTCGATCTCGGTGTGCAGGCGGTGGAACGCCGCCGCGGCGTCGATCGCCGCGTGCAGTGCGTCGAGCACGTCCTGCTGGGCCGCGGCGAGCTCCAGGTACGAGAAGCGGCCGCGCTCGAAGCCCGAGCGGACCTGGTCGAGCGCGCCCTCCGCCTGCCGGATGACCTCGCCGCGCAGGACGCCGACCTCGACTCGCGCCACGCCGAGCTCCCCGTGCAGCGCGAAGACCGTCGCCCGTGCGCGCACGAGTGCAGCCGCGCGCTCGGCCTCGCTCTGCGCGATCCGCGCGCGGCTCTCGGTGCGCCGGCCCTGCCGGCGGTCGAAGAGCGGGATCGGCAGCGAGACGCCGGCCACGAGCGCCGTGTCGTGGCTCTCGTTCAGCCTGCGAAGCCCGGCACTCAGCTTCAGGCTCGGACGCGCGCGGGCGCGAGCCAGCGCCAGCTCGGCCTCGTGAAGGCGCCGGTCGGCGGCGTAGCGCAGGAAGTCCGGCGTCGATTCGAGCCGCGCAGCGAGGGTGTCGAACTCCTGCACGGCCGCGAGTGCGTACAGGTCGCCGACCGCCCGCGTGAAGCGGGGCTCCTCCCCTCCCCACGTCGCGGCCAGCTGCCAGCGAGCGGCCTCGAGGGTCTGCTGCGCGCGCCCGAGATCCAGGCGCGTCCTCGCGCGAGCGATCGTGGCGCGACTCTGCTCCGCACGAGGGGCCCGCGCAGCCTTCACGCGTCGAGCGACGATCGAGAGCGTGTCGTTCGCCAGGTCCAGCGAGGTGTGGCCCAGCGACAGCCGCTCCTGCGCGACGACCACGTCCATGTAGCGGCGCATGACCTCGGCCAGCACGTCGAGCTGACGGATCTGGCGCTCGACGGTCAGCGTCTCGTAGCCCGCACTTGCGACCTGCACGCGTCGCTCGCGCTTGCCTCCCAGCTCGATGACCTGGCTCAGGATGAGAGTGGATTCGAGAGCGTGGGTCGCCGCCGCGTCACCCGTGCCGGCGAAGTTCTCCGCCTCGAGCGCCAGCTCCGGGTTCGGACGCAAGCCGGCCTGCTCGACGCGGCCCGCGCCGGCGCGAAGCTCGAACTCTCCGGCACGCAGGTCCGGGTTCGCAGCCAACGCTGCAGCGATCGCCCCCGCGAGCGTCAGCTCGCCCGCAGGGGACTCCAACGGCTGGGCGTGTACCGCAACCGGGATGAACAGAAGTGGCATGACGAGGCGCGCGCACCGCGCGCGCGCACGCAGCAAAGGAAAGGGCATGAGAGCCTCCCGAGTCGGCCCCGCACCGCCGCTCGGGCGGTGCAGCTCCGCGTGGATTCAGGCTGGGAGGCTCAGGCGGGGGGGGCGCGCAGCGGAGGCTGTAGCGACCACGGCGAGACGCGATCGCCGATCGGGGCGCTCACGTCGCGAGGGAGCGCGACGGACCGGGCGGTAGTCAACGCGTGCGCTGCCACGGGTGCGACCGCGAGCGCTTGCGCGCCGTTTTGTGGCGCCCGCGTCAGGCTGGCCTCGGTCCCGACGTCGGAGTCGGAGTGCTGCTCGTCTGGCGCGTGGTGACCCGCGTGTGCGCCGGCGTCCACCAAGGCGTGCAACGTGACCGGCGGCTCGAGCCCGTCGAAGCACAGGTGGAGATGCGCGCCCGCCACCCACACGCTCGGCAGCGCGACGCTGAGCAGCATCGCGGCGATCGTTCCGGGCAGCGAGAGAGGCCTCATGCGCGTCACGTTAGCAGAGAGATCAAGATGCGTCTCCCGACGGCGGTCCGACGATCATCCGCCTCGGAATCGGGATGGCGACTCCCTCCTGCGCGAAGAGGTTCTTGATTCGACGCAGCATCTCGCGCCTCACCGGGAACATCCTGTCGGGCTTCGTCTTCATCATGAACTTGATGACCACGGCGCCGTCGGCGATCGCGTCCACGCCGAGCATGACCGCGTCCTCGACGATGTCAGGACGGTAGGTCTCGTCCGCGCGCATCTCGGCCGCCAGTTCCATGAGCAGCGACATCACCCGGTCCACGTCCTCGTGGAAGGCGATCGGGACCTCGAACACGGCCCGCGACCAGCCGTAGGTCCGGTTCGTGACCCGCGTGATCTGTCCGTTCGGGATGAAGTGCGCACGCCCTTCCAGGTCGCGCAGGACGGTGGTGCGCATGTTGGCGCGCTCTACGCGGCCCGTGACCTCGCCGATGGTCACGAGATCGCCCAGCTCGTACTGGTCCTCGAGCAGGATCATGAAGCCGCTGAAGTAGTCGCGCATCAGGTTCTGCGCGCCGAATGCGACGGCGAGACCGATCACCGCCGCGCCGCCGAGCACGGTGCGGATGTCCACTCCCGCCTCTTCCAGCACCATCAGCGACCCGACGGCGACGATGATGATGCGCGCCGCGCCCCCGAAGCTCAGCGCGATGGTCTCCGCGCGCTTCTCGCGCTCGTCTTTCGCGCGGTGGGCCGGGCGGACGAGGAGCCGCGCGAGCCGCGTGGCGGCGATCCTGGCAAAGAAGAAGAGCACGCCGATGACGGCGAGCAGGGCCAGGATGCTCGGGCCCCGCTCGACCGCCCACTGCGACACGTTGTCCGGATGCACGGGGCTGTTGAGCCAGGCGCTCCGGCGCCGCGCCTCTTCGGCGGCCTCGCGCTTGAGCCTGGCTTCTTCGACGGCGCGCAGCTGCTCTTCCTGCAGAGCGTCCAGTTGCCGATTCAGCCCCGTCAGGTTCTCGGTTCGGGACTCGATCCCGGCGTTGAGTTGCTCGATCGACGCGTGCAGCTTACGGATCTCGCGTTGGATCGCCCTAAGCTCGGCGGACGGCGCACCCGAATCGATCAGCGCCTCGAGATCCGCCTCGCGCTTGCCCAGGAACTCGAAGGCGTTGTCCCGGCCCTGCTCGTCCGTGTCGATCAGCTTCTTGGCGAGGGCGATCTGCTCTCGCAGGGCCTTCTTCCGCTCGACGGAGACGACGACGGCCTGCTCCGCCCTCCTCGCCTGCGCGGCCATCTGCTCGGCTTCGCTGCGCGCCTCGATCTGCTCCGCGGTCTCGGGTCGATCGGACTCCCGCGCGACCGCCTCCCCGGGCGGACCCGGCACGACCGGCTCTTCCGGCGAGCCGGGCACGGCCGCGGGCTCTCCGGGGACCCCGACCGGGACGTCGGTCCCGCGCAGGATCTCGAGCGCCCGGGAGTCCTGCGTCAGCTTCTCCTCGACGCGCCCGATCTGCTCGCCCAGCGTCCGCTCGGCTTGAAGCGCCAGATCCGCATTCGTTCGGATCAGCCCGTAATCCTTCTCGATTCCATCGATCTGCTCGCGCAGCCCGGCCGCGTCGTCGGAATCCGCCTCGACCTCGTCCAGCGCTGCCGTCTTCTCCGTCCGCTCCGCTCCGAGGCGCTTGAGCTGCTCGGTCAGCTCCTCGAAGTTCGCCTTCCTGTCCCGGCGCTCGGCCTGGAGTTGGTCCAGCCGCACCCGGTCCGACTCGATGGCCTGCTGCATCTCCAGGATGCGCTCGGCATCCGAGACCGGACCGGACCCGGGCTCGGCCGCGGCGCTCGACTCCGGCTCGCCCCACGCGAACGCGGGTGCCACGACGATGCACAGCACGAAGACCACCGCGCGCGAGACGACCTGCATGCCCGTCACGACCGGACCCCCTTGTCGCGCAGGACCTCGGTCACGCGCTGCAGCGCGTCGAGGTGTCCGGTGGCGTCGAGCCCGCCGCCGAGCGTGCGCATGCACAGGTGCGTGACGCCCGAGGCCTGGCGCTCGTCGAGGATTGCGAGCCACTCGGCCTCGCTGCGGCCGTGGATTCCCAGCCCGCTCTCCGCGCCGACGTCGCCGGGGCTGCGTCCGGCCGAGCGCGCGTGCGCTTCGATGCGCGCCCGAAGGCCCGCGAACTCGGCCGGTGAGCACAGGGCGAACCAGCCGTCGGCGTGCTCACCGATGCGCCGCAGTACCGGCTCGCTCGGGGCCGACGCCGCACCGATCCACATGGGGATGGGACGCTGGATGGGCAGCGGGTTGATGCCGACGTGGTCCACGCGGTCGAACTCGCCCTCGAAGACGACCTCTTCCTCGGTCCACAGGCGCTTCAGCAGCTGCATCTGCTCGGAGCAACGGCGGCCGCGCGTCGCGAAGTCCTGTCCCAGGGCCTGGTACTCGCGGCGGCTGCGCCCTACCCCGATGCCGAGCCGCAGCCGCCCGCCGCTCAGGCGGTCGACCTCGGCGGCCTGCTTCGCCACCAGCGCGGTCTGACGCGCGGGCAGGATGAGGACCGAAGGCACCAGCCCGATCTTGCGCGTGAACCCGGCCACCCAGGCCAGCAGCGTCATCGGCTCGTGCAGGTGTCCCGAGTCCTCGCGCGCGATCTGCTCCGGGATCCTCAGGTGCGTGTAGCCCAGCTCCTCGGCCAGCTCCGCAAAGGCGCGGATCGCACCCAGGTCGTCCTCGAGCTCTCGTACCGGCAGCGAGACTCCGATCTTCATGGCGATCATGCTGCCACGGTTGCGCGTACAATGTGAGCGTGGGACTGATGCTTGCGCTGGTGCTGCTCGCTGCGGTCGCGGCTTGGGCGTGGGAGAACGCGCGCCGACGGAGCCACTCCGTTCCGGGCGGCCTGCAGGCGGACATTGAGCTTCCGCACGAGCAGGAGTTCGAGCTCTACCACAACGCGCTGTCGCTATGCTCGATGAAGGCGCGCGTCTGCCTGGCCGAGCTGGGAATTCCGTACGCGAGCCAGCCGGTGGACCTGATCGAGACCGGCGCGTACGAGAACATCCGCGCTCGCTTCCTGCGCGTGAACCCCGCGGGCACCGTGCCGGTCCTGGTCCACCGCGGGCATCCCGTCTACGAGTCGCACGAGCAGATCCGCTACGCCGCGGAGCACGCGCCTGCGGGGAGCCCGAGCCTGGTGCCCGACGACCCGGACCTCCGCGGCGAGATGGAGCGCTGGATCGACGGTTCCTCGCTGACGGACGACCCGCTCCGGCACGGCGACGAGAGCGCGGGCAATGCGGTGCCCGGCCTGACGATCCCGCTCTTCGCGGCGATGATCGAACGCATCGCCTGGTGGAGGATCGTCGAAGGGCTGCTCTTCCACTTCGACAGGTTCCGGCCGCTGATGTTCCTCCGCTTCAAGGCGTCCGGGGTGGCGAAGCTCGGCGACGTCACGCCCGCGATCAAGGCCGTCGCGCGGAGCCGCCGGCAGATG
>JAFDDB010000103.1 GCA_019311115.1 Deltaproteobacteria bacterium
GCGCCGCTAGCTTTCGTCGGCGGGATCGAGTTGCCGGATCGACGAGGTTGCGTCCGACCAGATCTCCCGTCCGACCTGCTCGCGCTCGAGAAATCGCGGGAACGGGGCATCCGCCGACGGGAAGTAGACGGCCACCGGGCGGCCGAGGGCGACGAGCGCGGCGGCGGCGGCTCGAAACCGCGCGGGCTGGTCACTCCTTGCATACACGGTATTCTGGATCTGCGCGCGCCCTCGGAACGTCGCTAGTGGAGAGCCGCGCACGTCGACAGTCCAGACGCGCGCCCTGTAACCGAAGCCGACGCGGCCCGCTCCACGCCGCCAGCGTGTCACGTACTCGCTGCGCCGCGTGAGAGACGAGACCGGGTCGGGTCCCGGCGGAGAGACGACGACGGTGTCGGGTCGCGTGCGCTCGCGTATGGCCGTCGTCCAACCGGCCTCCGGCGACCCGGCCCGCGGTTCGAGCCAGAACGAGTCGAGCCGCCAGGGACTCACGGACGCGCGTCGTTCGCTCTCGGCAGGTTCGCGCGCTTTCGGGTGACCGGCGAAGAGGCGGTCGAAGCGCGCGAGATCCAGCGCTGCGACCAGCGGTGTCAGCAAGGCGACCGCCGCGATCACCTGGACGTCCCGCAGGCCGATGCGCAGGTCGAGGCTGCGCGCCGCGAGCAGGCCGGCACCCAGCATTGCGACATAGACCGCCTTGTACTCGTTGAGTGACGGCAGTGGGACGACCACGTAGAAGCCGGCGCCGAGCGCGACGATCGCGGCGAGCAGCAGCGTTCGCGGGTCGAGGCGGCGCAGGCCGGCATTCAACTCGGGTAGGGCGATCAGCAGGAACGGGCCCAGGGCCAGCGCCATCTCGCCGAGCTTGGAGGCGGCGAACCCGAGCTGCCAGGCGTCGAGCGGCACCCGTCCACGACTCCCGATGAAGAACAGCATGATCGCGGCGAAGGCCGCACCCGTCAGGCCCAGCACGGCGAGAACGTCCCGCCGCGTGCGCAAGGAGATGCCCGGCAGCACCAGGGGCAGGCCCGCCAGCGCGAGCGAGAACGGGAAGAGGATCGGGTAGACCGCGCCGGCGGCGAGCGTGACGAGCGCCAGCAGTACGAGCCAGGACCGATCCGCCGCTCCGCGCAGGACATGCAGCGACAGGAGCAGGACACCGGCCAGCCCCGGCAGCGCGAACAGCATCAGGTTGAAGGCGGAGAACTTCTGGAGGTACGCGCCGTAGCGCACCGGCCCCCCGGGACCGAGTGGATCGGCGAAGAGGCTCCTCACGAGTTCGAACGGACTGTTCCCGGCCAGCAAGATCACCACGCCGAGCACAGCGAACCAGGGGCGCAGCCCGAGCGCGAGACCCGCGCGGTAGTAGGTCAACGCCGTCACCCCGAACCACACCAGCGCCGTGCGTTCCCAGAGTACGAGGGGGTTCACGTCGAGACACCAGCCCAGCCACGCCCAGTAGTAGTGGCCGAGGAACGGGTAGCGCAGCGGTACACCGGCCAGCATCGGATTCTCGGGGATCGCCCCCGGTTTCGTCACCGCGTAGACGAGCTCTGCGTGGTGCATGGCGTGCAGGCTGGAGAAGTGCGTCTCGCCCCGGCTGAACCACGACCACCACAGCACGCCGGCGAAGATGCAGGCGACGACGCCCACGGCTGCCAGGGCTCCGCGGTCGCCGGGTTGTCTGGGCTCGGTGCGCAGGCGCCAGACCGTGAGCACGAGTCCCACGGAACACGAGGCCATCACGACGCGCGCGGCCGAGCCGAACGGCAGGCCGACCGCCTTCAGCAGCATCAGGGCTGCGGCGACGAAGAAGGGAGTCAACACCGCGCCGAGCAGTGCGCGATCGAGGCGAGACAGGCCGCGGCACGGCAGTCCGAAGCTGGCGGTCGCGCCAGGCAAGAGGGCCAGCGGCAGCAGAACCGCGAGCGACAGCAGGCCGGAGGGAGAAAGCGGCCAGCCGAGGGCGGGCCCCTCCACCCCTACCATTCCGCACCTTGCAGCAGCGCGATCCCGCCCACCGCGATCATCGCTGCGCCCGCGATGCGTCCGCCGGCGGCGCCGAGCGGCAGCACCTTCTCGAGCAGGACGAATACGGTGATTGCCGCGATCCAGAGCAGGTTCATGACGCCGCCCAGGAAGAGCAGTCCCATCAGGATCCAGCAGCAGCCCAGGCAGTAGGCGCCGTGCTCGACGCCCATGCGCCAGGCGCCCGCGGTGCCGGGCCGCCAGTGCTTGGCGATGAACGCGGCGGGTGCGCGGCAGTGCCGCAGGCAGGACTCCTTGAACGGCGTCAACTGGTAGACGCCGGCGGCGACCAGCAACGCGCCGCCAAGGGCCGGACTCGTCGCGACCATCATCGGCGAGAGGAGCGCGGCGCGGTCCAGCGCTAACTGTGCGAGGGTCGCGCCCAGGCTGAACACTGTCCACATCGCGACGTAGCCCGACACGAACACGGCGGTCGGCGCCACGGGCGTTCCCTCGCGCAGCGCCTTGCGAGCGACCGCAGCGTAGATCAGCACGGTCGGTGCGGCGCTCGGCACCATCATGCCGACCATCATCACCGCCCACATGAGGAACATGAGCGCGAACTCCGTGGGCGTCCACGCGCGCACCCGCAGCATCTCATTCGCCATCTCGTGCGCTGTCTCGTGCGGAAGGGGCATGGCGTCCATGCCCGCCGCCAGCACGACCAGGTAGACCCACGCCAGGGCGGTCGCGCCGCCGAGGCCCGCCAGGATTGCGAGCCGGTCCCGCTGCGGAAGCGACAGGGGAAGAGCCGGAACCGGGGCGGCCATCGGGCTAGCGGATCACTCCGTCCTGGTTCAGGTGCAGCTCGTTGAACTGGCCGTAGCTGTCCTTGAAGCTCAGCTCGAAGGCGGCCGTGACGGTCGAGGAGGCGTTCCCCATTTCGGCGTAGGTGTACTCGAAGCCGTCCGGCAGGTGGATGCGAGCGCGATGCTCCGAACCGTCCACTTCGTTGATGATCGGCGAGCCGTGCGACTCGACCAGGCCCGGCGCCACGATGCGCGCCGTGCGCGCCTCGACGTCGATCTCGACCTCCATCGGGGAGACCAACGTGTCGTGCACGGTCGTCATCGTGCTGTTGTAGACGTAGAACCCGTTCGAACCGGGCGCGGTCGACTCTCCATGAGCGATCTTGCGGAGCGCCTCGCGCTGCGCGGCGTCCGCCTTGTCGGTGATGATGACCTGCTCGGCCCCGTTCCCGTCGGCGATCTCGCCGGGCCACTTCAGCAGCAGCAGGAAGGCCAGGCCGTCGAGCGGCGTGTCGTTGAAGTGCCCCTCTTCGATCAGGGCGGCCTGGATCGCCTCACACTTCCCGTACGTGGACGGCGCGTTGAACTGGCACGGGCAGCCCCACGCGCAGTTGCAGTTGCCGTACTCCACGCCACGGATCATCCACTGGTCGGCCACTTCGTCTCTCCTGTCCGTCGCCCGAGGAGGGGCGGGCAGCATATCAGTTGACCGCGGCGGCCCGGGGCCGGATGCTGCGCAGGGCCGCCCCTGCGGCTGGGAGGGAGACCATGCCGCACGCACGCCTCGTCCTCATCGGATCACTGCTCGCCGTATCGGTCGCCGCGTCGGCCTGTGGAGACTCCAGTGCGCCCGAGTCGGCTTCCGTCCCCCCGTCGACTGCAGGGGCTGCAGGGGCCTCGGGTGGCGACGTCGACGGCGCGCGCATCGCCGCCGCCGATCGCGAGCCCGGAAACTGGCTGTCGCACGGCCGCACCTACTCGGAGCAGCGCTTCAGCCCGCTGGACGCGGTGAACCGGGAGAACGTCTCGGGGCTCGGCCTCGCCTGGTCGGTGGACCTCGGCACCACGCGCGGTGTCGAGGCGACGCCGATCGTCGTGGACGGGACGATGTACGTGAGCCTCACCTGGAGCCGCGTGCTGGCGCTCGACGCTGCGACGGGCGAGCGGCTCTGGAGCTACGACCCGAAGGTCGCCGGGCAGTGGGCCCGCAACATGTGCTGCGACGCCGTCAATCGCGGGGTCGCCGTGTGGAAGGGGAGCGTCTTCGTCGGCACGCTCGACGGCCGCCTCGTCTCACTCGACGCGCGCACGGGCACGCTCAACTGGGAGGTGCAGACCACCGACCCGGCGCTGCCCTACGCGATCACCGGCGCCCCCCGCGTGGTCAAGGGGAAGGTCGTCATCGGCAACGGCGGCGCCGAGCGCGGCGTGCGCGGGTACGTGACGGCCTACGACGCGGACTCGGGCGAACAGGCCTGGCGATTCTACACCGTACCCGGAGACCCCTCGAAGGGCTTCGAGCACCCGGAGATGGAGGTGGCCGCGGCCACCTGGACCGGCGAGTGGTGGAAGGTCGGCGGCGGCGGCACGGCCTGGGACGCGATGGCCTACGACCCCGACCTCGACCTGCTCTACATCGGAACGGGCAACGGCGCGCCGTGGACGCGGTACGAGCGCAGCCCGGGTGGCGGCGACAACCTGTACCTGTGCGCGATCCTGGCGCTTCGCCCCGACACGGGTGAGCTGGTCTGGCACTACCAGACCACGCCCGGAGACAACTGGGACTACACGTCGGTGCAGCACATGATCCTCGCCGACGTGCAGATCGGCGGGCGCGAGCGCAAGGTGCTGATGCAGGCGCCCAAGAACGGCTTCTTCTACGTGCTCGACCGTGCCACCGGCGAGCTGATCTCGGCCGAGCCCTACGCCGTCATGAACTGGGCGTCGGGCGTCGACCCCGCGACGGGCCGGCCAGTCGAGACCGACCACAGCGACTACAGCGAGGAAGACCGCCTGATGCTGCCCGGGCCCTACGGCGGGCACAACTGGCACCCGATGTCGTTCAGTCCGCGGACGGGCCTGGTCTACATTCCCGCGCTCGACGCCGGCTTCTGGTACACGCGCGCCGAGAAGTTCGAGTTCCAGCCCGAGGCGTGGAACCTGGCGCTCGACATGGACCAGACCATCGCGCTCGGCGAGGAGCACCCGCCCGACGCCAGCGGGCACCTGCTGGCGTGGGACCCGGTGGCGCAGAAGCCGGCGTGGCGCGTGAAGCACCGCGGCTTCTGGAACGGGGGCGTGCTGTCGACCGCTGGCGGGCTCGTGTTCCAGGGCACGGGGGACGGGCGCTTCGCCGCCTACGACGCGGCCACGGGCGCCGCGCTCTGGGAGGTCCAGTCGACGACCGGAATCATGGCCGGGCCCGTCAGCTACCTGGCCGGGGGCGACCAGTACGTGGCCGTCGCCGCGGGCTTTGGCGGCGGAGTCATCGCCAGTACGCGGAACGAGGACGCGATCATCACCCAGTACTTGAACGAAGGGCGCGTGCTCGCGTTCAAGCTCGGAGCCAGCGCGGCGATGCCGAAGGGCACGCCTCGCGACAACACGGTTCCCGCCCCGCCCGCGCAGACGGCCACGGCCGAGCAGATCGGGCAGGGCCGCACCCTGTACAACCGGCACTGCTTCGTCTGCCACGGCACTTCGGTCGCCAGCAGTCTCGTGGTGCCCGACCTGCGCTACGCGAGTCCCGAGACGCATGCAGAGTTCCCCGAGATCGTGCTCGGCGGAACGCGGGTCGCCAAGGGAATGCCGAGCTTCGGGGACCTGCTGCGGGTGGAGGACCTGGCCGGCCTGCACGGCTACATCGTCGACAAGGCGCACAAGGCCTGGCAGGAGCAGAACCAGCCCAGCGACTAGCCCCGCTCCCGCGGGAGAAACGGCTTCGCTACCATGCGGCCGGAGGACATGCCTTGAACCTGCTCGACCAGCCCGCCTTCGTCGGCCGCCCCTGCGGCAGCCACGAGTACGAGGTCACGCGAGAGATCGTGGACTTCTACGCCGACGCCCTCGACGACCACGACCCGCTGTACGCCAAGTTCGCTCCGCCTCTCCTGTACCACTCGGAGTGCTACAAGTCGCTCGGCGAGTGGTACCTGAAGAACCTGTTCGGGAACCTGCACGCACAGCAGGACTGGGAACTCTTCGCGCCGATCGAGATCGGCAGCCGGGTGCGAACGCGCTCCACGATCATCGACCGCTACCACAAGCGCGGACGCGACTACGTGGTGAACGAGACCGACCTGGTCTCGGCCGAGGACGGCCGCCTGCTCGTGCGCGGGCGCACCCACCAGTCCTTCCTGCCGCCGAAGGAGGATCCGGCCGACGGCTTCGTGGTGGACTCCTCGACCGCCGCCGACAAGGCGAAGAGGGCGCCGCGCCCGCCGTTCCCGACGGCGACCGGCCGTGACCTCGGGAGCTTCGGGAAGCTCGTGGACAGACGGCGCTGCTGGATGTTCTCGGGTCCCGGACGCAACTACCACACCGATCCCGAGGAGGCGCGCAAGATCGGCTTTCCGACCATCGTCGTGCAGGGAATGATGACGACCTGCTTCGTCTCGCAGGTCATGCAGGACGCGTTCGGTGAGGGCTGGCTCACGGGCGGCAAGATGTCGGTCAAGCTCGTCAACGTGGTGTGGGTGGACGAGACCCTGATCGCGCACGGGAAGGTCCGCGAGGAGGTCCCCGAGGGGACACAGACGCGCGTGCACTGCGACGTGTGGGTCGAGAAGAGCGACGCGACGCGGGTGCTGATCGGAACCGCCAGCGCGCTGCAGCCGGGCGCGGCCTCTTGATCGCCGAGAAGGAGCCGCGTGCGCGCTAGCGACCTGCGGCGCGCGCTCTGGAACGCGGCACTGGTAGCGGGCGCCGCGACGGTGCTGCTCGGCCTGGTCGTGATCCTGGGCTGGTACACAGGCAACGTCACGCTCGTGCAGGTGCTGCCGAACTTCGTTCCCATGCAGTACAACACGGCGCTCGGCTTCGTGCTCTGCGGGGCGAGCCTGGTGCTGCTGGCGCTCGGACGCAGCGGAGCGGCGGCGGTCTCGGGCGGGGTCGCGCTGGCGATCGGAAGCCTGACGCTCGTGCAGTACGCCGCAGGCGTGGACCTGGGCATCGACGAGCTGGCGATGAAGCACGACATCACGGTCGCGACCTCGCAACCCGGCCGCATGGCGCCCAACACTGCCATCTGCTTCGCGTTCATGGGGCTGGCCTTCGCGATCGGACCGCTGGGCCTCAGCCCTGCGCGCCGCTCGCTCGCTCGCGTCGTTTTGACGTCGCTCGTCTTCGGCTTGAGCCTGGTCGCCCTGTCGGGCTACCTGACCGCGCTCGAGACCGCGTACGGCTGGGGAAACCTGACGCGCATGGCCGTGCATACCTCCGTGGGCTTCATCGTCGTGAGCAACGGGCTGCTCTGGCTCGTGTGGCAGGACGACGTGACCGGCGAGTCCTGGATCCCCGGCTGGCTTCCCGTGCCGACGGCGGTGGGGGTGCTGACGGCGGCGCTGTGCCTGTGGCAGGCGCTGGGCGCGCAGGCCACGCTGATCGAGAGGAAGTTCGAGGTCGAAACCTCCCTCTCGGAGCTCGGTGTGCTGATCCTGATCGGCGGCATCCTGCTCGCGTTCGCGCTGTCGCTGGCAGCCCACCTGGCGCGACGCTTCAACGAGCAGGCGAAGCACGAGTCGAACGTGGCCCAGGACCTGGTCGAGGACGCCTCGGCGCGGCTCCAGGGTCCGCTGCTCGGCGTCAGCGAGGCGGTGAGGGCGCTCCACTCCGAGATCGAGACGCTCGCGGGTACCGACGACCCCGTCGTGCTGCGCGGCCCGCACGGGGCGACCTCCGAAGCGGTCGCGCGCGCGCTCCACCAGGGCTCCGACCGGAGCCACCGCGCCTTCATCCACGTCAACTGCCTGGCGGTGGGCGGCGACGCCCGCATGACGCTCTTCGGCGGGAGGCTGGCCGACACCATGAGCGGGGGCCAGCCGCACGCGAAGTGGGAGCTGGCGGTGGACGGCACGCTCTACCTGGAGCGCGTTGACGCGCTCCAGGTCTCCGCCCAGAAGGAGCTCCTCTCGCGGATCGTCGAGGGCGACGAGCAGCCCCGGCCGCCGGTGCGCGTGGTGGCCTACGCGTCCGAGCCGCTCGCTGAGCTGGCGGAGCGCGGCGGCTTCGAGCCGGAGCTCGCAGCACGCCTGTCTGCGCGCGCGCTGAGCGTGCCGGTCCTCTCCGAACGCATCGCGGACCTCCCCGCGCTCGCAGAGCACTTTCTCAAGGAGAAGGCGGCGCGGATGGGAAAGGTCTGCGAGCGGCTGTCACCGGCGTCGCTGGAGCGACTGGGCGCGCACCGCTGGCCCGGCGACGTCGAGGAGCTGCAGAGCGTGATCGAGTGCGCGCTGATCGAGGCCGAGGGCGTGGAGCTCGACGTCGACGAGGCCCTGCTCGCCGGCGCGGCGCGCGTCGGCCACTATCGGCTGATGGAGAAGCTGGGCGAGGGCGGGATGGGCGAGGTGTGGCGCGCGCGGCACGAGATGCTGCGCCGGCCGGCCGCGGTCAAGCTGATCTCGGGCCAGAACGTACCCGCCGGGACGAAGGCGCGCGACGCGGCAATGCGGCGCTTCGAGCGCGAGGCGCTGGCCACGGCCGCGCTGAGCTCCCCGCACACCGTGCAGCTCTACGACTTCGGCGTGAGCGACCGCGGAGACATCTACTACGTGATGGAGCTTCTCGAGGGCCGCGATCTGGACTCGCTGGTCCAGGAGTTCGGGCCGATGCCCGCGTCGCGCTGCGTGTCGTTCCTGAAGCAGGCCTGCTTGTCGCTGGCCGAGGCGCACGAGAGCGGCCTCGTGCACCGCGACATCAAGCCCGCGAACCTGTTCGCGAGCCACCTGGGCACGCAGTTCGACTACCTGAAGGTGCTGGACTTCGGCATCGTCAAGCGCTCCACCGATTCCGACGACATGAAGCTGACCCGAGTCAACGACGTGGTCGGCTCGCCCGCCTTCATGGCGCCGGAGATGATCACCGAGGCGGACGAGATCGACGGCCGCAGCGACCTGTATGCCCTGGGCTGCGTCGCGTGGTGGCTGCTGACGGGTGACTTCGTCTTCGAGGCGAAGACCGCCACACAGATGTGCGTACAGCACGCGACGGCCGAGCCGCCTCCGCTCTCGGAGCGCGCCGCCGGGGCGCTGCCCCTGCCGGCGGGCATCGAGGACGTGGTCATGGCCTGCCTGCGCAAGCGGCCCGCCGAACGGCCGGCCTCGGCGCGTGCGCTCTGGGAACGGCTCGACGCGATCGACCTGGACGAGCCCTGGACCCCGGCTGACGCCGAGTCCTGGTGGGCCGATCACCTGCCCGAGCTGACGAGGGGCTGACTGCATGGATGACGGGCAAAGCCTGCGCCGCGAGCCGATCTCGCGGCTGACCGAGCCGCTCGTGCGCTTCATGCACGTCGAGTCGGCCAGCGGCGTGGTCCTTCTCGGCGCGACCATCACCGCGCTGATCCTCGCGAATTCAGGCTTCTCCGACGGATACCTCGCCTTCTGGAAGACCCCCGTCGGCTTCGAGTTCGGCTCGATCACCCTGCGCCACTCGCTCGTCCACTGGATCAACGACGGGCTGATGGCGCTGTTCTTCTTCGTGATCGGCCTCGAGGTGAAGCGCGAGATCGTGCACGGCGACCTGGGAGACATCCGCGAGGCGGCGTTGCCGATCGCCGCGGCCATCGGCGGCATGGTGGTTCCCGCCGGTATCTACCTGGCGCTCCAGGCGGGCGAGCCCGGGCAGTCCGGCTGGGGCATCCCCATGGCGACCGACATCGCCTTCGTGGTCGGCTGCCTGGCGCTGCTCGGTCCGCGCGTGCCGCGCAGCTTCCGCGTGCTTCTGCTCTCGTTGGCCATCGCGGACGACATCGGCGCGATCCTGGTGATCGCCATCGGCTACACGGATAGCATCGGCTGGATCGCGCTCGGCATCGGGTTCGCGGGCATCGGCGTGATCGAATTGCTGTCGCGTCTGGGCGTGCGCAGCTTCGGGCTCTACATCCTGCTGGGGGTCGTCGTCTGGGAGGGCTTCCACGAGTCGGGGGTGCACGCCACGGTCGCCGGCGTGATCCTCGGTCTGATGACGCCGGCCCGCGCGTACCTGAGCACCTCGGTCTTCGCGCGCACGCTGCAGGACGTTTCGGATCGCATGCACGGAGACTGGGAGGCCGAGGGCCACCGCACCGAGCACGTGCGCAGCGCTCGCTGGGCGGCGCGAGAGACGATCTCGCCGCTCGAGTACCTGGAGAACACGCTCCACCCGTGGGTGGGCTTCGCCATCATGCCGATCTTCGCACTGGCGAACGCGGGCGTGGTCTTCGAGGCCTCCGACCTGGTGGACCCGGTCGCGGTGGCCATCGCCGCCGGCCTGCTGATCGGCAAGCCGCTCGGGATCGTCGGAGTGAGCTGGCTCGCGGTCCGCGCCGGACTGGCTTACCTGCCGGTGGGCGTCAGCTGGGCAACCCTGACCGCGGGCGGCATGCTGGCTGCCATCGGGTTCACGATGGCGCTCTTCATCGCGGGGCTCGCGCTCGAAGGCGAGACGCTCGACGCGGCCAAGGTCGGCATTCTCTGCGCCTCGGCCGTGGCCGCCGTCGTAGGTATGGCGGCGCTCGTGACGCTCCTTCCCCCGGCGCCAAAGCCGGAGCCGGGCGCCGCCGACTAGCCGCGCTTGCGCAGGTTGGCCGCGAGCTTCCGCTTGCGCAGCCGTAGGCTCTTCGGGGTCACTTCGAGTAGCTCGTCGTCGGCGATCCACTCGAGCGCGTTCTCGATCGTGATGAGACGGGGCGGCGTCAGCACGGCGGCGTCGTCCTTTCCGGCCGCACGGACGTTGGTGAGCTTCTTTCCGCGGCAGACGTTGACGTTCATGTCCCTGGGGCGGCGGTTCTCGCCTACGACCTGGCCCTCGTAGACCTCTAGGCCGGCGGGCACGAACATGTTGGCGCGCTCCTGGATGCCGAAGATCGCGTGCGCTGTGGTCTTTCCGGCTTCGCTCGCCACGATCGCGCCGAGCGTGCGGCTCTGCAGTTCGCCGGTGTGCGGCTCGTAGCCGCGCACGGTGCGGTGCAGCACGCCGTCGCCGCGCGTGTCGGTGAGGAACTCGCTGCGGTAGCCGAAGAGCCCCCGGCTCGGCGCTACGAACGTCAGGATCGTGGTTCCGTCGCGCTGCTCCATCGACAGCAGGCGCCCGTGGCGCTCCGCCATCTTCTCGAGCACGCTGCCGGCGAAGCTCTCGGGCACCTCGGCGACCACGTCCTCGACCGGCTCGCAGCGCTTGCCGTCGACCTGGCGCTCGATGATCTCGGGCCGCGAGACCCCGAACTCGTAGCCCTCGCGCCGCAGCGTCTCGATCAGGATGGCGATCTGCAGCTCGCCGCGGCCGGCGATCTCGAAGGTGTCGGGGCCGGCGTCGAAGGACACGTCGATGGACACGTTGCTGAGCGCCTCGCGGCGCAGCCGGTCGCCGATCTGGCGGCTGGTCAGGAAGCGCCCCTCGCGTCCGGCGAAGGGCGAGGTGTTCGGACCCATGCGCACGCGGACGGTGGGCGGGTCGATCAGGATGCGCGGCAGGGGCTCGAGGTGGTCCAGGTCGCAGATCGTGTCGCCGACCTCGATCGTGTCGATGCCGGCGATCATCACGATGTCGCCGGCCTGCGCCTCCTCGAGCTCGACCCGGTCGAGCCCACGCGGACCGAAGAGCTTGGTCACGCGGAAGCGCTCCGGTCTGCCCTCGGCGTTCACGCGCGCCACGGTCGTACCGCGAGCCAGGCGGCCGCGGGCCACGCGGCCGATCACGAGGCGGCCGAGGAACTCGTCGAAGCCGAGCGTCACCGCCTGGAACTGGAGCGGCCCGTCGATCTTGGCGTCCGGCGCCGGTGCGTGCGAGAGGATCGTCTCGAGCAGCGGCCGCAGGTCCTTCGGATCCTCGCCGACCTCGCGCACGGCCGTGCCACGCTTCGCCACCGCGTACAGGACGGGGAATTCGAGCTGGGCGTCGTCCGCGTCGAGCTCGACGAGCAGGTCGAAGACCTCGTCGACGACCTCTTCCGCGCGCTGCTCCACGCGGTCCATCTTGTTGACCACGAGGATCGGCAGCAGCTTCTTCTCGAGGGCCTTGCGCAGGACGAAGCGCGTCTGCGGCATGACGCCCTCGACCGAGTCGACGAGCAGCAGGCAGGCGTCCACCATGCCGAGCACGCGCTCGACCTCGCCGCCGAAGTCGGCGTGGCCGGGCGTGTCGAAGATCTGGATGCGCACGCCCTCGAACTCGATCGCGGTGATCTTGGACAGGATCGTGATGCCGCGCTCGCGCTCCAGGTCCTCCGAGTCCATGACGCGGGTCTGCGCCTCCTGCCGCGGGGGCAGGGCGCCCGTCTGGCGGAGCAGGCCGTCGAGCAGCGTCGTCTTGCCGTGGTCGACGTGCGCGATGATCGCGATGTTTCGGAGTTCCTTGCGCATGCGGGCGCGGAGGCTAGCCCAGCTGTCCCCGGCTAGCGAGCGCCGGGCGAGGGAGGCCCAAGCGGCCGGAGGGCGCCCCGGAAGAACCCTACCAGGTGTCGACGTTCGGCCTCTTCTTGCCGGTTCGGGGCGGGGGCGGCGGCACGGAGCGCAGCGACCGCGCGATCCAGCGGCGCGAGTCCATGGGGTCGATCACGTCGTCGAGCTCGAAGTGCGAGGCGGTGTTGACCGCCTTGCCGCGCTCGTACATGCGCTCGACCATCTCCTCGAAGAGCACGCGGCGCTCGCCGGGGTCCTCGATGGCCGCCAGCTCGTTGCGGAAGCCGAGCTTCACGGCGCCTTCGAGCCCCATGCCGCCGAACTCGCCGGTCGGCCAGGACACGGTGAAGAAGGGCGCCTTGAAGCTGCCGCCGGCCATCGCCTGTGCGCCCAGCCCGTAGGACTTGCGGAGTACGATGGTGAAGAACGGCACCGACACGCTGGCGCCGGTCACGAACATGCGCGCCGCGTGGCGCACGAGCGCGGTCTTCTCGACCTCGGGACCGACCATGATGCCGGGCGTGTCGCAGAGGAAGAGCAGCGGCAGGTCGAAGGCGTCGCAGAGCTGCATGAAGCGCGCGGCCTTGTCGGCCCCGGCGGAGTCGATCGCGCCCGCGAGGTGCGTCGGGTTGTTCGCGACCAGTCCCATCGGGCGGCCCTCGACGCGGATCAACGCGGTGACCATGCCCAGGCCGAACTCGCGCCGAAGCTCGAGCACCGATCCGGTGTCCGCGAGCGTCTCGATCACGCGGCGCACGTCGTAGATGCGCAGGCGGTTCTCGGGGATGACGCTGCGCAGGAGCCGCTGGTCGGCGCACTCCCACTGCTCGTCCGCGCCCTGGAAGTAGGACAGGTACTTCCGGGCAACCTGCACGGCCTCGGCTTCGTCCGCGACGGCCACGTCGACCACGCCGTTGGGGACCTGCACGTCCATCGGGCCGACCTCTTCGGGCCTGAACACGCCGAGCCCGCCGCCTTCGATCATCGCCGGCCCGCCCATGCCGATGTTCGAGTTCGCCGTCGCGATCAC
>JAFDDB010000207.1 GCA_019311115.1 Deltaproteobacteria bacterium
ACGGCCGAACGGATCTACGCGGACCCGGCGCTGGTCGTCTCCGGAGCGCTGAACCCGCTGGGCCGCGCGGTCCCGGCCGACGGCGGCTATCGCATTACGGGACAGTGGCCGTTCGCGAGCGGCTGCCAGAACAGCCACTTCTTCTGGGGACAGTGCATCGTCGAAGAAGACGGCGACCGCGTGCGCATGGTCGAAGCGCTGGTGCCCGCGGACGACTTCGAGGTCGTGGACACCTGGAACGTGTCGGGCCTGCGCGGCACCGGGAGCCACGACGTCCGCGTCACCGACCTGTTCGTGCCGGACGAACGCATGACCTCGGCCCTGACCACTCCCACCCGGGAGACGGGCGTACTCTTCCGGCTGCCGCCCTTCAGCCGGCTCGCCTACAACAAGGTGGGCGTGGCCACCGGCATCGCGCGCGCGGCGCTGGACCACTTTTCGGACCTGGCTTCGACGAAGACGCCGCGCGCCAGCGGCCGGCCGCTGGCCGAGCGGGCGACGGCGCAGCTCGCCATGGCCGAGGCCGAAGCGGAGCTCGGCTCGTCGCGCGCCTGGGCCTTCGAGACCGTCGGCGAGCTCTGGGACGCGGTCGCAGCCGGACACGCGCCGACTTCCGAGCAGCGCGCGCGCGTACAGCTCGCCTGCTCCAATGCCGCCTCCGCGGCGGTCCGCGCGGTCGAGCGCGTGCACGCCGCGGCGGGCACGAGCGCTAACTTCATCGGCCACCCGCTCGAGCGCTGCTTCCGCGACGTGCAGGTCGTGCGGCAGCACATCATGGTGTCGCCCCAGTGGTTCGAGGCGGCGGGCCGAGTGCTGCTCGGCCTCGACTCGCGATCGCCGTTGATCTAGCGCTACTCGGCAGACGGCGGGAAGAGCTCGAGGATCGTGGCCACCACGCCGTGCGCGCGCTCCTGGCGCTGCTCGGGCGTGGCCGTCTCGCTCATGCGCCCGTACGCCGAGCCCCGCCAGACCAGGCGGTCGGACTTGGAGTCGACCACGTCGATTACCAGCGTGCCCTCGTCGTACTCCCGGACGATGGTCTCGGGCGGACCATGGCCCCAGCGATTCGCGCCCGGGCCATAGCCGTAGTGGCTATCCAGCGTGGTGACGTCGAGCCGCCGCTGGAGCGCCAGGTGGTAGCCCACGCGAAAGTCCGCCGAGGCCAGGTCATCGGACGGGACGGCCTCGAAGCCGGCGGCCGTGAGCGTCTGGCCGATGGCCTCGCGCAACCGCTCGTGCAGCAGCGGGTTGTCGAGCCGGACGTCGCCCGTCAGCGGCTGCTTCTCGGTCAGCCAGCCGAACTGCTTGTAGCCGCCGAAGTCGAAAGCCGGGTCGTAGTCGGTCTCGACCGGCAGGGCGGCGCAGCCGAGCGCCAGCAGCAGCGTGGGGACCAGGACTCGGAAGAGATGCGACATGCCGAACAGGCTGCACGGGTTCGCCGCCGCCCGCAAGGGCCGCCGGTTCGGTGCGACAACCACGCAACGCCGGGTTAGGCTCCGCGCATGCTCAGCATGGACGAACGTGGGGGAATCCGGAGGGGAGCACTGCTGGCGCTCGCCGGCGTGGTCGCGCTGGCTTGCGGCGAGGAGCCTCCTCCGCCGGAGCCGGTGGTGCGCCCGGTCAAGATCGTGGAGATCGGCGGAGCCGGAAGCGGGCGAACGGTCGAGCTGCCGGGACAGATCCAGGCGGGACAGCGCGCGGACCTGGGCTTCGAGGTGGCCGGACGGATCATCGAGCTACCGGTGAGCGAAGGCCAGCGGGTCGCGAAGGGCACGGTCATCGGGCGCATCGACCCGCGCGACTACCAGGCGCAGCTCGACTCGGCCAACGCCAAGCTGCGCCAGACCAAGGCCGACTACCAGCGCCGCAAGGAACTGTACGACCGCGACGTGATCTCGAAGTCCGAGCTCGAGCTGCGCCAGCGGACCTACGAGGTCGCCAAGGCCGGAGTCGCCGAAGCCATGAAGGCCGTCGAGGACACCAAGCTCGTCGCTCCGTTCGACGGCACGGTCGCCCGCAAGCTCAAGGAGGAGCGCGAGAACGTGCAGGCGAAGGAGCCCGTGGTGCGGTTCCAGAACGCCAGCCAGCTCGAACTCGTCGTGGCCGTCCCTGAGCGCACGATGGCGGCCGCCGGCGACCTGACGGACCTCGATTCGATCACGCGCCGCGTCCGTCCGCAGGTCGAGGTGAGCTCGCTGCCCGGACGGCGCTTCCCGGCCCGGTTCACCGAGGTCGCGACGGTCGCCGACCCCGTGACGCGGACCTTCGCGGTGACGGTCACCTTCGACCCGCCCGACGACGCCCAGGTGATGGCCGGAATGACGGCGCGCGTCGTCGTCACACAGGCCGAGGCGAACGGCTACGTGCTTCCCGTCTCGGCCGTCCTCGGCGACGCCGAGAAGGAGGCCTTCGTCTGGCTCGTCGACCGGGACTCCATGGCGGTGAGCGCGCAGGTCGTCGAGCTCGGGGACCTGACCGGGTCGGACGTCGAGATCCGGAGCGGCCTCGAGCCCGGGCAGTGGGTCGCGGTGTCGGGCGTGCGCAAGCTGCGGCCGGGCATGGTCGTCAGCAGGCTCGAGAAGTAGCTCCGCCCCATGGGAATCGCCGCGTTCTGCATCCAGAATCGGGTTACCACGCTTACGCTCACGGTGTGCATGCTGGTCGGCGGCGGCCTCGCCTACCAGAGCATGTCGCGGCTCGAGGACCCCGAGTTCACCATCAAGGACGCACTGGTGGTGACGCCCTACCCCGGCGCGTCCGCGGCCGAGGTCGAGGAAGAAGTCACCGACCGGCTCGAGCTGGCGATCCAGCAGCTGGCACAGCTCGACGAGATCGAGTCCAAGTCGGACCGCGGCGTGTCGAACATGACCGTCTCGATAAAGAAGAAGTACGACACGGACTCGCTTCCGCAGGTCTGGGACGAACTCCGGCGCAAGATCGGTGACGCGCAGGGTCAGCTCCCGCCCGGGGCGGGACCGTCGATCGTGATCGACGACTACGGCGACGTGTACGGCGTGTTCTTCGCGGTGTACGGCGAGGAGTACAGCTACGCCGAGCTCAAGGACTACGTAGACCTGCTGCGCCGCGAACTCGTGCTCGTTCAGGACGTGGCCAAGATCGAGACCTTCGGTGAGCGGCCCGAAGTCGTCTACGTCGAGCCGAACCGCGACCGCATGTCGCAGCTCGGGATCTCGCCCCAGGCGATCGCGAGCCGGCTGGTCGAGAAGAACGTGGCCGCGGACGCGGGCCGCGTGAAGGTCGGCTCGGACTTCATCTCGCTCGTGCCCACGGGCGAGATCAAGTCGGTCGAGGAGTTCGGCAACATCCTGATCAGCGGCGACTCGAAGGGGCAGGTCTACCTGCGCGACGTCGCGAACGTGCGCCGCGGCTACCTGGACCCGCCTACCCATCGGCTCCGCTACGACGGAAAGGCGGCCATCGGCATGGGCATCTCCACCATCTCGGGCGGGAACGTCGTGACCATGGGGAAGGCGCTGGAGAAGCGGCTGGCCGAGCTGGCGGACCAGACCCCGCTCGGCATCGAGGCCGGCATCATCTCGCTCCAGTCCCAAGCCGTCACCGTCGCCATCTCCGGGTTCCTGAACAGCCTGATCCAGGCCGTCGCGATCGTGGTCGTGGTGCTGCTCCTCTTCATGGGGGTGCGCAGCGGACTCCTGATCGGCTTCGTACTGGTGGTGACGATCGCGGGGAGCTTCATCTTCCTCAGCCCCATGGGGGTCGCCCTCGAGCGCATCTCGTTGGGCGCGTTGATCATCGCCCTGGGCATGCTGGTGGACAACGCGATCGTGGTGGTCGACGGCGTGCTCGTGCGCGTACAGCGCGGCGAGGACACCGCCGAGGCCGCGCAGGCGGTCGTCAGCCAGACGGCGATCCCGCTGCTCGGCGCGACGGTGATCGCGGTGCTGGCGTTCGCGGCGATCGGGACGTCGGACGACTCGACGGGCGAGTTCTGCCGCTCCCTCTTCCAGGTGGTACTCGTCTCACTGATGCTGAGCTGGGTCATCGCGATCACGGTCACGCCGCTGCTCTGCGTCATGTTCCTGAAGCCCGCCGCGCCGGCGGCCGGCGGCGAGACCGGCGAGCCCCCCGATCCCTACGGCGGCAGCTTCTACGCGGGCTACCGCGCGATCCTGCGAGCCTGCATCCGCTTCCGCGTCGTGACGGTCTCGGTCGTGATCGCGGTCTTCGCGGTGGCCATCTGGGGCTTCGGATACGTGGACCAGAGCTTCTTTCCGCCGTCGACGCGCCCGCAGTTCATGATCGACGTGTGGGCGCCGCAGGGCACCCACATCGACGAGACCACGGCGATCGTCGAGCAGGTCGAGGACTACGTCGCCACGCTCGAGGGCGTCACGCACACCAGCAGCTTCGTCGGCCAGGGGGGCCTGCGCTTCCTGTTGACCTACACGCCCGAGAAGCAGAACACCGGCTACGCGCAGATCCTGGTGGATGTCGACGAAACACCACGCGTCGACGAACTCATGCCGGAGATCGAGGCGCACCTCGCTGCGCTGCTGCCGGACGTGACCTCGTTCACGTCCAAGTTCGAGCTCGGACCGGGAGCGAACGG
>JAFDDB010000208.1 GCA_019311115.1 Deltaproteobacteria bacterium
GCTGGATGCTGCTCCCCGACCTGGGCGCCACGCTGCGCCAGCGGCTCGACGGAGCGGATGCGCTGGACTGGTGGCTGCGCCTCCTGCCGCGCTACGGCGAGATGCAGCGGACCGTGGGGCGCGACGCAGCGCGCTGGCGGGGCCTCGGCGTGCCCGACCGGAGCCCCGCCGCGCTGCCCGCGCTGCTCGAAGCACTGCTCGCGGATGACGACGCGCTCTGCGCGCGGGAGGCTGGCGGCATCGCGGCGGACGAGCGGACCTCGCTCGAGGCGCTCGCACCCGAGTTCGGGCGGATCTGCGCCGATCTCGACGACTCGCCCTGCCCGGCCGCACTGGAGCACGGCGACCTGCACGACGGCAACGTGTTCACACCGCGGGACGACCCCGTGATCTCGGACTGGGGCGACGCCTGCATCTCCCATCCCTTTGTCACGTTGCGGGTCACCCTGCGGGCGCTCGACGCGGAGCCGGGCAGCCTGCGATTCGAGCGCCTGCGTGACGCCTACCTGGAGCCGTGGACCCGAGACGCGCCCGCGACGGCGCTGCACGGGATCTTCGACGCCGCTCTCTGGGTGGCCTGCGTGCGCGCGGCCCTCAACTGGCACCGCATGCTGGCGCACGGCGACGCGCCGTCGCGCGCCGAGTGGCACGACCGCATCCCCGCCTGGCTGCGCCGCTGGCGCGACACCGCCCCGGGCGCCCGGACGTGGCGGGCATCATGTGTGGCGCCACGTGCGGCGCAGAGTGAAATCGGGGATTGGCATGTGCCGCCCGGTCGCCTAAGCTGCGACTGGCTTGAGGAACACGTCCTGCCCGATTTCTCTCCGAGATTGATCTCAGTTCGCAAGTCGGTTCAGCGTCGGTTTCTAGGCTCGCCTCGGTGGACACGGTGTCCGCTGGCGCGAATCCGTCGGTGCGTGCCTCTAGAGGCGCACGACCTCCGTGGGCACGACCCACGGTGCACCGGCTTGGCGCCCGGTCGTGGACCGGGCACGGAGTTCATCTCGTGAAGAAGATCTATGTGGGGAACCTTCCCTGGAGTACCACCGAGGCCGACTTGAAGGACATGTTCGGCACCTTTGGCGAGGTCCACTCGGCCGCGGTCGTCACCGACCGCGACACGGGCCGCTCTCGCGGCTTCGGCTTCGTCGAACTCGACCCGGGTGACGCCGACAAGGCGATCGCGGAGCTCGACGGCCGCGACTTTGGCGGCCGCTCGCTGCGCGTGAACGAGGCGCAGGACAAGCGCAGTGGCGGCGGCGGAGGAGGAGGCGGAGGCCGCTGGTAGTCCCGCACGGAAACCGGAGGAGCCCCGCCCGCGGGGCTCCTCTCACTTCCCCCCGGGACACACGCCCGCCCCGGGCACACGCGCAAGGCACGTTCAGTTCGGGGCGGGATCCGACGCCACGTCGGGCTCCCAGACGTACTTCACGTCGGGCTCGCTCTCCGGCTCGGGGCTGATGCCGAAGGTGACCGCGCGAAACCCTCGGCGCTCGTAGAACGCGCGCGCCCGCTCGTTGCGCTGGAACGTGAACAGCGTGAGTCCCTGCGGCCAGAGCAGCTTCGCCTTCTGCAGCAGGGCACTGCCCACTCCGCGCCCCTGCGCGGGAGGGTCTACGAAGAGCTGACCTACCTGCCCGGCGGCCAGCGAGAGCAGGCCGACGATGGCGTCGCCCTCCTCGGCGACCCACACCTGCTCCTGCCGCATCACCACGTCCCGAAAGTGTTTCCGGTTCTGCTCCTGGGTGTAGCCCATCCGCTCCTCGACCCACGGCTGGCCCTGCGCACGCGAGCGCTGCCACACGGCGACGGTGGGTTCGAGGTCCCTGCGGGTGATCTCGCGTATGCGCAGTCCGGTCACGCGCGCATCTTGCGGGGCGCGTCTCCCGGCAGCAAGCCGTCTGCGACGCCCGCCGGCTGATACACTGCTGCGACGGGCGTCATCGGCCCGGGGAGAGGTCGATGCGGACCACGAGATTCGCGCTCGCCACCGGCCTGGTGCTGGTCCTGTCCGGCGGCGCTGCGGGCGGGACCGTGACCCCGGAGTACCGCGCGGTCGCCACCGAGCTGATGGAGCTGACCGGCGCCGCCGAGCTCAGCGAACAGATCGGCGCCGCCGTCACCGCGCAGTTCTCGATGGCGCTGCGGCAGACGTATCCGGACATCTCGCCCCGTGCCTACGAGATCGTCGAAGAGACGGTGCGGGAGATGCTGCGGCAGGGAATGGCCACGGAGCTCGCCGACGAGGCGGTCAACGTCTACGCCCGCTACTTCACCGAGCAGGACCTGCGCGAGCTGCTCGAGTTCTACCGCTCGCCGGTCGGACGCAAGGTGATCGAGAACATGCCCGCGGTGATGGCGGAGAGCATGCAGGTCGGCCAGCGCTGGGCGGAACGGATCTCTCCCAAGCTCCAGGAAGAGCTGCAGAAGCGCCTGAAGGCCGCGGGCCTGGTTCCCGGCTAGGTCCGCGGAGGATTCGTCGTTGGCGAGATGGAGCGGGTTCGGGATGCAGGCGGCGCGCTGGAAGGCGCCGTGAGCGGGATGCGCCAGGACTTCAGCCACGTCGCGGTGACCGTCCCGCGGAGCTGCCTGCAGGGCGCCCCGCGCGCGCGGTTGCTGCAGTTCTACGAGCGGGTCTTCGGCTGGTCGGAGAACGAACGGCTCGGGATCGCCGGGGAGCGCATCTTCGTGCGCGCGCCGACGGACCGCCAGTACCTGACGGTCCGCGCCAGCGACGCTCCGATGAAGACCAGCGGCTACGAGCACCTCGGCGTGCTCGTCGACACGCCCGAGGACGTGCGGACGCTTCACGAACGCGCGTCCGCCGAGGCCGCACGCGACACGGAGGTCGAGGTCGGCGACGTCCGCGTGCTCTACGGAGGACACCTGCACACGTTCCGCGTCCGCTACCTGCTGCCGCTTACGATCGAGGTGCAGTGCCTGGTCGACGCGCCCTAGACCTGCCCGGACGAGGAAACCCCCATGTGCCGGAACATCAAGACGCTCTTCAACTTCGAGCCGCCCGCCACGCCCGACGAGATCGAGGCCGCGAGTCTGCAGTTCGTTCGCAAGCTGTCGGGCTACACCCGGCCCTCGCGCGCGAACCAGGAGGCGTTCGACCGCGCCGTCCGGGACGTCGCGGCGGTCGCCGAGGGCCTGCTGTCCGATCTCGTGACCAGCTCGGCGCCGCGCGACCGCGAGGTCGAGGCCGCACGTGCACGCGAACGCGCGGTGCGGCGCTTCGGAAATACGGCCTCGGGCTGACCGGCAGACCGCCGCGGCATCCGTGATAGGCTGCACGCTGCCGTGAGATCGACGCCCCTCGCAGAGAAGATCGGCGCCCAGGTCCACGACCTCGACCTGGCGAAGCCGCTCTCCGATTCGGACGTGTCCGACCTGCGCCGGCTGTGGACGCGGCGCGGCGTCTTGCGCTTCCGCGGGCAGCGCCTCGACGACGAGCAGCTCATGTCGTTCAGCCGGCTCTTCGGTGAGCTCGACCACGCACCCATGGGCTTGGCGACGAGCGAGCAGCGCGCCCGGCTGCGGAACCCTTTCGTGACCTCGATCTCGAACATCGTCGAGGGTGGGCGCCCGATCGGCGGGCTCGGGGCTTACGAGGCGCAGTGGCACTGCGACATGGCCTACCAGCCCGAGCCCGCAACGGGCAGCGTGCTGTACGCGGTCGAAGTGCCCGAGAGTGGCGGCGACACGAGCTTCACCAGCATGCGCGGCGCGTACGAGGTGCTTCCAGACGAGCTCAAGCGGCGCGTTGTCCGTCTGACGCTCAAGCACGACGCGTCGCACACCAGTGTCGGGGGGCTGCGGCCAGGCTACGACGAGAGTCCCGACCCGCGCGAGGCGCCCGGCGCGGTTCACCCGCTCGTCGTGCTCCACCCCGACACCCGCGAGCCGGCGCTCCTGCTCGGCCGGCGTCAGCTCGCGTACGTGCCAACCCTGTCGCTCGAGGACAGCGAGGCCCTGCTCGACGAGCTGTGGAGCTACGTGGCCCGGCCGGACGACACGTGGACGCAGGAGTGGCGCGTCGGTGACGTCCTCATGTGGGACAACCGGTCGGTCATGCACCACCGCAACGCCTTCGACCCGCAGGCGCGGCGCCTCATGCGCCGTACCCAACTGAAGGGCGCTCCCCCGATCGCGGCCGACGTCGCCGCCTGATCGCGACGCACCTCGCGCCGCCGGCTCGAGGGCTCAAGCCCGCGCGGCGCCCCGTCGATCCCGACCTTGACGTTCCCCCCGGAGAGGTCGGATCGATGCCCTACGGACTCGCCTTCGCTGTGCTCCTCTTGCTGGCGGCTACGCCCGCCTCGGCCGGGCCGCCCGCGTCACCCGGCGCCACGGGAGACGCCGTCGCCGCGGCGCAGGCGTGGCTGGCGTTGATCGACGCGGGGCGCATCGACGACAGTTGGCGGGAGGCGGCCTCGCCGTTCCGCCAGCAGGTCTCTCCGTCGCAGTGGAAGACGGCGGTCTCGGCCGCGCGCAGCCCGTACGGCGCCTTCATCTCGCGCCGCCTGCGGGGCGCCAAGTACACCGACTCGCTGCCCGGCGCACCGGACGGTCA
>JAFDDB010000209.1 GCA_019311115.1 Deltaproteobacteria bacterium
CCGCTCGACTCCGAGGACGACTCGCTCTTCCTGAGCATCACGGCGAACCGCGACGTGGTGGGGATCGGCGACTTCCTCCAGTACGACGTGCGCGTGCGCAACCCGGGCACGGCCACCGCGCCCACGGGCATGACGCTGACCGTCACGCTGCCCGTCGGCTTCCGCTACCAGGCGGGGACTTCCACGATCGACGGCACGGCGGTGCCCGACCCGACCGTGGGCCCGAAGGGCCGGACGCTCGACTTCGTCTTGCCGGCCATCCCGACGGCGGCCATGGTGCACGTACGCCTGGTCGCCGACGTGACGACCTCGGCACCGCTCGGCGACGCGCGGGCGCACGCGCGGTCCACGGTGAGCGCGACGCTCGAGTCGCACACCGCCACCGAGACGGTGCTCGTCCAAGAAGACCTGTTCTCCACGGCCACGTTCATCCTGGGCCAGGTGGCCATAGGAGCCTGCGGACGAGCCGGCGACGACCCCATCGAGGGCGTGGCGGGCATCCGCGTCTACCTGGAAGACGGCACCTTCGCGGTCAGCGACAGCCGCGGCATGTACCAGTTCGAGGGCCTCGAGCCGGGGACGCACGTGGTGCAGATCGACACGGCGACCCTTCCCGTCGGCATGGAGATGGACAGCTGCGCCCAGAACACCCGCTGGGCGGGCCGCAACTTCTCGCAGTTCGTCGACGTCCAGGGCGGAACCCTGTGGCGCGCGGACTTCGCGTTGCGCAGGCGCGCGCCCGCCTCGGGCTACGTGAACCACCAGCTTTCGAGCGCCTTCTCGGACGGCATCCTCTCGTACGAGGTCGAGATGCGCGGCAGCGGCGTGCCCGTCCGCAGGCTCTCCTCGATCGTGGTCCTGCCCGAGGGCGTGGTGTACGAGCCGGGCAGCAGCGCGATCGACGGCGCACCGCTGGCCGATCCGCCGAACACCGAGCACGCCGTCGTGCACCGTCTGGAAGATGCGGACGGCAAGTGGACCCGCAGGATCACGTTCCGCGCGCGCCTCACCGACCCGGGCCTGGACCGCTCGCGCCTGGTCACCAAGAGCTTCGCCAACTTCGAGACCCCGAGCGAGCGCAACCAGCGCACGCCGGAGGGGACGACGCTCGCCTTCGGGGCCGGGGGGTCGTCGCGCTCGGCGAGCGGCGTCAAGACCGCGCCGACTCTCGGCCTGCGCCCGGGGCAGGAGTGGAAGCCCGCTTCGACACCCGTCTCCGAGCAGGCCGTCGTCCACGACGGCGACTGGCTCGAGACCGCCGACGCGCAGCTGCGCTGGGTCGCGCCGGGCCCCGACTTCTCGCCGAAGACGCCGAACACCAACCCGCTGATCGTGCACTCCGCGGACCACGAGCTGCAGATCCGGGTGAACGGCAATCCGGTCAACCCGGCACACCTCGACAGCCAGCGCTTCGACAAGCAGGGCCGCAAGGCGCTCAGCCAGTGGCGCGGTCTCGACCTGCGCGAGGGCCCCAACGTATTCGAGGTGCGCGCCCTGGACGCCGACGGCATCGAGGTCGACCGGATCGAGCGCTCCATCCACTATCCGGGCGGCGTGGTCGATGCGCAGTTGGTTCCCGAGGCGTCACACCTGGTGGCGGACGGCCGCAAGCCGATCGTGGTCGCCGTACGGCTTACGGACCGGTGGGGACAGCCCGCGCGCGAGGACACGACCGGAACCTTCGGCATCGAAGGAGGCTACGAGTCTCTGCAGGAGCACGAGGCCTTCGACAGCCGCGTGCTCGCCGGGCTGGCACCGGAGCGGCCGGAGTACACCGTGGGCCCCGACGGCGTCGCTCGACTCGAGCTTGCTCCGTCGAGCGAGTCGGGCAGCGGTTCGGTGTGGCTGCACTTCGGCTCGGAAGAGCCGCGCGAGATCCGCTTCTGGGTCGAGGCCGAGGAGCGCGACTGGATCGTGGTGGGTCTGGGCGAGGGCACGGTCAGCCACTCGAGCTTCTCGGGTGACGACGACGGAGCCGAGGATCGGGGCTTCGACCCGAACTGGGGTCTCGACCAGCGCATGTCTATCTTCGCCAAGGGACCGGTCGCGCCGAACTGGCTGCTCACCTTCTCGTACGACACGGAGGGGACGTCCGGGGACCCCGAGTCGCTTCAGGGCGACGTCGACCCCGACGCGTACTACCAGCTGTACGGCAGCCGCAGCCAGCAGGACTGGGAGGCGCCGACGAGCAACCGCTTCTACGCCAAGCTCGAGCGCAAGAACTTCTACGCCATGTACGGCGACTACGAGACGCACCTGGACAGTACGGAGCTGTCCACCTACAACCGGGCGCTGACGGGGTTCAAGACCGAGTACGAGGGCGAGCGGCTGCGCTTCCGCGGCTTCGCGTCCCAGACCGACCACGCCTACGTCCGCGACGAGCTCCGCGGCGACGGAACCTCGGGGCTCTACCGGCTCACGCGCAGCGACATCGTGGTGAACAGCGACCGGATCACGATCGAGATCCGCGACCGCTTCCAGACCGAGCGCGTGCTCTCGACCGAGACGCTCACGCGGAACACGGACTACGACATCGACTATGGGCAGGGAACGGTCTGGTTCCGGCGGCCGATCCAGAGCAAGAGGGGCTTCGATCCGGTCTTCATCGTGGCGGAGTACGAGTCCGACGACGACCGCGACGACTCGATCGTCACGGGCGGGCGCGGATCGGTCCGGACGCTGGACGACCGCATGGAATTCGGCGCGACGGCCATCCACGAGGGCAACGAGGGCCAGAACGGAGAGCTCTTCGGAGCCGACTTCCGCTACGACATCGACTCGCACACCAGCCTGCGGGCCGAGTACGCATGGAGCAACACCGAGCGTACGGACGGGGGCGAGGACGGCAGCGCCTACCTGGCCGAGATCGTGACGAGTCACGACCGCCTGGACGCGCGCGCGTACGTCCGCGAGCAGCAGGCAGACTTCGGGCTGGGACAGCAGAGCGGAACCGAGACGGCCACGCGCAAGCTCGGCGTAGACGGCCGCCTGCGCCTGAACGACCAGTTCTCGGTGGAAGGCGAGGCCTACCGCCAGACGAACCTGGAGAACGGAGCCGACCGCGACGCCGTGGACGCCCGCCTGCAGTTCCACGAGGGAAACATCTCCGCCTACACAGGCATGCGCTGGGCGCGCGACCGCCTCGAGGACGACGACGACGCCGAGTCGAGCCTGCTTCTGGCGGGAGCGAGCTACGAGATGCTCGACCGCAAGCTGCGCTTCCGTGCCGACAGCGAGCTTGCGCTCGGCGGCGGGGACGAGAACGTGGACAACCCCGCGCGGCTGATCTTCGGCGCGGACTACGACATCACCTCGCGCGTCACGGCCTTTGCCGAGCACGAGTTCAGCTTCGGCGAGATCGAGGACGCGCACGGGACGCGGGCCGGCCTGCGCACTCGCCCCTGGAGCGGGGCCACCGCCGACACGTCGATCGAACAGCAGGTGACGGAGAGCGGCGAGCGGCTGTTCGCCAACCTGGGGCTCACGCAGAGCTGGCAGGTGAACGACCGCTGGAGCGTGGACGCTTCGCTCGACCGCACCGCTACCCTGCGCAACGAGCCGCGCTACGAGTTCAACGCCGACGTGCCCCCGACCTCGGGCACGATCGACGACGACTTCACGGCCGTTTCACTGGGCTCGACCTACCGCACCCCGCGGTGGTCCTGGACCGGCCGCATCGAGAACCGGCTCGGCGAGCGCGCGGACAAGCTGACGCTCTTCACCGGCTTCTACCAGGAGATCCAGGACGGAATCGGCTACTCGGTCGGACTCGACCTGTCGAGCACCCGCGCGGACGACGGCGCCGACACGCGGCTCGGGAAGCTCGATCTGGGCTTCGTCTACCGGCCGCTCGGCAGCCGCTGGGTCGTGCTCGACCGCACGGAACTCACCGCAGAGGAGAACGACGGCGAGTTCGACTTCGAGAGCCGGCGCCTCGTCAACAACCTGCACGTGAACTTCAAGTGGAGCGAGCGCTTCCAGGTGTCGATGCAGTACGGCGCCAAGTACCTGCTCGATCAGATCGACGGCGAGAACGTCGACGGCTACATCGACCTGTGGGGCCTCGAGTTCCGCCGCGACCTGAACGACCGCTGGGACTTCGGCGGTCACGCGCGGATCCGAAGCTCGTGGAAGTCCGACCTCTACGACACCGCTCTGGGCGTCAGCCTCGGCTACAAGATCGTCACGAACCTGTGGGTCAGCGTCGGGTACAACTTTGCGGGCTTCCGCGACGACGACTTCTCCGACGGCAACTACACCTCGAAGGGGGCGTTCATCAAGTTCCGCTACAAGCTCGACCAGCAGACCATCAAGGACCTGCTCGATCACGAGCCTGCACAATGACGCGGTCGACACCGTCGAAAGCAGGCACGTAGACCGCGTAGGCGACCGCGGGCTCCGGTGACGCGTTCCGGAAGGTGTGGACCGTGCCTCGCGGCACGTAGAGGATCGATCCCTCACCGAGCGCGCGCTCCGTCTCTCCGAGCGTCATGCCCCCGTACCCGCGCAGGATGACCACGAGGAGATCGTGGCGGTCGTGCCGATGCGGAACCTCGCGGTCGCGGATCCAGAC
>JAFDDB010000024.1 GCA_019311115.1 Deltaproteobacteria bacterium
CTCGCAGGCGCGCGCACCTCCCGGCCGCGCGAAGGGCCGGGCGGCGGGCCGGCCGAGCCACGCGAAGAGCAGCGCGCCGAGCGCCGCACCCGCAGACACGGCGAGCGCCCCGTGCGGCTCGCAGGCGAGCCGATCCTCGAGCGCGATGCCCGCGGCGAACGGCAGAAGCAGGCGCAGCGCCGGAAGACGCGGCACGAGATCCTCCGCGGAACACTCGGACGGGGGAGGATCGGATTGGGGGCAGGATCAGGACGGGGGGGGGAGGATCAGTGCAGGAAGCGCGAGCCCAGCGAGGGATGCATGTGCTGGTTCACGCGGTCGAGGTAGACGGACAGCACCTTCAACGACTCGTCGAGCTTCTTCAGCTCGCCCGCAAACTGGTTCATCAGCCCGGACACCTCGTTGACCTCGGCGCCCTTGTCCACCTCGCCCTGCGAAGCTCGATAGGCGCGCGCGATCCCGGCGAGCACGACGTTCCACTCCGCGGAGGAAGGCTCCCCGGACGCGACCCGTTCGAGCATGGGGAGGAGCGGGGTCGCGAACTCCCGCGGCACGCCGAAGCGGGTCTCGAGCGCTTCCATGAGCTTCTCTGTCTGCATGGCGCTCTGAAGAGCAAGTCCGATGCCAACCTCGGGTCCATGCGGCGCGCGCTCGTGCACAGGCAGATTCGCGCGCGGGGCCGCCCACCTGCGGCCGGCGTTGCACTTTGCTGTGGAGCCGGCTCCGGGCGCGCCAGCCTGCGTGCGGAATTCAGTTTCCCGATCAGGGGACGAGATTACTCATACCGCCACGACGCAGGCACGCCGGCGCGGGTCGCGCGCTCCTCCAGATCGTCGAGCTGATTGCGCCAATACTCCTCGCGCTCCTCGATCTGCTCCACGTACGGCCCCGAGGCGGTCTCGAAATAGGAGGGGATGTCCTCCTTCATCGAGAGCAGGTGGGCGAGCTGACCGTGGATCTGTCGGAACTTCGAGCGCCAGGCCTTCTCGTCGAGGCCGCCGTACACGCCCTCGATCCCGTTGAGGTCGATCTCCTCGAGCGTCAGCCTCCCCGACGTCGGGTCGGTGTGCACCTTGAAGTGGTTGAAGAAGGGCATCCCGAGCAGCCCCTGGTTCATCGTCGACAGGACCGCCATCTCGACGTCCTCGACCACCGCCGTGCCAACCTCGAGCCGCGCGATGCGGATCAGGGGCACCTGCATCGGACGTCCGCCGATGCCGGCGAGGCTGGTGCTCGGCAGGTCCGGGGTCAGCTCGATGCCCATCTTCCTGACCGCCCAGGCGGGAATGGTGTTGAGCATGGCGCCCGTGTCCACCACGAAAGGGATGCCCGCGGTGCCGTCGCAGGTCGCCGACACCACCATCTCGCGCCCCGCGCGATCGACGTAGAGCACATGCGTACGCCCCTCTTGCTCGATGTTGGCGTTTGGCGGCCCGGACGACGGGTTCGCGTTCTGCCAGACCGACTGCGCGGCGGGCAGCGAGTTCCACTTGGAGGCCGCCGGCTTCTGCACGGGAACTTCCGGTCGCCGGGCGGACTTGCGGTGCTCGGGCGGGACCTGCGAGCGGTCGTCCGTCATGTGGACGCGTCCCTTGGCGTCCGTCCAGGTATAGATCTCGGCCCGCGCACCGGCAGCGGCCATGCAGGTCACAGCGATCAGTGCGGGCAGCAAAGCGGATCTGCGCATGCCGCTCCTGAGCGGGAATTCAGTCCCCGTCAGTACCCGAATCGGCTGTTTCGGCGTCGCTCTTGACCGCGTCGTCCGCCGCTGCGCGAAAGAAGCGAGCGACGACGGCAGCATCGGCCGCGCTGACGTGCGGCACCGCGGCCAGCTCCTCTTCGCTCGCCCGCTTCACGCGCTCGAGGCTCCCCAGGGTGCGCAGGAGTGAGCGCCGCTTGACCGGGCCGATGCCGGGCAGCTCGTCGAGGATCGAGCGCAGGCCGAACTTGCGGCGCAGCTCGCGGTGGTAGCGGATGGCGAAGCGGTGCGACTCGTCGCGGATGCGCTGGAGCACGAGGAAGGCGGGAGCGTCCGGCTGCGGCAGCAGCGGATCCTTGACGCCGGGCAGGAAGAGCTTCTCGCGCTTGGTGCCGCCGTGGCGCTTGACCCGGGGGCTCGGCGACTCGTCGTCGCGCTCCTTGGCCAGGGACGCCAGCGCGATGCCCTCGATCCCCAGGTCGGCGAGCAGCGCCCGCACCGCGTTCAGCTGTCCCTTGCCGCCGTCGAGCAGGATCAGGTCGGGCGCGGGGTCGGTGTCGAGGCGTGCCAGGCGGCGCTGCAGGACCTCGCGCATTGCCCCGTAGTCGTCTCCCGGCTCGGCCTCGCGCATTCGGTAGCGGCGGTAGGCGTCGGGATCGGGTTGGCCGTCCCGGAACGAGACGCGCGACGCCACGTGCAACGTCCCCTGCAGGTGCGACGTGTCGTAGCACTCGATGTGCTGCGGCGGTCCGGCCAGGCCGAGCAGCCCGGCCAGCTCGCGGAGTGCGACCTCGCTGTCTCCCTCGCGGCGGGACCGCTCCGTGAGCGCCAGCTTGGCGTTGCGCTCCGCCATCTCGATCAGGCGCCTGCGCTCTCCACGCCGGGGAACGTGCAGGCGCACGACCCGGCCACGACGATCGCGCCACAGCGACTCCAGCAGCCGCGCGCCTTCGAGTTCGATCGGCACGAGCACCTCGCCGGGGAAATCCCGGTCCGCGTCGTAGAACTGCGCGAGGAACGACTCCAGGACTGCGGCGTCATCGATGCGCACGTCGCGGAACGAGTACGAGTTCCCGCCGAGCAGCACGCCCTGCCGGACGTGAAGCGACTGGATCTCGAGGCGCCGTCCCTCGCGCGCGATCGCGAAGACGTCCCGGTCCACGAATCGCACCGAGATCATCGACTGCTTCTCGACCGTGCGCTCGATCGCGACCAGCCGGTCGCGCAGGCGGGCGGCGTCCTCGAAGCGCTCCTGTGAGGCGAGCTCCTGCATGCGCTCCTCGAGCTCACGGCGCAGATCCACGCTCTGGCCCTTGAGCAAGCGGATCGCCCCGGTCACGAGCTCGCCGTAGGCGGTCTCGTCGATCAGGTCGCAGCATGGCCCCGCGCAACGCCCCACCGCGTGCTCCAAGCAGGGCCGGCCCTTGCGCTGGTAGCTCTTGAACACCGTGTCGCTGCAGGTGCGCAGCGGAAAGACCTTCTGCAGGGCCCCGAGCGTCTTGCGCATCGACTTGCTGGACGTGTACGGCCCGAAGTAGCTGGCGCCGTCGGTGCCGAAGCGACGAGTCTCGCTGAAGCGAGGGAACCTCTCGCGCGCGTCGATGCGCAGCCCCAGGTAGTTCTTGTCGTCGCGCAGGCGCACGTTGAAGCGCGGGCGGTGCTTCTTGATCAGCTGGTTCTCGAGGAGCAGCGCCTCCTTGACGTTGCGCGTGACGACGACCTCGACGTCGCGGATTCGCGGCACCAGGAAGTGCATGCGGAAGCGCCCGTCTCCGCCGCGCGAGAAGTACGAGCGAACGCGCTGGCGCAGGTTCTGCGCCTTGCCCACGTAGAGCACGGCGCCCTCGTCCCCGCGGAAGAGGTAGACGCCGGACTCCGCAGGCAGCTCGCGGACCCGCGCGGCCAGCTCTTCGGCCGCGGCGGCGGCCCGCACCTCGGGCGGTACGGCGTCCGTTGGGGTGTCGCCCGGCGCGTCTGCGGAAGAGTCCGGCGGGGAGTCCGGAGGGCTCATCGCCTTCTCCGCCCGCGGCCCCCGCGCCCTCGACCCTTGCCCGAGCGCTTCGTCTCGAAGCCGTGCAGCAGCGCCCGCTCCTCGATCTGGTTGATCTGGTCGCGGATCAGGACCGCGCGCTCGAAGTCCAGCGCCTCGGCGGCGGAGCGCATCTCGCCGCGCAGGCCCTCGACCTTCCCGGCCAGCTCCTCGGCCGACAGGTCCTCCGCTTCCGCCACCGTCGGAACGGTCACGTAGTCGCGCTCGTAGAGCGAGTCGGCCAGGCTCGCGATGTCGCTGGTAATCGACGCGGGCGTGATGCCGTGCTCGGTGTTGTAGGCGCGCTGCAGGTCGCGCCGCCGGTTGGTCTCGCCGACCGCCTCGCGGATCGAGTCGGTCTCCTTGTCGGCGTAGAGCAGCACCTTGCCGCGCACGTTGCGCGCCGCCCGGCCGATCGTCTGGATCAGTGACCGGGCCGAGCGCAGGAAGCCTTCCTTGTCGGCGTCGAGGATCGCGACCATCGAGACCTCGGGCAGGTTCAGGCCCTCGCGAAGCAGGTTGATCCCCACGAGCACGTCGAACGTCCCCTGCCGCAGCTCGCGAAGGATCTCGGTCCGCTCGATCGTCGGGATGTCCGAGTGCAGGTAGCGCACGCGGACGCCGAGCTCCTCGTAGTAGGTCGTCAGCTCCTCGGACATGCGCTTGGTGAGCGTCGTGACGAGCACGCGATCGCCCCACTCGACGCGCTGGCGGATCTCGCCGAGCAGGTCCTCGACCTGGTTCGTGGCCGGCCGGACCTCGACCTCGGGATCCATCAGTCCGGTCGGCCGGATGATCTGCTCCGCCACCACGCCCTGGCTGTGTTCGAGCTCGTACGTGCCCGGAGTGGCCGAGGTGTAGATGAGCTGCGGAACGCGCGTCTCCCACTCCTCGAAGCGCAGCGGGCGGTTGTCGAACGCCGAGGGCAGCCGGAAGCCGAAGTTGACCAGCGTCTCCTTCCGCGCCCGGTCACCGCGGTACATGCCGCCGATCTGGGGCACCGTCACGTGGCTCTCGTCCACGAAGCAGAGGAAGTCCTTCGGAAAGTAGTTCAGCAGCGTGTAGGGCGTCTCGCCCTCGTTCCGGCCGTCGAGCCAGCGCGAGTAGTTCTCGACCCCGTGGCAGAAGCCCATCTCGGTCAGCATCTCGATGTCGTACATGGTGCGCTGCTCGATGCGCTGGGCCTCGAGGAGCTTTCCTTCCTCGCGGAACGTCGCGATGCGCTGCTGGAGCTCGTCGCGGATGCCCTCGGTCGCGCGCTGGATCAGTTCCGAAGTCGACACGTAGTGGCTGTTGGGAAAGACGACCGCGTGGCGCGGCCGCTGGATCACGCTTCCCCGCAGGGGGTCGATCTCGGTGATCGACTCGACCTCGTCCCCGAAGAACTCGATGCGCAGCGCGCGGTCGTCTTCGTAGGCGGGAAAGACCTCGACCACGTCTCCCCGCACGCGGAACGTGCCGCGATGGAAGTCGTAGTCGTTCCGCTCGTAGAGCATGGTGACGAGCTTGCGCAGGAACTCGTCGCGATTGAGCTCCATGCCCTTCTCGATGAAGCTGTGCATCTCACCGTACGAGGCTGGCGAGCCGAGCCCGTAGATGCACGAGACGCTCGCCACCACGATCACGTCGCGCCGCGACAGCACCGAGCGCGTGGCGGAGTGCCGGAGCTTGTCGATCTCGTCGTTGATCGACGAGTCCTTCTCGATGAAGGTGTCCGTGGCCGGCAGGTAGGCCTCGGGCTGGTAGTAGTCGTAGTACGAGACGAAGTACTCGACGGCATTGTTGGGGAAGAGTTGCTTGAACTCGGAGTAGAGCTGCGCGGCGAGCGTCTTGTTCGGGGCCACGACGAGCGCCGGGCGCTGCACCTGCTCGATCACCCACGACATCGTGGCGGTCTTGCCGCTGCCGGTAATGCCGAGCAGCGTCTGGTGACGGCGCCCGGCCCGCACGCCCTCGGTCAGCTCGCGAATCGCCCGCGGCTGGTCGCCCTGCGGCGTGTAGCTGCTGACGACCTCGAAGTCAGGCACGCCGCCACCGCGTGCCGTCCGGCTTGTCCTCGAGTACGATGCCCATCTCGAGCAGGCGGTCCCGGATCTCGTCCGCACGCGCCCAGTCCCGGTCCGCGCGCGCTGCCTCGCGCTCCTCGATCAGGCGCATCGCGTCCTCGTCCACGTCGGGCACGTCGAGTCCGGCGGACTCGAGCCCGAGCGCCAGCACGCGGTCGAAGTCGACGAGCAAGGCCCACTTCTCGCGGCCGCCGAGGTCGCTCGACCGCACGACTTCCCAGACCACCGCCAGCGCCTGTGGCGAGTTCAGGTCGTCGGTCAGCGCGTCGCGAAAGCGGCCGCGGTAGGTCTCGACCCGCTCCGCTCCGATGCTCTCGTCGCTCTCGCGCGCCTCGGCCGCGTGGCGCCGCAGCCGCCGCAGCGACGCCTGCGCGCCCTCGATGGCGTCCTGCGAGTAGGTGATCTGTTGGCGGTAGTGGGCGCTGAGCAGGAAGTAGCGGAAGGCCCCGGGCTCGATGCCCATCTCCTCGATGTCGTCGAGCGTCACGACGCCGCCGCCCGACTTCGACATCTTTCCGCTGTCGAACATCATCCAGCCGTTGTGCATCCAGAAGCGAACCCACGGCCGCACCCCGAACACGGCCTCGGACTGCGCGATCTCGTTGGTGTGGTGCACGGGGATGTGATCGACGCCCCCGGTGTGGATGTCGAACGGCACGCCCAGGTACTTGGAACTCATGGCGGAGCACTCGATGTGCCAGCCCGGGAAGCCGACGCCCCAGGGGCTGTCCCACTCCATCTGGCGCTTGGCGACCTCGCGCGGCGACAGCTTCCACAGCGCGAAGTCCGCGGGCGAGCGCTTGTGCGACGACGCCTCGATCCGCTCCTGCGTCTGCTGCGCGTCCAGGTGCAGGCGCGCCAGCGTCCCGTACTCGGGGTCGCGAGTCGTGTCGAAGTACACGCCGTCGCGCGCCCTGTAGGTGAAGCCCTTCTCCTCGAGGATGCGGATCATGTCGATCTGCTCCGCGATGTGGTCGGTGGCCTTGCACCAGACGTGCGGCTCCAGGACGCAGAGCTTCTCCAGGTCTTCCTTGAACACGCGCGTCCACTTCTCGGCGATGTCCCAGGCCGAGAGGTCCAGGCTGCGCGCCGCGAGCTCCATCTTGTCCTCGCCCGCGTCGGCGTCGTCGGTCAGGTGGCCCACGTCGGTGATGTTGATGACGTGCTTCACCTCGTAGCCGCACCAGAGCAGCGTGCGCCGCAGCAGGTCCGCGAACACGTACGGACGCATGTTGCCGAGGTGCGCGTGGCCGTACACCGTGGGCCCGCAGCTGTACATGCGGACCTGGCGGCCCTCGAGCGCCGAGAAGCGCTCCTTCTTGCGGGTGAACGTGTTGTACAGCTGCAGCTCGTTCAAGCGGGATCCCTCTCTTCCTGACGACATCCTGACGGCGTGCGGACGGTGGCTAGGGTTTCGACGGTTGCAGCGGTCGCAGCAGGACCACGGCCTGTGCGGCGATGCCCTCGCCGCGCCCGATCGCCCCGAGCCGGTCCGTGCTCTTGACCTTGACGTTCACCCGCTCGTCGTCAAGGCGCAACATGGCCGCCAGCCCCTTGCGGATGGCAGCAGTGTGCGGCCCGAGCCGCGGCTCCTGCGCGATCAGCGTGGTGTCCACGTTCTCGATCGCGAAGCCGGCCGCCTCGACGCGGGCCAGGACGTGCGAGATCAGCTCGCTGCCGCTGGCGCCCTCCCAGGCCGGATCCGAGGACGGGAAGTGCCGTCCCAGGTCGCCGGCCCCGACGGCGCCGAGCAGCGCGTCGCCCACGGCGTGGGCGAGCACGTCGGCGTCGGAGTGGCCCTGGAGCCCCCGGTCGTGCGCGATCTCCACTCCCCCCAGCACGAGCCTGCGCCCGGGCACGAGCGCGTGGATGTCGAACCCCTGCCCCACCCTCACGTCACGTCCTCCGCCGCCCGCCGCCGCAGGATGGCCTCGGCGCGCTCCAGGTCCGGCGGCGAGGTGACCTTGAAGTTCTCCGCGCGGCCCGGACACGTGCGCACCTCGACGCCCATGCGCTCGACCAGCGACGAGCAGTCGGTGCCCCGGAACCCGTCGGCCTCGGCGCGCTCCAGCGCCTGGCGCAGCAGCGCAACGCGGAAGACCTGCGGCGTCAGCGCGCGCACGAGCGCACCGCGGTCGAGCGTCCCGGTCACCCGGTCGTCTTCGACCCGCTTCAGGGTGTCCTCGACCGGCGCGACCAGCAGGGCCGCCCCGGTGGCCTGCGCGGCGGCCAGCGCTTCAGCGGCTTCCGCCGGCGTGACGAGACAGCGCGCGGCGTCGTGGACCAGCACCCACTCGGCGTCCGGCGCCTGCGCTTCGATCGCGCGCAGCCCGGCCGCCACCGAGTCCTGACGCTCTTCGCCTCCCTGCACCGCGTCGAGCAGCCGCGCAGGTCCCTTCCAGCCGGCGCCGATCTCCGCGACGCGGGCGGCGCTGTCCGGACCCACGACCGGAAGGACCCCGGACACGCCGGGCGCCCGAGCCAGGGCCGCGGCGCTCCACTGCAGCAGGCTGCCACCCGCCACGCGCACGTGCGCCTTGGGTAGATTGGCGCCCAGACGCAGTCCGCGTCCCGCAGCGAGCACGACAGCAATGGCCTCCATCGCCACGATCATAGCTGCGGCGCAGTTCGCGTGCGGATCCACTGTCTTTCTACCGCGCGCGGACTTGCGTCGTGCGCACAGCGGACCCTAACTTGACGTCCCCCCCGATCGAGAGGCCGAGCGGCTCCCGCTCATGCGAGCGGGGATGACCGGTGGCTCGAAGCGAGGGGTACAGTCAGCAGTGAGCGGTTTCCGCGGGGTGATCTCAGGAGCGGTTTGTTTCGTCCTTCTCGTCTCGCCTCCCATGGCGCAGGCCGACCAGCCGGCGGCGGGCGGATCCGGAGGCGCAGCGACCACGCCGGTGCCGGCGCCGCCCGGCATCCAGCCCGAGCCGGCCCAGCCCCAGGGCGACCTGCTGACCCTCAAGGAGGCCCTGCGCTTCGCGCTCCAGAACAACCTGGACATCGAGCTGGCGCGGTACCAGCCGGCGATCTCCGAAGAGGTGCTGCGCGGCGCCGAGGGGATCTTCGACCCGCTGCTCTTCGCGGACTACGACTACAGCCACGACGAGACTCCGATCGCGAGCGCCATCGTCGATGGCGTCTCTGCATCCGGCGGCGGCACCGCGAGATCGACGATCAACACCGACACCGGCCGCTGGGACGCGGGCCTGAGCGGTGTCACGTCGCTCGGCCTCGAGTACTCGTCGCAGTACGAGTTCTCGCGCAACCGCTCCGACTCGCCCTTCGCGAACGTAGACCCCGAGTACAACGCACAGTGGGTCACGCTGGTGACGCTGCCCCTGCTGAGGGACCTCGTCACCAACGACGCCAGCATCCTGGTGGCCCGCAGCTCGATCGCGCGCGACCGCTCGTACGACGACTTCCAGGCGGACCTGACCGACCTGCTGGTCGAAACCGAGAGGCGCTACTGGGGCCTCGCGGCGGCCCGCGCCAATACGCGCGTCGCCACCAAGAGCCTGGAGACGGCGTCCGAGCTGCTCGAACAGACGCGCGTGCAGTACGAGGTGGGCGTCGTCTCGCGAGTCGAGGTGGTGCAGTCCGAGGCCGGAGTCGCGCAGCGCGAGTTCGAGCTGATCGTGGCCGAGAACGCCGAGGGCGCTGCCCACGACCAGCTCCTGAACGCCGTCTTCGCGCCCGGCGAGCGCGTCTTCGAGGAGCGGACGGTCATCACCGAGAAGGCCGTCTTCGTGGACTACGAGGTGGAGGTCGGCGTCGCGACCGCCAAGGCGCTCGAACTGCGGCCGGAGCTGGCGTCCGCCCGCAGCCTGGTGGACGACGCCCGGCTCCAGCTCGACCTGGCGGAGAACCAGGTCCTTCCAACGCTCGACCTGGTCGGGCGCTACCAGTTCGACGGGCTCTCGGGGCGGTCCGACGATCCCAACACGATCATTCCCAACAACCGTAAAGAGTCGTACGACAAGTTCTTCAGGAACGACGGCAACCGCAGCTACACGATCGGCGCACAGTTCTCGATCCCCATCGGCAATCAGGTGGCGAGGGCCGCCGAGACCGAGGCCGAGATCGGGTTCCGCCGCGCCAAGACGAGCCTGCGCCGCGAGGAGCAGAAGGTGCTCCTGGAGGTGCGCAAGGCGGTACGCGACCTCGCCAGCTCGATCGAGGGCATCCAGGCGGCGGAGCGCAACCGGGTGGCACAGTCCGAGACGCTCGACGCCGAGCAGGAGCGCCTGAGGCTCGGCGACTCGACGCCGTTCCAGGTGTTGCAGCACGAGGAGGATCTGGCGCAGGCCGAGCGCCAGCTGATCCGCTCGCTCCAGGTACACCGCGACGCGATCGCGGACCTCGACCGGGCGCAGGGGACGCTCTTGGACCGCCTGAACATCTCGGTCCGCGACCAGCTCACACGCTGAGGCGCTCCGGGGGAAAGACGCCGCGGTCCGGCCAGGGCGTGGCGTTTCCACTACGTCCTGGCGAGCGCGTGCGCGTCTGCCCCGTAGTGTGATATCCCTCACGGAGTTGCCGGTCTATGAGCCGAACTGTGGTGGGGAGCATGAAATGAACCTGTTCAAGGGCAAGCGCGGTCAGACGGAGTCGAGCGAATCGTCTTCCGTCGCACCGACGACGCCGTACCCGACGCGCGCGAGCGCCGGTGGAAGCGGCGTCGCGCGCAAGAAGATGGGGGAGAGAGAGATTCCAATGGCCAACATCGGCAAGTCCATCAGCATCAAGGGTGACGTCACCGGCGACGAGGACACCGTCATCGAGGGCCGCGTGGAAGGTCGCGTGGAGCTCAAGAACCACCACCTGACCGTCGGACCGAACGGCGACGTGAGGGGCGAGATCAACGCCAAGCAGTGCACCATCGTGGGCAAGGTCCAGGGCAACGTGACCGCCACGGAGCGCATCGAGGTGTCCGAGTCCGGACGCATCGACGGCGACCTGTCGAGCCCCCGCTTGCTGGTGCAGGAAGGCGCGCAGGTGAACGGCACGATCGTCATGACGCAGGGCGCGGCGACGCAGCAGCCCCAGCCCAAGGCGCAGGCCACGGCCAAGAAGGCCGAGCCGTCCAAGCCCCGAATCGCCCCGCAGCAGCAGGCGCTCTAGGGCCGGACGAGAGGAACTTCAGGCGCGGGCGCGAGCCTTGGAGGCGCGCGTCTCGCCTGCGGATCCGCCGGGGCCGCCGAAGCGGCGCTCCAACACCACGAGCAGCGAGCTCGCCACGTAGATCGTCGAGTAGGTTCCGACCGTCACGCCGATCAGCATCGCGAGCGCGAAGTCGTGGATTACCGGCCCCCCCAGCACGAACAGCGCCATGACCACGAGCAGCGTCGTCAGCGACGTGAGCAGCGTGCGTGAGAGCGTCTGGTTGATGCTCTGGTTGACCACGTCCTCGAGGTGGGTCGTGCCGCGGAGCTCCAGGTTCTCGCGGATCCGGTCGTAGATCACGATGGTGTCGTTGAGCGAGTAGCCGATCACGACCAGCAGGGCCGCCAGGACCTGCAGGTTGAACTCCAAGCCGAGAGCGACGAACACGCCGGCGGTGATCAGCACGTCGTGGACGAGCGCGGCGACGGCTCCCGGCGCGTAGCGCAGGTCGAAGCGGAACCAGACGTAGAGCAGGATCATGCCCCAGGACAGCAGCACGGCGTAGAAGCCCCGCGCCCGCAGCTCCTGGCCGACTCTCGCGCCGATCGACTCGATGCGCTGGTCGTCCACCGGCGCGCCCAGCGCCTTGGCCAGGCCGTCCAGGATCTTGACCGGCATCTCCGCGCCGGCCTCCTCTTGCGACGTGGGCAGGCTGATCAGGAACGAGCGGTCTTCCGCTGGGCCAAAGCGCACGATGACCGCGTCGGCCGCGCCCGGAACGTCGATCGCCGCGACCGCGCTGCGGATGCGCGCCTCGTCCACGGGCCCGGCCTCTTCGGGCACTGCGACCTGGAGAACGGTGCCGCCCTTGAAGTCGATGCCCAGGTTGAAGCCGCGCACGGCCATCAGCAGGACGGCCAGCGCGACGACGCCCAACGACACGAAGCCGAGGACACGCGCCTGCTTCATGAAGTCGATCTTGGTATCGGGCCGGATCAGCTCCATCAGATCCGAAGCCTCTCACCGCCGCGCGCCAGCGTCAGTTCGAGGAGCGCGCGCGTCACGATGAGCGCGCAGAACACGCTCGAGAAGATGCCGATGGCGAGCGTCACGCCGAAGCCCTGCACCGGTCCGCGTCCGAAGTACAGCAGCACGACCGCCGCGATGATCGTGGTGATGTTCGCGTCCAGGATCGTGAGCCTCGAGCGGTTGAACCCGGCCTGCACGGCGTTGCGGACGGTCTTGCCACTGCGTCTCTCCTCGCGGATGCGTTCGAAGATGATCACGTTCGCGTCGACCGCCATGCCGATGGTGAGCACCAGACCCGCGATTCCCGGCAGCGTGAGCGTCGCGCTGAAGGCGCTCATCAGCCCGACGATCAGGATGATGTTGAGCGCCAGCGCCACGTTCGCGATCAGGCCCGACGTGCTGTAGTAGACGACCATGAACACGACCACGGCCGCGCCGCCGATCAGGATCGAGTTCAGCCCCTGCCGGATCGAGTCGGCGCCGAGCGACGGGCCGACGCTGCGCTCCTCTTCGATCACGAGCGGAATGGGAAGCGCGCCCGAGCGAAGCGCCACGGCCAACTTCGCGGCCTCTTCCTGCGTGAACGCGCCTTCGATGATGCCCTCGCGGCCGATGCGCGAGTTGATGCGCGGCGCGGTGATCACCTCGCCGTCCACGATCGCCGCCAGGTTGCTTCCCACGTTGTCGCCGGTGAACTTCCGGAAGATCTTGGTGCCCTCTCCGTTCCAGCGGAACTGCACGATCGGCCGGTTGCGCCGGTCGAAGCCGAGCCGCGCGTCCTCGAGCATGGCGCCGGTCAGCGCCGGCGTCGTCGGCACCAGGTAGGCGGCCGTGACCGCGCCGTCGCTGCCGTGCGAGACGGCGACCTCGGTGTCGCCGGGCAGGCCCGCCGCGTACTGTGCCTCGAGCAGTTCCCGGTTCGGCGCCGACGCCAGCACCAGCTTGAACTCCAGGAACGTCGTCTCCGAGATGATGCTACGCGCAGTCTCCGGATCGATATCGCCGGCCATCTGCACGAGCACGCGGCCCTCGCCCTGCGGGGCGATGATCGGCTCGCGCACGCCGAGCTGGTCGATACGGTTGTTCAGCACCTCGAGCGACTGCCGGACGCCGCGCTCGAGCACGTAGGTGTTCCAGTCGTCGGTCAGCGTGAGCTCGAGCCCGCCGCCCTCCCGATCGGCGACGGCCAGCGTGGTGTAGCGGTCCTCGAGCAGCGCCCGGATGGCCGCCGGGTCGCCGCCGTCGATCTCGATGCGGCTCGCCTCGACCACGCGCAGCTCGCCGTGGGCGATGTTGCGGGCGTCGAGATCCTCTTCGATCTGCGAGCGGTTGACGTCGAGTTCCTGCCGCATGACCGTCGCGGTGTCGACGCGCAGCAGCCAGTGCACACCGCCCTGCAGGTCGAGTCCGAGGGTCAGGCCGGCGTCGGGAATCCACGGATTGTCGAGCCGTTCCTGCTCGGAAAAGAGGTTCGGATAGGCGGCGTAGATGCCGAATACGGCGATCACCGAGATCCAGATCAGACGGCTGCGCAGGCTCATGCGATCGTTCCGCCCTCGGGCTTGCTCGGCTGGAGACCCTTGACCGCGCTCCTCTCCATCTTGACCTTGACCTTCGTCCCGTCGCCGATCTCGACGGTGAGTACGTCGTCGGCGATGCCCGTGATCCGGCCGTAGATCCCGCCGGTCGTCACGACCGCGTCGCCCTTCGAGAGTTCACCGAGCATCTTGGCTTGCTCTTTCTGCTGCTTGCGTTGCGGGTGGATGATGAGCGCGTACATCACGAGGAACAGCGCGCCGAGCACCATGAACGGGCCGAGCGAGCTGCCGGCGTCGGGCGCGGCCTGTGCCAGCAGAATGGGGACTTCGAGATTCAACGCGATTCCCTCCTGGGAGACGATCCACCGTCGAGACTGCGGAGCGCGGTCCCCGGATAGTAGTGCGCCAGGATCTGGCGGTAGCTCCAGCCGCGGCGGGCGAACTCGCGGGCGCCCCACTGAGACAGCCCGACGCCATGGCCCGAACCGCTTCCGAAGAAGCGCAGGCTGCCGTTCTCGAGCTGGACGTCGAAGAGCGTGCTGCGCAGCGCCCGGCCGCCCAGCAGGTCGCGGGCGTCGCGTCCCGAGAGTTCCACGTCGCCCGCCTGCAACAGCGCCACGCGCCCGCTCGGCGTGCGGCGCACCACCGCGACCGGGCCGTCGTCGGTGTCGAGGCCCGAGGCGCGCACCGCGTCGAAGAAGTCGGCCGGAGCGATCTCGTAGCTCCAGAAGAAGTCGGGGGCGTCGTCGTCCGGCGACTCGACGCTGCGCAGGTACGGAAGCGCCTCGCTCCAGACCTCCTCCGAGGCGGCCGTCCGTCCGCCCCCGACCGCGTGGAAGACCGCCAGGATGGGCTGGCCGTGGTGCGACAGGTACTCGCCGCGGGTCGCCTGGACGCCGCGCCGCACCGGGGCCGAGACCGGGGTCGCTCCGTAACGCTGCGAGATCACGGTGGACTCGACGTCGAAGGGGTCGCGCGCGTGCTGGGCGCGCTCGTGCAGGGCGTAGGTCCGGGCGATCACCGCCTGCGCCCGCAGCGCGGCCGCGGGCCAGTCGGCGTAGACCTCGCTGGCGACGGCGCTGGCCACGTACTGCTCGAGGGGCACCGAGATCACCCGCCCGGACGGGCCCGCTCCGGCCACGTCTGCCGAATGGCGGACGCGGACTACGGAGTCGGCCCACGTCGGGGACAGCGGCGCCAGCGCGCACGCTGCCGTTGCGATCGTCAAGCTCCGCAGGCCCACCGCCCCTCCGTCCAATGGCCCGAGGATATCGCCCAGAATGGGGAAAACGTCAACTAAACGAAAGAGTTAGCGGGCTAGTAGCGGTAATAGTCGGGCTTGTACGGGCCCTCGACGGTGACGCCGATGTAGTCCGCCTGCTCGGGCGTGAGGCGCGTCAGCTCGACGCCCAACTGGTCCAGGTGAAGCCGCGCGACCTCTTCGTCGAGCTCCTTGGCCAGCACGTAGACCTTGTTCTCGTACTTGCCCTTCTTCTCCCACAGGTCGATCTGCGCCAGCACCTGGTTCGTGAACGACGCCGACATGACGAAGCTCGGATGGCCGGTCGCGCAGCCCAGGTTCAGCAGCCGGCCCTCGGCCAGCACCATGACGGAGTGCCCGTCCGGGAAGAGCCACTGGTCGTACTGCGGCTTGATGTTGATGCGCTGGATGCCGGGCACGTCCTTCAGCCCGGCGATGTCGATCTCGTTGTCGAAGTGGCCGATGTTGCCGACGATTGCGCCGTCCTTCATCCGCTCCATGTGGTCGATGCGGATGATGTCCTTGTTCCCGGTCGTGGTGATGAAGATGTCGGCCGTCTCGACCACGTCTTCGAGCCGCTTGACCTGGTAGCCTTCCATGGCCGCCTGCAGCGCGCAGATCGGGTCGATCTCGGTCACGATCACGCGGGCGCCCTGGCCGCGCAGCGCCGTGGAGCAGCCCTGCCCCACCTGGCCGTAGCCGCAGACCACGGCCACCTTGCCGCCGAGCATCACGTCGGTCGCGCGCGCGAGTCCGTCGGGGAGCGAGTGCCGGCAGCCGTAGATGTTGTCGAACTTGCTCTTGGTCACGCTGTCGTTGACGTTGATCGCCGGCACGACCAGCGTGCCTTCCCTCTCCATGCGGTAGAGCCGGTGCACGCCGGTGGTGGTCTCTTCGCTCACGCCGACCCAGGTGTCGACGATGCCGGTCCAGCGCCCGTCGTCCTTCTGCAACTGGCTGCGCAGCAGGTCGAGGATCACGCCCCACTCCTCGGCGTCGTTCTCCTTGTCGAAGGCCGGGACCTCGCCCGCCTTCTCGAACTCGGCGCCCTTGTGGATCAGCAGCGTCGCGTCACCGCCGTCGTCCACGATCATCTCGGGGCCGCTGCCGTCCGGCCAGCGCAGTGCGACGTCGGTGCACGCCCAGTACTCCTCGAGCGTCTCGCCCTTCCAGGCGAAGACCGGCGTGCCCTGCGGCTTCTCGGGGGTGCCGTTCGGGCCGACGGCGATGGCGGCGGCCGCGTGGTCCTGGGTCGAGAAGATGTTGCAGCTGACCCAGCGCACGTCGGCGCCCAGCTCGACCAGCGTCTCGATCAGGACGGCCGTCTGGATGGTCATGTGCAGGCTGCCCATGATGCGCGCGCCGTCGAGCGGCTTCTTCTTGCCGTGGCGGCGGCGCAGCTCCATCAGGCCCGGCATCTCCTTCTCGGCCAGACCCATCTCCTTGCGTCCCCACTCGGCGAGGCCCAGGTCGGCGACCCAGTAGCGGTCCGTCTTGTCCATGCTCAGCTTCTCCTACAGGCCCAGGTGGCGGCGGAGATCGTCGGCCTTGACCGTCTTCTCCCAGGTGAAATTCGGCTCGTCGCGGCCGAAGTGACCGTGCGCTGCCGTCGGCCGGAAGATCGGCCGACGCAGGTCCAGCGACTCGATGATGCCCTTGGGCGTCAGGTCGAAGAACTTGCCGATCGCGGCCTCGATCTTCTCGTCGTCCACGTTGCCGGTGCCGAAGGTGTCGACCCGGACCGAAACCGGCTCGGCTATGCCGATGGCGTACGAAACCTGCACCTCGAGGCGGCTCGCCGCGCCCGCGGCGACCAGGTTCTTGGCGACCCAGCGGCAGGCGTAGGCCGCGGAGCGGTCGACCTTGGATGGATCCTTGCCCGAGAAGGCGCCGCCGCCGTGGCGGCCCATGCCGCCGTAGGTGTCCACGATGATCTTGCGTCCGGTCAGGCCGGCGTCGGCCACCGGGCCCCCGACCACGAAGCGCCCCGTCGGGTTGACGAAGAAGCGCGTGTCGTCGTCCACCAGCTCGTCGGGAATGCAGGGGCGGATCAGCGACTCGCGCACCTGCTTCACCAGGTCTGCGTGCTGGATGTCGGGCGTGTGCTGCGTCGAGAGCACGATCGCGTCGATGCGCGACGGTCCGCTCTCGCCGTACTCGACGGTGACCTGCGACTTGGCGTCGGGCTGCAGGAACTCGAGCTCGCCGGTCTCGCGTAGCTCGCGGTGACGCATCATCAGCCGGTGCGCCAGCGTGATCGGCATCGGCATGAGCGACTCGGTCTCGTCGCAGGCGTAGCCGAACATCATTCCCTGGTCGCCGGCGCCCTGCTCCTTGTGCAGGCCCTCGCCCTCGCTGACGCCCTGCGAGATGTCCACCGACTGCTCCTCGAGCGCGACGAGCACGCCGCAGGACTTGCCGTCGAGCCCCGCGCGGGCGTCGTCGTAGCCGATGTCGAGCACGGCCTCGCGCACGGTCTGCGGGATGTCGATGCTGTGCTTGCTGGTCACCTCGCCGGCGACCACCACGAAGCCGGTCTTGACCAGCGTCTCGCAGGCCACGCGGCTGTCGGGATCGCCCGTGAGATAGGCGTCCAGGATCGCGTCGGAAACCTGGTCACAGACCTTGTCCGGGTGCCCGTCCGAGACGGATTCCGAGGTAAACAGTCGTCGCGACATGAAGCTCTCCTTGGGGCGTGAGGCCCGCCTCGTGCCATCCGGGCCCGCCCGTGCGGCCGCCGGAGGGGCCGGCGGGGGCACTCTAACCGCTCGCGCCGATCTGCTCAAACTCCAGGGGAAATCGCCTCGCCATGTGCTGCTCCACATGGTGGCGGATCTCCTCGGCGCCGCCGAGCCTGTAGACGGCCGCAAGCAGGTCCCGGCCCTCGGCCGCGGTGGAGTCCCGAACGATCTTCTTCAGCAGGGGGATGGAAGAGGCCGCCATCGACAATTCGCCGACGCCGAGCGCCATCAGGATCCAGGCGTGGAGCGGGTCTCCCGCCATCTCGCCGCACATGGTCACCGGGATCCCCACCCGGCGGGCGGCCTGACAGGTGCGCTGGATCAGCCGGAGATTTGCCGGGTGCAGCGGCTCGTACAGGTAGGCCACGTGCTCGTTCGTGCGGTCCACCGCGAGCGTGTACTGCATCAGGTCGTTGGTCCCGATCGACAGGAAGTCGGCGTGAGGCGCGATCAGGTCGGAGATGGTGGCTGCCGCCGGCGTCTCGATCATCACGCCGAGCTCGAGGTTGGCCGAGCCCGTGACCCCCTCTGCGCGGAGCTCTTCGGTCACGCGGTCGAGCTGCTCGCGAGAGAAGATCACCTCGGACAGCGACGAGATCATCGGCACCATGATCTTGAGCCGGCCGTACGCGGAGGCGCGGACCAGCGCGCGGAGCTGCGTGCGGAAGATGTCCGGGCGCGCGATCGACATGCGCACCCCGCGCAGGCCGAGCGCCGGATTCGGCTCTTCGCTGATGTCGAGCCCCGACGGGACCTTTTCGCCGCCCAGGTCGAGCGACCGGATGACCGCGTGGCGCGGCGCGATGGCCTCGAGCACCGCCTTGTACGCCTCGAACTGCTCGTCTTCGCTCGGCAGGTCCGTGCGGTTCATGAACAAGAACTCGGTGCGGTACAGACCGATGCCTTCGGCCCCGTAGCGCAGCGCGTCGGGAATCTCGTCGACCTGGTCGACGTTGGCGAGCATGCGGATCAGCACGCCGTCCTTGGTCTCGGCCGGCAGGTCGACGTAGCGCAGCAGCTGCCGCTCGAACATGGCGCGCTGGTCGCGGCGCCGTTCGTACTCGGCGATGGTGTCGGGCGAGGGGTCGATCAGCACGCGCCCGGCGCTTCCGTCCACGATCAGCACGGTTCCGTCGGTCAGGTCGCGCGCCAGTCCCGTCCCGACGCCCACGACGGAGGGGATCTCGAGTGAACGCGCGATGATCGTGACGTGCGACGTAGGCGAGCCGGCCTCGGTCACGAAGCCGGCGATGTGGCCGCGGTGCACCTGCGCCAGCTCCGCGGGCGTCAGGTCGTTCGCCACCACCACCACGCCCGGCGGCGCGTTCTTGAGTCCCTCGGGCTCGCGTCCCATCAGGGCCTGGAGCACGCGGCGCACCACGAAGCTGATGTCGCTGCTGCGCTCGCGGATGTACGGGTCGGGCATCGACTCGAAGAGCGCCTCGAGGCGGCGAAGCTCGCGCTGCAGCGCCCACTCGGCGTTGAGCAGGAGCTCCTGCACGTTGCGCCGCGCGTTCTCGAGCAGCGTCGGGTCCTCGAGAAAGAGGAACTGCGCGTCGAAGACGTCGCCGAGCAGCCCCGTCTCCTTCATGCCCTCGCGGATCTCATGGAGCCGCGCGCGCGTCTCCGAGAACGCGGTCTCGAGCCGCTGGATCTCGCCGGGCACCTGGTGGGTCTCGACGTGGTACTCCGGAATCACCAGGCGCTCGCGGCGCAGCACATACGCGGGACCGATGACGATGCCGCGCGACGCCGCGACGCCGCTGCGCCCGCTGGCGTCGTCGTGAAGAGCCGCGGTTCCGCTCACGACTCTTCTCCGAACCGGTCCTCGACCAGGCCGACCAGCGCGCGCACGGCGGCGTCGGCGTCCTGGCCGTCGGCCACGATCTGCACGAGCGAGCCCTTGGCCGCGGCCAGCGTGACGATCGCGATGATGCTCTTGCCGTTCGCGGAGGCCTCTTCGCGCACCAGGGTCACGTCGGCGTCGAACTGGTCGGCGAGCTTCGCGAACGCCGCCGCGGCCCGCAGGTGCAGCCCCAACTCGTTCGAGATCTCGACGTCGGCCTCGCAGCGGCTCACTCGCCGTCCTCGGAACGGCCGCCACCCGCCAGCACCTCGCTGGCGACCGAGATGTTGCGGCGCCCGTAGTCGCGCGCGATCTGCGCGATCCCGGCCAGGTCGGTCTCTTCCTTGACGCGTCCGAGCTTGACGATCATCGGCAGGTTGAGTCCGGTCACCACCTCGACCCGTCCCTCGTCCAGGAACGACATGCACAGGTTCGACGGCGTGCCGCCGAACATGTCGACCAGCATGAGCACGCCCGCGGGGCCATCGACCTGCTTCAGCGCCGCCTCGATGCGCTGGCGCATCTCGTCGGGCGGCGTCGCCGGGTCGAGCCCGATGGCGCGGAAGTTCGGCAGCTCGCCCACGATGAGCTGCACCGCCTGGAGAAACTCCTCGGCGAGCCGGTAGTGCGTAACGATCAGGACGCCGAACACATGCCTCTCCCAGCTTCCACGGTTCTACTTTTCCACGTCACGGTGAGTCACCCGCACGTGGATCTTACGGTCTAGCAGGTGACGTTCCAGGGCACCCACCACGGAGACGGAGCGGTGCTTTCCGCCCGTACAGCCGATCGCGATGGTCAGGTACGCCTTTCCCTCCTCCTCGTACAGCGGCTCCAGGAAGTCGAGGAACTCGAAGAACCGCTCCAGGAAGGCCCCGGTGCGGGGATCGTCGAGAACATAGCCCGAGACCTCGGGATCGAGCCCCGTCCGGTCGCGCAGGTCGGGCTCGAAGTTCGGATTCGGCAGGAAGCGCACGTCCATCATCAGGTCGGCGGCCTCGGGCGGACCATAGCGGAAGCCGAACGAAACCAGCTCGACTTCCATGCGGCCGCTGCGCGACGCACCGGTGTAGTGCCGCGTGACGAAGCGCTTGAGGTCGTGGACGCTCATGCCGGTCGAGTCGATCGTCAGGTCCGCGCGCTCGGCGATCGGCGCCAGGATGCGACGCTCGGCGGCGATGCTCGCGAGCAGCTTCGATCCGCCCGCCTCCGCGGGGCCGGCCTGCGAGCTGCCCTCGGCGGGATGTGCGCGGCGCGTCTCGTCGAAGCGCTTGGCCAACTCGTCGTCGGCGGCGTCGAGGAAGACGAGCTCCTTGAGCGTGCCACGCTCGCGGAGCGAGTCGCACGCGTCGGGAAAGCTGTCGAGGAACCCGCGTTCGCGCACGTCGATCACGACCGCGAGCCGGCTCGTCTCCTCGCCGAAGAGCTCGACGAAGCGCTCGAGCAGGACGACCGGCAGGTTGTCGACGCAGTAGAATCCCACGTCCTCGAGCGCCTTGATCACGGTCGTGCGGCCAGCTCCCGAGAGCCCCGACACGATCACCAGCTCGGGTCCGGAGCTCACTGCTTTCTCCGCAGGGACTCGGACACGCGGTGGTCCAGGTCGCCCGCTGCGCTGCGGCCCTCGGCCCGGAGCTGGTGGTTGCGCGCCGCGACCTCGACGAGCGTCGCCACGTTGCGCCCGGGCGCGACGGGAAGCAGCACCGACGGCAGGTCTACCCCGCCGATCGTGACGCTCTGCCGCTCGAGACCGATGCGCTCGATCTCGCCGTCCCCCCAGCTCTCCAGCTGCACCACCAGCTCGACACTCGCCCGGTCGGCCACGGAGTCGGGACTGAAGAGACTCGGCACGTGCACGATTCCGATTCCCCGCAGCTCGATGTAGTGGCGGACCAGCTCGGGGCTCTCCCCGATCGCGTCGCCGTCCTTGTCGACGTGGATGGTCACCACGTCATCTGCGATCAGGCGGTGCCCTCGGCGCACCAGCTCGATCGCGCACTCGCTCTTGCCGATGCCGCTCGCGCCGAGCATCAGCACCCCGACCCCGCCGACATCGACCAGGGTTCCATGGACTCGCGTCGCCGCAGGACCCGAACCGCTCACGCTAGCTCTCCGACTCCTCCTCCTCGACGGCCGCAAAGAGTTCATCGACGGAGTCGAGTTGGAGGAGCTTCTCGCGGAACGCGGGGTTCGTCAGGAAGCGCGACAGGCGCGCCAGCGTGAGCAGGTGGGCGCTGCCCTCGGCGCCCGGGGCCACGAGCAGGAAGAAGAGGTGCGTGGGCTTTCCGTCGAGCGAGTCGAAGTCGACGCCCTGGCGGCTGCGTCCAAAACTGGCCAGCAGGCGGTCGAGCGATTCGAGACGCGCGTGCGGGATGGCGATGCCGTCTCCCATGGCCGTCGAGCCGAGCCGCTCGCGCTCGAGCAGCATCTGCATGAGTCCGGCCTCTTCGAGGCCCTCGACCGAGGCGGCGAGCGCCTGCGTGAGCTCGCGCACCGTGTCCTTCTTGGTGCGCGCCTTCAGGTCGACGAGACATGCGTCGCGTATGAGGATGTCGGTGAGCTTCATGAACGAACCCTCTCGGACGCCAGTCGGCCCAGTCTAGCGGAACTGCCGCCGTCTTGTCGAAGACAGAATCTTCATCGATTCCCGGTACTTCGTGACGGTGCGCCGCGCGATGTCGATGTTTGCCGAGCGCAGGACCTCGGCGATGCGCTGGTCCGAGAGCGGCTGCTTCGGGTCCTCTTTGGCGATCACCGCCCGGATCTTCTCCTTGACGCTCTCGGATGCGATCGAGTCCCCGTCGGAGGTACGGATGCTCGAATTGAAGAAGAACTTCAGCTCGTAGACACCGTGCGGCGTCTGCACGTACTTGTTCGTCGTGACGCGGCTGACGGTCGACTCGTGCATGCCGATGTCCTCGGCGACGTCGCGCAGGTTGAGCGGACGCAGGTACTCCTGGCCGCGGTCGAAGAACTCGCGTTGGAAGCGCAGGATCGACTGCATGACCTTGGAAATCGTGCGCTGCCGCTGGTGGATGGACTTGATCATCCAGACGGCGCCGCGCAGCTTCTCGCGCACGTAGTCGCGCGTCTCCTTGGTCTCGTTCTGGTTCAGGACTTCGCGGTACTTGCGGCTGACGCGGAGCTTCGGCAGCCCGTCTTCGTTGAGCACCACGTGGTACTCGTCCCCGATCTTGTGCACGTAGATGTCGGGCGTGATGTAGATCGGGTCGTCCTCGGTGAACTCGCGTCCAGGCCGCGGCTCGAAGCTGCTGATCACGTCGGCGGCGGTGGCGACGTCATCGATCGTCACCTCTTCGAGACGCGCGATGCCCCGGAAGTCGCGGCGCTGGAGCAGGTCCAGGTGCTCGCTGATGATGTTGAGCACGAGCGGGTCGTCGACCTCGGCGCGCCGCGCCTGCACGAGCAGGCACTCGGCCAGGCTGCGCGCGGCCACGCCGACGGGGTCGAACTCCTGCACGCGCAGCAGGACCTTCTCGGCCAGCTCGGGATCGACGTTCGCGCGCTCGGCGATCGCGCCGATGTCTTCCTCGAGAAAGCCGTTCTCGTTCAGGTTGTAGATGACGCGGCAGGCGATCTCGCGCTCGGCGCCGTCGAGCTCGGAGAAGCCGAGCTGCCACATCAGGTGCTCGCTCAGGGACTCGCGCGGACTCATGTTGTCCTCGAGCCGCAGGCGGTCGTCGTCGTCCTTCTGGAACGACCCCGTCTGCGGACGGGACTCCATGTAGTTGTCCCAGTCGACGTCGCTCACCATTTCGTCGGCCGTCGGCTCCGGCTCGACGGTGGGCGCGTCCTCGGGCGCCTGCACTTCGACCGGTCCGGACTCGGGCTCCTCGGGTGCGGCGGCGGACGCCTCGGGCGAGTCGACGCCGCTGCGCTCGCGGTCGGCGGCCTCCTTGGCGTCGGCGGCCTCGCGGCTCTCCTCTTCCGGCGCCTCTTCGAGCACCGGGTTCTGCATCAGCTCTTCCTGCACGGCGTCGACGAGTTCGAGCGACGACAGCTGGAGCAGCTTGATGGCCTGCTGCAGCTGGGGCGTCATCACCAGCTGCTGGGAGAGTTTGAGCGATTGCTTCAGTTCGAGTGCCATGTCACGCCTACAGTCGGAAGTTCTGCCCCAGGTAGATCTCGCGCACGGTGCGGTCGTCGGCGATCGCGGTGGGAGTGCCTTCGCGGATGATGCGGCCGTCCTTGATGATGTAGGCGCGGTCGCAGATCGCCAGAGTCTCGCGCACGTTGTGGTCGGTGATGATAATCCCGATGCCACGGTCGCGGAGCTGCCCGATGATCTTCTGGATCTCGCTCACCGCGATCGGGTCGATGCCCGAGAAGGGCTCGTCCAGCAGCAGGAAGCGCGGGTCGAGCACGAGCGCGCGCGTGATCTCGACACGGCGCCGCTCCCCGCCCGACAGCGTCACCGCGCGCTGGCGCGCCTTGTCGCGCAGGTCCAGCTCGCCCAGCAGCTTGTCCAGGCGCTCGCGACGCTCGCGTCTCGACAGCGGCAGCGTTTCCAGAATCGCCAGGATGTTCTCCTCGACCGTGAGCTTGCGGAAGACCGACGGCTCCTGCGGCAGGTACGTCAGGCCCTTCCTCGCTCTCTGGTACATCGGCAGATGGGTGATTTCCTCATCACCCAGGAAGACGCGGCCGGCGGTGGGCAGGATCCGGCCCACGATGATGTTGAACGTGGTGGTCTTTCCGGCGCCATTGGGGCCCAGCAGGCCCACGATCTCGCCAGGAGCGACAGCCAGGTCGATGTCGCGCACCGCTTCGACGGCGCCATAGCGCTTGACCAGGTCACGCGCGTGCAGCGTCGCGCTCACTCGCTCGAGTCTCCTGGGGATTTCGCTTCGGGGTCCTTCGGACGCGGCAGGATGCGCACGCGAGCGCGCCCACGAACGCGCAGAATGCCCTTGCGCAGGTCGAACTCGATCCGCTCCCCCCGCACCACGTCGCCGGCCCGCTCGAGCGTCGCCTCGCCGGAGTCGTCGGTGCACACGATGCGGCCCGCGCGCTCCTCGAAGACCGCCCGCTTGCACCGTGCCTCGGCGCCCTCCTGGCGGATGCGCACCGACTGGCTGGCCTCGATCCGCTCGGGACGTCCCCCGGCCCCCTTGGGGTAGATGGCCTCGAGCCGCGCGGCGCGGATCGACAGGGTGCCCTGCCGGACGACGACGTTGCCGCGGAAGATGACGCGCTCCCCGCCGTCGGCATCCCGCAACGCCTCGAGCTCGTCGGAGCTGATGTCGATGGGCTCTCCCTCGGAGACCTGCAGGCCCAGACGCGCGGCCGCCGCCGTCTCGTTGGAGGTCTCCTGCTCGACCTCCTCGGGAACGGGCACGGCGGTCTTCGGGGCCTCGTCGGCCGGCACGGGTGACGCGAGTCCGAGCACGAGCACGAGCGCGAGTGCGAGTGCGACGGACGGCACCCGCACACCGAGCCTGGCGAGCGTGCCGATCACCTGGGCCTCATCTTCGTGCGGACGCGTCCCTGGATCGTGATGCGGCGCGTCTCGACGTCGATCACCATGCCGTCACCCGTCAGCATCATGTTCTCGCGGTAGACGCGCACGGGACGGTCGGAGCGCAACGTCTCCGTCTTGGCGTCGTAGCGGATCTCTTCGCCGACGAAGCGCTCGCCGCTCGCGGTCGATCCGTCGACGGAGCCGACCAGGACGAAGTCGTCGCTCGCAAGATCGAGGTGCGCGCCCTCGGCGTGCACGACGATGGCTCCGCGCCTCGGGTCCTCGAACGAGATCTTCACGTCGGTGAGCCGCGCGATGCGCGTCGACGGGTCGACCTGGGCGGACGCGGCCAGCACCTCGACCTCGCGCTCGCCCTGCGCGTAGCCCTCGAACACCACGCGCTCGAGCACCGCCGGAACCGAGGCCGCGGTCTCCGGCTCGACCGCGCCGGTGTCCAGGCTCGACACCGGGGTACAGCCCGCCAGGAGGATCCCCAAGGCGGCCGCGGCGGCCCTGCTCCGCACGCATGGTGCTCGGTTCAATCCGATTCTCCCCTGCTCGTAAGCAAAAACCATACCGCTTGGGCGAAGCGGGTGCCAAGCTTATGCGGGCGCGGCAGGTGACGGGGCGAGTCGGAGAGCGGAGAATGCGCCTCAGCGCTGGTCGGGCTGGGGCTCCTCGGGCGGCGTCCAGGGCTCGTTGCTGGGCGGGTCGATCTGGATCAGCACGTTCGGGTACCGCCGCCGGGGGGTGTCGACACCCTCCTCGACGGCCTGCACGGTGCGCTCCATGCCCACCAAGGCGCCCACGCTGTCGTTCTGCGCGATCCGCCAGGCGGGATAGAAGATGAGACGGTCCAGCACGTATCCGATCGGGTGGAGCACATACGCCACGATCCGGAGGGGGTGCCCGCTGCGGCTCGCGCGGTACTCCCGCGCCCCTGCGGTCGCCGGCAGGGCCAGTGCGAGCAGCAGAAGCAGGGTCAGGGGGGCTCTCATGCAAGTCTCCAATCGGCTCCCCGATGCATCGGGTTCTCGCGCCGAAGCTGAAGGGAGTTGAAGAATGACAGGCAAGCGGCAACTCTGCCAGCAATGATCGAGGCCGCCGACCCGACCTGGCTATCGCTGCTTCCGGCCCTCGTCACCATCACCCTGGCCTTCGTGACGCGGCAGGTGCTGACCGCGCTCTTCGCCGGCATCGTGACGGGCGGCGTCGTGCTGGCGATCGGGACCGGCCGCCTGTCGGACCTGAACCCGATCACCTCGTTCCTGTTGCCGGCGATGGGCTCCAAGGGCTACGCGCAGATCCTGCTGATCTACCTGTGGTGTCTGGGCGGGCTGATCGGACTCTGGGAACGGACCGGCGGGGCGCGGCACTTCGCCGAGACCGTGGCGACGCGCATGGCGCGCGACCGCAAGTCGTCGCTCACGTTCGCCTGGGTGCTCGGACTGATCTTCCACCAGGGCGGCACGGTCAGCACGGTACTCACCGCCTCGACCGTCAAGCCGGTCGCCGACCAGCACCGGGTCAGCCACGAGGAACTGGCCTACGTGGTCGACTCGACGGCGTCGCCGGTCGCCACCTTGCTCGCGTTCAACGCCTGGCCCGCCTACGTGGCCGGGCTCGTCGTCGGCACGATCCCGCTGTTTCCCGACGGGAACGCGAGTCAGTCCTTCTTCTGGGCCTCGGTCCCGTTCAACTTCTACGCGTGGTTCGCGATCGCCTCGACGTTCCTGCTGGCGCGCGGCGCCCTGCCCTGGGTGGGCCGTTCGATGCGGCAGGCGCGGGACCGCGCGCTGGACGAAGGCCTGCTCGACGCGCCCGACTCCGAGCCGCTGATCGTTCCCCCGCCGGCCGCTGCGCCGCGCACCGTCGGGTACGCGCCCTCGCTGCTGGACTTCGGCGTTCCGCTCGGCGTGCTGCTCGGCGGCGCGATCGTGCCCTACGTGCTGCTCGGTGTGAACTCGATCAACGAGGCGTTCCTGGGATCGGTGCTCTCGGCGATGGTCGTCGCCGCCATCCGGGGCCTTCCGATGGGCGAGATCCTGGCCGCCTTCGTGTCCGGCTGCCAGAAGATGACCATCGGGGCGATCGTGCTCGGCCTGGCCGTCACGCTGGGAACGGTCTCGAAGGAACTGGGCACGGCGGGCTTCATCGTCTCGACGTTCGGCGGCGGCATCCCGGCCGTGGCGCTGCCCGCGATCCTGGCCGCGCTGTGCATGGTGATCGCCTTTGCGACCGGCACGTCGTGGGGCACGTACGCGGTGGTGTTCCCGATCGCCATGCCGCTCGCGTGGGCGCTCGAAGCGGACCCGACCTACGTGCGCATCTGCTTCGGCGCGGTGCTCGGCGGCGCGGTGTTCGGGGACCAGTGCTCGCCCATCTCGGACACGACCATCCTCTCGAGCATGTTCACGGGCTGCGACCTGATGCACCACGTGCGCACGCAGCTACCGCTCGCCCTGGTGGCGGCGGGACTGGGCGTGGTCTGCTCGACCCTCGCCGCCCTGCTCGTCCTGTGAGGCGCAGACGATCCGTGCGCCACAGAAGAGTGTCGCGCAGACCCGGTCGCCGAACGTGAACGCACTGTAGACGAGCGACTGGCTCTCGGGCGCGGCGCACTCGCTCAGGCGCTGGAGCGAGACCGCACGTGCCGTCCATCCGTCCGCGTCCGGGCGTACGATGAAGAGCTTGCCCGACCAGAGCGCGAGCACGACTTCGCCGTCGGCGCCGTGCTTGATGTCCTGCACGAAGTCGAGCGCCGCGATCGGGCCGAGCGGCAGCCGCAGCGGCGTGGCGTTGGCGTTGGCGTTGGGCGGCACGATGCGCAGGTAGAGCGAGCCGGCCTCGGTCTCGGCGAAGAAGCCGGTTCCGTCGGGCGCGAACGAAGGAAAGTGGAGCTCAGGGTCCCCGCCTTGCCTCGACACGACCGTACCGGCTGCGTCCAGCTCCAGGGTCTCGTGCACGGTCGAGCCGTCGGCCATGAACGTGTCGGTGTTGACCCAGACGTGGCCCGTCGCGGGATCGACGGCCAGGCTCTTGGGCGCGGTCAGGCCACCGGGCGGGTTCGGCAATCGGTGCTCGCGCAGCAGGCGCCCGTCGAGCCCGATCACCGCGACGGCGCCGAAGCTCCCGGCGGGCTCGCCCAGCGGCTGGCTCGAGTACCGCGTCGCGTACAGGTCGCCGCCCGGCCCCTCGACCAACTCGTTCAGTCCCGGGCCCGCGGCTTCGAAGCGCTGCACCTCGCCGGTGGCGGGGTCGACGCAGCCCATGGCGTCGAAGTACGTCGTGAAGCAGACGCGTCCGCTCGAGTGCGCGAGCACGTCCCAGACCGAGGTCCGGCCTGCGCCCTCGTCCCGTAGGACGAGCGGCGCGCCGAAGCGCTCGGTCGCGAGGTCGAAGCGGCCGATCAGCAGATCGCCCGTCTGCTCCAGGTCGGCTGCGAAGTCACCGTCCGTCGCCCACCAGAGCGTCCAGAACGGGCTCAGCCCGAAGTACACGGTACGCCCGTCGCTGTCGGCGAACCAGGCGGAGTACGGCTCGGCGCCGCGGTTCGCGTCGCGCATCGTGTACGCGGTGGCGGGCGCGCTGCGCGGCGTGGGGATTCCGTCGGGCTCGCGGGCGTTGCGCCCGTCGCCCACGGGCGTCGCGGTACAGGCGAGTCCGACCGCCATCACGGCGAGCGCTGCGCGCATGCGGTGATGGATAGCGCACGCGAGACGCGGTCGGCAGCGAGGCGGTATGCTCTGCGCTCGCCGCAGACCAGGAGACGCGAAGATGGGACCGCTCCAAGGAGTACGAGTCATCGAGATCGCCGGCATCGGGCCGGGACCGTTCGCGGCCATGATGCTCGCCGACATGGGCGCCGAGGTCGTACGCATCGACCGCGCCGACCGCGTGCGCGGCGGTGACCCGGCGAGTCCGCCCGCAGACCTGCTGAACCGCGGCCGCCGCAGCCTGGCCGTCGACCTGAAGCAACCCGACGGCGTCGAGACCGTGCTGCGGCTGGTCGAGAAGGCCGACGTGATCCTCGAGGGCTTCCGCCCCGGCGTGATGGAGCGGCTGGGTCTCGGGCCCGACGTCTGCCAGCAGCGCAATCCGCGTCTCGTCTACGGCCGCATGACAGGGTTCGGACAGAGCGGACCCATGTCGCAGGCGGCGGGACACGACATCAACTACATCGCGCTCGCGGGCGCGCTCCACGCCATCGGCCGCAAGGGCGAGAAGCCCCTCGCGCCGCTCAACCTGGTCGGTGACTTCGGTGGCGGCGGCATGCTGCTGGCCTTCGGAGTGCTGGCGGCGCTGGTCGAGCGCGGAACCTCGGGACAGGGCCAGGTCGTGGACGCGGCCATGGTCGACGGCGCAGCGGTGCTGATGACCATGATGCACGGCATGCTGCACTCGGGCTTCTGGACCGAGTCACGCGGCGACAACCTGCTCGACGGCGGCGCACACTTCTACGACACGTTCGAGACGAGCGACGGCGGCTACGTGTCCATCGGCTCGATCGAACCCCAGTTCTACGCCGAACTGCTCGAACTCACCGGCCTCGGCGACGCCGACCTGCCCCCGCAGATGGACCGCAGCGCGTGGCCGGACCTCAAGCGCAAGCTCGAGGGAATATTCCTGACGAAGACGCGTGACGAGTGGTGCGAGATCATGGAAGGCACCGACGTGTGCTTCGCCCCGGTGCTGACCATGGCCGAGGCACCCGGGCACGCGCACAACGCCGAGCGCGGGACCTTCGTCGAGAGCGGCGGCGTCGTGCAACCCGGCCCAGCTCCGCGCTTCAGCCGCACCCCGCCGAAGCTCGAGCGCCCTCCGGCGCACGCGGGCCAGCACAGCGAGGAGATCCTGCGCGACTGGGGGATCCCGGCCGACGAGATCGCCAGACTGAAGGAAGCCAAGGCCATCGCCTGACGGCCCTGCCGCCGGCCTGCACCCGCACCGCACATCGCCTGCGGGCAGCCTGCCCGAATCGACACCGAACGGTGACGCGCCCGCAAGAAACCGCGCACCGCGACCGATCAGTACGGGGTCATGTCGAGCGAAGATCCCAACACGCCACCCGAGAAGAAGGCCGAACCCCTGGTGCGCGACGCCAACGAAGACACCGGCCTCGACCTCTTCGCAAAGCCCGGCGGCAACCTCTTCGGCGAGGACAGCGCCCCGAGCCTGCTGCTCGTGGACCCGATCGAGAGCGACGCCAAGTCGGTCCCGAGCCTGCGCGAAACCGACACGCCGCTCGACGCCGACTCGGTCGCACTCTTCGGCAAGTAAGCGCGGCCGCGGGCGCCCACGGCGCCCACCCCAGCGTGAACACACGTTCACTGCGGGACTTCCGCAGCACCGTCGCGCGGAGATCGCCCCGTCCGCGGCTATACTGAAGACAGCGCAATCCACGCGCACGTCGAGAGCCGATGTACGAGTTCCTCTGGCGGCTACCCCCCACCCTCTACCTAGCCATCCAACAGACCTTCCGAAGCGGGAACAAAGTTCTCTCCCTCTTCTCGATCATCGGAATCACGGTGAGCGTCGCGCTGGCGGTCGGGCTGGAGAGCGCGTCGCGGTCGGTTGACGCGGAACTCGATCGCACTTCTGCTGCACTATCGGGGCGTGCGAACCTCCACGTAACTGCGGGGTCGGCAGGCATCCCTGACTCCATGATAGCGGAGCTACGAGCGGTTCCCGGAGTCGAAACCGCTTCGCTCCTGATGATCGCGTCGCTGTGGCTCGACGACGGGACCGCTCTCCACGTCGTAGGAGTTGACTTCTTCGCCGACCAGAAAGTCCATCAGTACTCGATCAGGGAACGAGGAGTCGAGGTCCGGGACTCGCTCCGCCTTGTGAGCTTGCCCGATTCCGTAGTCATCACCCGAGCACTCAGCGAGAGACTTGGACTTGGATTGGGCGACAGGCTCGCCGCGAACTCAACCACCGGACCCATCGAACTCGTCGTGCGCGGCATCCTCGAGCCAGGAGGAATCGCTGACGCCTACGGAGGCCAGGTCGCAGCGATGGACGTCTACGGTCTCCAGCTCCTGGTCGGGCGAGAGGGCCTTGTCGATCGGATCGACATCGTCGCGGCCGCAGGTGCCGTAGACAGGGTCGCGGAGGAACTCCGGCGCCGAACCGCAGGGATCGCTGAAGTCTCGCCTTCGAGCTCAGATGCCGCACTCGCGGGAGTCATCGAGGCTCTGCGAAGTGGAGTACTCCTGGTAGTCCTGATCGGCGTCGCGGTGGCCGGCTTCATCTCGTACACGACAACGGCGATGTCCGCCGATCGGCGCCTCCGGGAACTTGCGCTTCTTCAACTCGCGGGCGTCGGGCCCCGAGGAGTGCGCACTCTGATCCTCGCCGAGTCGGTGGTTGTCGGAATGCTGGCGGTCGCGATCGGCACGCCCCTAGGCGGCCTGGCATCTGATCTGATTCTGGGGTTCTTTTCGAGCGTCGCCACGACGGTCACCGGAGTCGAGTTTGCGCCAGTTGGCCTCTCTCTCCGGTCCGCGGCCCTTGCGATCGCGGTCGGGGGCCTAGTGAGCGTTCTGGCTGCCGCGCCGTCGGCACAGCGGGCAATGCGGACGCGTCCGCTCGATGTCCTCTCGCCCACATCGTCTCGAGCCACTGGCTATGCGTCGCCGAAGAGGCGCTTCTGGGCTGCAGCAGCCGTGACGGCGGCAGCGTTCGTGTGGCCCGGCATGCCCGCGTTCGCTCAGCTTGCGATAGTGCTGCCGGGGACCGCCTACGTTCTCTGGGTCGCGACCGAGCAACTCCTGCGGCCTGGGATCGCGGCTATGCGTCCGGTTCTCGATTCCGTTGTCCCGCGCATTGGAGACCTGGTCGGGTCCTCGCTCACGGCACGCACCAACCGCGCCGCGCAGGCGATCACAGCGATCGCGGTGACAGCGGGGGCCACTCTAGCGATCCACGCAACCATCGAGAGCATCACGAGTTCGGTCGATGTCTGGTCAGCCAACCGATATGCCGGCGGCGCCAGGATCACTGCCGGCGACCCGCTACAGCTACACCGTGAGTACGTCAGGCAGGAGATCGTAGACCGCCTCCGCGCCACTCCGGGTGTCGCCGGTCTCATGCCAAACAAGGTCACACTGGGTCGCTACGCGGGCCGAGACGTCCTGTTCATTGGCTCCGACCTACGCGTCAGGGCGCAGCACACCTCGCTGGGGCTTGTTTCAGGTTCCAGCCAATCCCTGCTCGAGGGGATGCAGCAGGGTCAAGCCGCTGTCACCGATGTCTTCGCGAGCAGGTTTGGCGTCGACGTCGGTGATCGGATCGAACTCGCGACGCCGGTCGGGCCTAGGGTGTTCCGGATCGCAGGTGTCATCAGGGACTTCAGCACGATCGGGCAGGTGATTCTAACGCTAGAGCGGTTCGACTCAATCTGGAGCGAACCAGGCTACGCGACAGTCGGCATCTGGCCAGTGGGCGACCTCGACACGCTCATCGCCGACATCCGAGCGAGTACGTCCGGAGTGCAGAGCCTCACGTTCATGTACGGCGATGCCGCCGCTCAATATGGCTCTCGACTCTTCGCGCGGATCTCGGCCTTGTTCTATGTCCTCGGAGCGCTCGCAGGCGGCATCGGAGCCGTCTCGATCGCGAATCTGCTCATCGGGTCGGTCGTCGAGAGGAGAACTGAGCTCTCTCTCCTGCGAATAGCCGGCGTCAGCACCCGTCAACTGAGCGCAGCAGTGATCGCAGACGCGGTTCTGCTGGCCGGCTGCGGGACCATCGGCGGCGTCGCGCTGGCTCTGCTCTGGTTGCGGCCGATGCTCAGCGTCGTGTCTAGCTCGTTCGGCTGGGGGGTTCGAATTGCGATCGATCCACTCCACATTGGGATCGCGCTAGTTCTCGCCATATCGCTCGCCGCGACCGCAGGCATCTACCCGTCGTGGCGCGCTGGCCGCGAGGTGCTAACGCGGCTCCCATCACCGGACTGATGTGAGAGGGTCACTCGCTCTAGCAGACGTACGCGGAGCAGACCATGAGTATGTACAGCAGCGCGACACACCTGTAGACGGCGGAACCCATATCGCAGCCAGCAGTCTAGCTGAATGAACTCCACCGGTGGCGACCGCTAGCGCCTCTGCCCGGTTGCGGGATGATCCGGCTATCCGCACCTGCCCGCCGAGCAGGTCACTAGGATGTAGAGGAGCGCAGCCTGGCGGTAGAGCATGCGGCGGACTTGCCGGTGGCGGACTGTGGGCATTGGGATCTCCTCAAATCGAGATCACCTCTGCATGTGCACGCGGCGTGCCGGGGCGTGCCGGGGC
>JAFDDB010000104.1 GCA_019311115.1 Deltaproteobacteria bacterium
GATGCAGCTGAAGGGCAAGCAGGAGCGCGTCGAGACCTTCGAGGTGTCCGGATCGCAGCGGTCCGCGAGCGGGAGTGACTCGCTCACGGGCTTCGAGACCGTCCTGGTGGGACGAGAGCGGGAGCTCTCCCGGCTCGAAGCGCGAGTGGACGGGCTCACCGCCAAGAAGGGCGCCGTCGTCGCACTCGTCGGAGAGGAGGGCATCGGGAAGTCGCGTCTCGTCCGCGAACTCCATCGCCGAATCGACGAGGCGGACGGGGACGTCGACTGGATCCAGGCCGACACCTCCGACGGGCTGCGCGCGCTCGAGTCGCGGCTCACCGAGGTCGCGCCGGGCCGGCGCGTCGTCGCGGTAGTCGAGGACCTGCAGCGCGCGGACGCCCACGCGATCGCCGCGCTCGAAGCGTTGCTGCCGAGGGTCGAGGATCAGCCGGCCCTGTTCCTGCTGGTCGCGCGGCCCGGCGGGGTCGAGAGCGAGCGCCTGCGGAGTGGACTCGACCGCTTCGGCGATCGCTTCGAAGAGATCCGGCCCGCCCCTCTCGCTCACGAGGACACCCTGCGCCTGCTCGAAGCGCTCGGGGACGGCGAGGCGCTGGCCCCGGACATGCTGGCCCTGGTCGAGGAACGCGCCGCCGGAAATCCGCGCCGCATCATCCTGGGAGCGTTCCTGGCGCCGGCGCTGCGTTCCGAGAGCGAGCGCGGTGAGGACCGCGGGGCGGACGCGGAGCGGCGTCGCGCGACCGTGCTCTTCGCGGACATGAGCGGATTCACCAGCCTGACCGAGACGCTCGGCGACGAGCGCGCGTACGGGATCGTTGCCGAGTCGCTGCAGCGCCTCGACGATGTGGCGGCTCGGCACGGGGGCACCGTAGACAAGTACATGGGCGACTGCGTGATGGCGCTCTTCGGCGTGCCGCGCGCGATCGAGGACGCGCCGCGGGCGGCGATCAACGCGGCGATCGAGATGCGCCAGGTGATCCGCGATTTCAACCGCGAGCGCGGGCTCGACATGCCGCTCGACGTCCACTCGGGCATCAACACCGGGCTCGCGATCGCCGGTGACATCAGCGGCCCGCTGCTTCGCGAGTTCGCGTTGATGGGCGACCCGGTGGATGTCGCCGACCACCTGAAGGACGACGCGCCCCCCGGGGGCATCTGGATCGGCGACGAGACGTACCGGTTCACGCGCGACGTCTTCGAGTTCCGTCCCGCGACGGCGGTGCGCCTGGTCGGGCGCGCGGGCGAGATCCCCAGCTGGGACGTGCTGTCGGACCGGCCCCAGATCCACCGCCGGCGCGTGGGCGCCCCGCGCGAGATCTTCTCGAAGCTGGTGGGACGCGACGCGGAGCTCTCGCAGCTGCGGCGCAGCCTCGCCGCCGTCGCCCGCGGGCAGGGCGGCATCGTGCACGTGTCGGGCGAGGCGGGGCTCGGCAAGTCGCGTCTGCTCGCGGAGCTGCGCGCGTCCGAGGAGGCTTCGCACGTCGAGTGGCTCGAGGGCCGCTCCTTGTCCTCGGGTCAGCAGCTCAGCTTCCATCCGTTCGGCGACCTGCTGCGCTCGTGGGCGGGAATCGCCGACGACGACCCAGACGACGCCGTACCGGCCAAGCTCCAGCGCGCTCTCGAGGGCGTGTTCGGCGAGGAGATGCGCGCGGTCTACCCGTTCCTGGCGTCGATCGCGGGCCTGCGCCTGCGGCCGGACGAGCAGGAGCGCGTCGACTCCGTGCCGGGCGACGTGATCCGCAAGGTCCTACAGGGAAACCTGATCGACCTGCTGAGGCGCGAGAGCTCCAGGCGTCCCCTGGTGCTGGTCTTCGACGACCTGCAGTGGGCGGACCTGTCTTCGATCGAGCTGCTCGAGGCGCTGCTCCGCACGACCGCGACCGACCCGATCCTGATCGTCAACGTGTTCCGCGGCGGGTTCGAGGCGACATCCGAGCGTGTGCTCGAAGCGGCGCGGGCGGAGCATGCGGACCGCTCGGTCGAGGTCGAGCTGCGCCCGCTCCCCGAGCACGCGGCCCGCGCCCTGATCGCGAACATCTTCCACCACGCCGACCTCCCGTACGAGGTGCGCCGGCTCCTGGTCAGCCGCTCGGGCGGAAATCCCCTGTACGTCGAAGAGGTGGTCCGTTCCTGGGTCGAGGAGGGAGCCGTCGAGGTGACCGACCGGGGCTTCCTGGCCACCGACCGGGTCCAGCACGCGGTCCTGCCCGCGACCGTCGGCGAGGTGATCCTGGCACGCATCGACGCCTTGCCGCAGGACGAGAAGGAGGTGCTCCGGGTCGCCGCCGTGATCGGGGGCTCTTTCCAGGAGGCTGTGCTGGTCCAGTACTTCGACGACAAGGAGCGGCTGGCCCGCGATCTCGCCTCACTCGAGGCCGGGCAGTACATCGTGCGCCGTGAACGCCCACAGGGCGCGCGCCAAGGCGTCGAGTACGCGTTCAAGAACCCCCTGGCGCAGGAGCTGGTCTACGACGGCATGCTCCACGCCACGCGCGAGGAGCTGCACCGCAGCGTGGGCGAGGCGATCGAGAACGCGCTCACCGAGAACGTCCCCGGCTACCACGCGATGCTCGCCTACCACTTCAGCCTGGCGAACGACGTGGCGCGCGCCGAGGAGTCTCTCTTCCGCGCCGGCGACGAGGCGGCCCGTTCGAGCGCGTCGAACGAGGCGCTGCACTTCTTCCAGGAGGCGTCGAAGCTCTACGTGCAGGTCCACGCCGATGGCGGGGACGCGCGCAAGCGCGCGCATCTCGAGAAGAACATCGCGAACGCACTCTACAACCGCGGCATGGTCAAGGAGTCGCTCGAGCACTTCCACGCCGCGCTCGAATGCATGGGCGAGCGCGTGCTGCGCCATCCGCTAGCCCTGCAGGCGCGCTTTGCGGGCGACCTGCTCGCGATCCTGGCTCGCCTCTACGCGGGACGCCTGCTGAGACGCCCGCGCGAGGCCGACGCTCCGACGCAGGAGATCATCCGGCTGATGCACCGGCGCTCCGAGGTCGAGTCGACCGCGGAGCCGACACGATTCCTGTTCGACTCGGTGGCGACGATCCGGCGCGTGCTCCAGTTCGACCCCGCGGGGCTCGCGCAAGCCGATGGGCTGCTTGCCGGCGGCGTGGGGATCTTCTCGTTCGGCGGCGTGTCGTTCTCGATCGGCCAGCGCTTCCTCGATGTCGCCCGCCGGGCCGCCGAGGCGAACGCCGGCCACGAGCCCGACGTCCTGTTCCGCTTCATGGCGTACCTGCACTACTTCCTGAGTGGCGACTGGTCTCCGGAGCACGAGATCCCGGATGAGGTGCTCGACGAGAGCCTGCGCAAAGGCCGGCTGATGGAAGTCACCATGTACAGCGAGGTCGTCGCCGACAAGCTGCTGCGCCAGGGGCGCTTCGAGTCCGTGGGCCCGTGGCAGGAGCGGATCGAGCGCGTCTGGGACACGTTCGAGTACCTGCCCGCGCGCGTTGGACGCTATCTGCTGCAGATGCAGGTGGCGCATGCGCGACGCTCGGCGGACACCCCCGCGTTGGCCGAGGCTTTCGCCGAAGAGGTCGGCGGCGAGGGATTGCACCTGTTCGCACTCGGTCACGAGGCCGACGTGCGCACGGCGCGCGGCGAGCTCGAGGAGGCCGCGGCCGCGATCGCGAAGGGCGAGGAGATCCTGGCGCGTCCCGGCCGCCGGCTGCCGTACCACCTGAGCGCGTTCACGACCGCGCGTTTCCGCTACGACGTGGCGCGCCTCGAGGCCGCGGCCGGGGGTGAGCGGGCGAAGCGCGAGGCCGCCGCGCGAAAGAGCGCCAGCCACGCGACCCGCGCCGCGAAGGGCGCCGTCTTCCGCGAGGCCGAGCTGGCCCGTCTCCAGGGCCGTCTCGCGTGGCTCCGGGGGCGGCACGACGAGGCGTTGCGCGAGTGGGGTCGCAGCCTCGACGCCGCAGAGTCGCTCGACCTCGCGCCCGACGCCGCGCGGACCGCGGCCGAGCTGGCAGTGCGCCTGCGGGACCCCGGCGCGCCGAAGCACGAGTTCCGCGGCCGTCCTCCCGAGGACTGGGCCGAGTGCGCGATGTCGGCTTTCGCGGGACTTTCGCTCGACTACGACAGGGCGGCGCTCGAAGCGAAATTTCGGTGAAAGCGCGGGCATTCGCCCTTCTGTGATTGACGGGTGTAGGGCTCGCCACCTATACCGGTGGGGCGCAATCTGGCGTCCCGGACCGCCCTTGGACCGTCACCTCTCTCCGCCCGTGCTGGAGGGTCGTGAGTCCGAGTGAATCTGGATGCCGACTCATTTGACGGCCAGCGGAGGAACTCCAGGATGGGCACTCGAGAACGGATGGCGGCAGTCGCGGCGGTGGTTTTCGCCATCGCAACCCTGCTCACGGCGTCGAATGCGGAAGCCGCCTTCGACGGCTGCGCCGTGATCGAGTCGGCAAGCAGCGAGTACATGGCCTACCTGGGATCGACCACGCGTCCCGCCCAGATTCCGGGCTTCCCCGCCGAGATTCGCGTCGACCCCACCGTCTGCGGGGCCCAGACCGAGTCCGCCGCCGCGGACTTCCGCGACTCTACATCCCCGAGCGACTGCGACAACGCCGCGATTCCGTGCACCCCGCTCGAGCCGTCGGCCTTCTCGCTCAACTTCGTCTTCACGCCCGCCAACGGGCCATCGAACGCCGTCGTGCTGACCGAGGACTGCACCGCGATCGACACGTCGACGTGCGGCGGCGTCCCCGTGCACTGCCTGGACTCGGCCGCCAGCGAGGGCAAGATCCGCATCTTCGAAGAGCCGCACCCCCGGGTCGAGGGCGCGACGCTCCGCGTGCTGCGGTACGTCTTTCCCGACACGACGGGGCTCGCGGGCTCGGCCTGCTTCGGGGGAGTGAATAGCGGCGGTGTGTGCACGACCGACGCCGAGTGCGGAACCGGGACCTGCACGGCCGTCCCGTTGACGGGCCCCATGACCGTCGCGGCCACGCTCGGCAACGTGCCGTGCGGGCTCGCGTCGCAGTCCTGCGCCACCTTCGGTGGAGCGATGGTCTCGTGTGCGGACGACCTGTTCCGCAACGACAACACCTGCTTTCGCGACGCGCTGGCGGTCGATCCGCAGACCATCAACGTGACCGCGCTGCCCTCGCCCGTGGAGTTGGCGGACGTCTGCCCGCAGGACGCAGATCCGTCGGCGCAGACCTGCGTCGGCAGCACGAACGCGGGCCGGTCCTGCACGGACGATACGGACTGCCCCGACGGGACCTGCGGCATCTGCCGCGCGCCGTCCGGCGTCCGGCCGATCGTGACGCTGACGCAGGACAAGCGCGGCAACCTGATGGGCGTGACCAGTGCGCGCGGAAACCTGGTCGTGATCGATGAGCGGGCCTTTCCGTGGCTCACGCGGGGCGCGATCGAGATCGGCACGCCGTCCGGACCCAAGCGCCTTGCCCCCGCCAGGGACGAGGCGCGCGGCCCGAACTACGCGCTCGTGCACCCCTTCTACCAGGCGATCTCGGATCCCAACGGCTCGGGCGAGTCCTTCGCGACGCTCGATGCGGAGCTCATCATCCGCCGGGCCGTGCGGCGGAGTTGCGTCGAGGACGAGAGCCGATCGTGCAGCTTCACTACGGCGGATTGCACCTGCACCGTCGATCACCTGGGCGATCTGCCGGATCCGCTTCCCGCAACCGCAGGCGGCGCAGGGCCGATCCTGGGCGAGTGCCCGCTCGACGCCGCCGGCGTGCCCATCTGCCGGCTTCTGGCCAACGTGACACAGGACGCCGTGACCGGGTCCGACGAGAGCAGCGACGCCTTCGCGGTCCCCGTCAACGAGTGCATCGCGCAGGTCCAGCCGGGCGGCGCCGAGCTGTCGAACGAGGATGGAAACGCGGACGTGGTGTTGACGCTCTATGACCGGCGCACCGGCCTGCTGCAGCAGCTGGGCTCCGGCGAGTCGGGACCGGTTGCCCGTGCGTTGACCCAGATCGTCGACGAGCCCCCCTTCTCGTTCTCGACCGACGCGGCCGAGGGCGGCGTAGTCGCGTTCCTCGAGCCGGAGATTGGCGAGTGCGACTTCAGTGAAGAGGGCGCGGGGATGTCCTGCGACCGCAAGCCGAACGGCCTGCTGCTCGACCACATCTTGCGGGTCTTCCGCCTCCGCGAGCAGGGCTCGGTCGTGCCCGACGAGCTCTCGCCGTCCGGCGAGGGCGGCATGGTCTCGGCGCAGCCCGACCTGAACGTGAACGGCGCCGCGCTCGTGGTGTCGAACGGACAGGTCTTCTTCCGCGCGCCGGCCGAGTCGCCGGAGCGGGCTGTCGAGCTCGTGAGCGCCGACGAGGGCGGAGACGGTGGAGATGCCTCGTCGTCCGAGCCGAGCGTCTCTCCCGACGGCGGCCACGTCGCCTTCACCACGATCGCCTCGGACCTGGGCGCGATCTCGGACGGCGAATCGCCCGCCGACCCGATCGTCGCCTTGAAGAACCGCGCCACCGGGCAGCTTCGGATCGTGAGCGCTGCGGACCGGTCGTCCTGCGAGGACTCGCTCGTGGTCGCCACCCGCTCGGGCTCGCCGTCGGTCTCGACGAACGGCCGCTTCGTGGCGTTCCAGAGCGACTCGGACGTGGTGCTCGGCGAAGGTGAGGGAGGCCCCTACGACGACAACCACGCCACGGACATCTTCGTCCACGACACGCTCAGCTGCGCCACCGTACGCGTCAGCGAGAGCGGCGCTGGGGCCCAGGCGAACGGCGACTCCGAGATCCCCTCGATCTCGGCCGACGGCCGCTTCGTCGTCTTCGAGAGCCGGGCCACGAACCTGACCGACGGCGAAGAGGAGGGAGCCGATCTCGCGGTCTACCTGCGCGACCGCGACACCGATGCCGACGGTATCTTCGACGAGCCCGGAGCCGTCGCGACCGAGCGCATCGCGATGGGCAATGCCCCCCCAGGCAAGGGCGTTTCCGAAGGCGGCAGCGTGGTCTTCACGGACTTCGAGCCCGCCGCCGCCCCGGGGAACCTGGTCGTGAACGGCAGCTTCGAGGCGGATCCGTTCACAGGCAGCGGGCTGGGTTTCCTCCTCGCCCTGATCGGCAATGACGTGACCGGCTGGTTCATCCCGAACGGCGATGGCACGTACCCCTGGGGGCTGCAGAACGTCAACGCGTTCGGGGGCGGGCCCGCGGCGGACGGGAACCAGTGGCTGATTCTCGGAAGATGGAACTTCGGTGACGAGTTCACGATCGAGCAGGAGATCGGCGGCCTCACCATCGGCGCCACCTATGACGTGAGCTTCGCGATCTCGTCCGAGGAGGGATGTTGCTCGACCGCCGAGGTGTCGTTCCTCAGCGGCTCTTCCACCCCCGCCCAGGGCTTCACCGCGCCCGCGAGCGGCGCTTTCTGGACGGAGTGGGGAACGCGCACGATGAGCTTCGTCGCGACCGACACCTCGGCGACGATCCAGTTCAAGAACACCAACCCGACCTCGAACGGCTTCGACCTCGGTCTCGACAACGTCGTGGTCGTGGCGGCGTCCGACCCGGGCGCCATGGCGCTCGACGTGTGGGTCTCCGACGAGCCCAACTCCGTCGACGTCGTGAGTGATGCGGACGACGGCTCGCCGGCCAACGGCTTCTCGATGTCGCCTTCGATCTCGGCGGACGGTCGCTTCATCGTGTACCAGAGCACGGCCACGAACTTGGGCGATGTGCCGGAGGTCGACGACGGCGAGTCGTCTGACTTCGATGTCTTCCTGTACGACCGCGAGACCGGCCGGACGACTCGCGGCGGTGTGCGCCGCATCCCGCGCGAGTGCCGCCTGCTCGACCCCGGGTTTGGCGATCCCGACGCCCCGGTCAAGGAACCGCGCGTTACCGCGGATGGCCGCTTCCTGGTCTACAGCACGGAAGCGTCCAACCTGGTCCCCGGCTCGGGCGAGACCGCCGGGGTCATCGTGGAGGACCTGAAGACCGGCTCGTTGGCACTGGTGAGCCAGGGCCCGGGCGGCGGTAGCGCGGACGGGCCCGCCTCGAGCGCCGACGTGTCCGGGGACGGGAGCGCGATCGGCTTCACGAGCACGGCGACCGACCTGGGCCCGGCCCGCGACGTCTCGAACGCCGGCACAGACGTATTCGTGAGCGTGCTTCCGATCGGAAGCTCCGGCACGCAGAGCGTGTTGGGGGTCTTCGACACCTCCAGCGAGAGCCTGCAGGTTCTGGGTGACGGCAACCCGCTCACCGGCACCCCCGAGTACGCCGAGTACGTCGTCGTGAACAACGGGACCGCCGCGTACGTGGCGCCGGGGCGGAACGTCAAGCTCTACCGCTCCGACTGCGGTGAAGGGCCCTGCGTCGAGGACCTGCTGCGGGTCGGCGTCTCCGAGCCGGGATCCATCTCGATCACCGACGACTTCGTCTGTGCGGTCGTGATCGAGGGCGGCGAGGGAGGCGTATCCCGCGTGCCCGCCTGCCACGCGATCGGTGAGCCACCGACCGCCTCGCTCGACAACGTGGCGCCTCCCGGTGTCGAGGGCGAGTTGATCCAGGTGGTCGGCAACGCCTTCCTCTTCGGGTCCCCCGAAGGGGACGGGAGCAGATTGCTCTGGGCGGGCGAGCTGGATGCCGAGGGCGCACCCGTGAGCGGGTCGCCGCTCCAGATCCAGTCCTTCGAGGAGGCGGTGCTCGACGAGATCGCCTGCTTCACGACCGACATCGAGGGGGAGAACCGCATGTTCGCGGTCGACCCGCTCGACCCGAACGGCCAGGTCGCCGACTGCAACTCGGCCGTCGTGCCTTGCACGCTCGAGGCCTGCGACCCGCGCGTTCCGTTCGTCGTCGACGGCAGAACTTGTGTGTTCCTGGTACAGGAGGGCTCGGGCCCCGACCTTGCCGACGACCAGAACGAGAACGGCGTCTTCGACGAGCTGCTGCTGCGGCGCTGCACGCTGGGACTCGATCCGGGCGACGTCGTCGTGACTCCCGGGGACCAGGTCGATCCGGCCTCGGACCCCTTCGACGGCTCGTCCGAGGAAGGCGGCAGCGTCGGGCGCCGTGCGGCGTGCATCGACCCGGCGTTCCCGGAGGCCCCCGAGGGACCCTGTCCGTGCACCGATGCCCAGCGGGACGCCGGCCTCGTCTGCAGCTTCGGCGAGTGCCTCGATGGCCCGAGCGTAGGCGAGGAGTGCTTCGAAGATGCCGACTGTGCCCCCGGCACGTGCGGCGACATCCTCTACACGGATACGCAGGGCGGTGACAGCGATGGCGACGGCGTACTCGACAAGGACGAGTTCTGCGACGTCGACGCGAACGCGGACGCGCTCGAGACCTGCGGCCTGCTCGCGCCCGTCGAGACGTTCGACTGCGACGAGGACGGAGTCCCGGACGCCTGCGACGGCATCGTGTGCGGCGACGGCCGGCTGCAGGACCGCGAGCTCTGCGATACCGCTCTCGAGCCGGCCTGCCCGGCGGACTGTGGCGCCAGCGGGCTCGACGTCCAGTTCGTCGTGTACCCGAAGGCGATCAACCACCAGAGCCCGGGGAAGCTCAAGGTGGTCGTCCTCTCGGGGCCGTTCCTGAACCTGAGCTGGTGGCCGCGCGGCGACCTGCCGGCGTGGATGGTCAGCGTGACGAGCCTGCGGTTGTCAGTGGTCGACAAGGACGGAGATTGCGTAGTGGGCGGCGCCAGGGCGCTCTGGAGGCCGTGGCCCTGGCCGGTCGGCGACCAGAACGGCGATGGCTGGCGCGAGCTGAAGGTGCACTTCGACCGACCGGACATCGGTCTGAAGAAGAGCACCGAGGAGCTGTGCCTGACAGGCGAGTTCCGGATGCCGATCAATGGGCAGACGACCTTCGAGTCGCGCCAGAGCGTGTGGGTGAACTAGCGCGCTAGCGCGCCTGCAGCCGAGGTCAGGCCCTGCGTCTTCGGGCGGTGAGCAGCACCGCCGCCGCGAAGGCGAGGGGGCCGGCCAGCACACCGGCGAGCAGCCAGAGGCGGCGCAGCGCGTAGACCGGAGCTTGTGCCTCGTCCACGTCGATCTCCGCCAGCACCGCCCAGCGCACGCCCTCGAAGTCGACCGGCCCGTAGGCCGAGAGTACGGGAACGCCGCGGTAGTCGTCGGTGATCTGGAGGCCCTCCTGCCCGTCGAGCGCGAGGCGCGTCGTCACCGTGTCGACCCGCGTCTCGAGGATGGTCGACTCCTTGGAGAAGCGCGAGTCGCTGCGCATCAGCAGGTCGGGGCCCACGGCGTAGGTCTCGCCGCTCTCGCCCATCCCCGCGCGCACCTGCATGATCTCGTTGATCCGGTCCGATGGGATCTGGAAGGCGAGTACGCCGAGCAGCGTGCCGTCGTCTGCGAGGATCGTGCTCGCGAGGAAGGCGGCTGGATCGCCGCCGCTCGGCGGGTAGGGCGCGAAGTCGAAGAACGCCACGTAGCTCGGGAACGGGTTGTCGAGCGCCTGCCGCAGCGCCTTGCCGAGATCGGAGTCCTTGAGTACGCCCGTGTTCAGGTTCGTCGCGTAGTCCCGCTCCTTGAACGACGTGTAGACCAGGTCACCGTCCTCTTGGAACAGGAAGACGTCGTAGACGCCCCGATGCACCAGGAAGCTCCGCAGCCAGTAGTGGTAGCGGTAGTGGACGTCGCTGTAGCGCGACCCGTCGCCGGCTCGCTCCAGGCTGTCCTTCTGGCCGGTCGGGAAGGGGTTCTCGTCGATGTACAGGCGCTGCAGCTCGGCCTCGGCTCCGGGCCCGAGCAGATCGAAGGCCGTTGAGAAGTCGACCATGGCCTCGCGCATGATCTGGTTCTTGTTCCAGAAGCGGACCTCTTCGCGGACCGACTCCAGGTACTGGGTGAGGCTGTCGCGCCGCAGGCCCAGCAGCGCCACGAACTGCTCGCGGAATGACTCGTCGATCTCCTGCGCCGCTGTCCGGTAGAGCGCGTAGCTCGACCCGGCGGAGACCAGGAACCCCATCACGATCAACAGCACGTTCGCCAAGCTGCCGCCCCTCCCTCGTTTCGAGCGGGCGAGTATACGGTTTCGGTACACTGCGCACGTGCGTCGCCACCTTCCCCTCGTGCTGATCCCGGTCCTGGCCGGGATCGTCACCACCACGCTGCCCGCCGCGACCGTGGAGAAGGTCTGGGTCGAGATCGAGAAGCCGCACGATCAGGCCCTGGTCAAAGAGCCCTTTCCGCTGGTCGAGGTCCGCGGCTGGGCCGGGACGCGGATCCGGGGCAACCACGACGTGGTCCTGGTGCTCGACCGCTCGGGCAGCACCTTCGAGGCTTCTGGACTCGACATCGACGGCGACGGCGTGGTCGGAAAGAACCGGACCTTCGAGGGGGTGGGCGGCATCCAGCGCATGGCCGTGACTGATCCCGACGACTCGATCGCACAGGCGCTGCGCATGGCCGCGAGGCGGCTGATCGATCGCATGGACCCGAAGACCACGCGGATGGGGCTCGTCACCTTCGGCCGCAGCGAGCGCGTGCTGGCGCGGGTCGGCTCCTCGCGTCAGCAACTGATCGAGGCGCTCGACGGCATCCCGGACCGGCCCGAGACGGGCGGAACCTATTTCTACGGCGCGATCATCGCCTCGATCAAGGTCTTCGAGGTCGCCCCTCCGACCGACGACAAGCGCTACCGCTCGATCATTTTCCTGTCCGACGGCCTGCCGAACCGGCCCCCTCCCAACTACTTCGCGGCCAAGGCGGCGGTCCGCGCCGCGCAGCACGCCGGTCGCGACCGCATCCACATCTACTCGTTCGCGCTGGGGACGCAGGTCGCCCGGAACCCGCAGGTCTTCCTCGACATGTCCGAGGCCAGCGACGGCGCCCTGCTGCTCGTCGAGACGCCGGGCGAGATCGTCGACTTCGCACCCCACCTGAGCCTGACCGGGATCCGCAACGTGCGGCTCGAGAACGTGACCACCGGCCAGCGCGGCCGCGCCGTGCGCATGTTCCCGGATGGCAGCTTCGACGGCTTCGCGCCCTTGGCGCCCGGCATGAACACGCTCCGGTTCACGGCCACGGGCGAGTCGGGCGGCGAGACTTCGGTCGAGCACCAGATCCGCTTCGAGAAGACGTCGTCCGACACGATCGACGGCCGGGCCCGGATCGACGACTTGAAGCGCGAGCTGGAGATCCGCTCGGTGCAGATGCAGTTGGCCGAAGAGATCCGCGCGCGGCGCGAAGAGGCGCGGCGCCGCATGGAGCGCAGCCTCGAGGTCCGGCCGGAGCGTCCCGAGGATCGGATTCCGAAGTAGACGCGGCCAAGCGCTAGCGGGACGGCGGACGACCCTGCAGGTGCGTGCGGCTCTGCTTGAGCGCCTCGAGCTGGTCGCTGTTGATGAGCAGGCGCGCGGTGTGGCCGTAGACGACCTCGTAGTTGCCCGCTTTCGTGCGCAGTACCTTGTCCTTGGTGTCCTTGACCGGAACGAAGCCGTCCTGGCCCTCGACGGCGGTCGCGAGCCAGTAGGCGGAGTCGGCGCTCTGGTCGCGCACCGTCGTGAAGATCACGCCGGCGCCGCCGGCGGTGAAGCTCACCCGCAGCCAGTCGTCGCCGACTTCGACTACGCCACCCGGAGTTCCCACGGGAACCACGATCACACCCGCGGGCGTGTTGACGGTCGCGGGGTCCAGGTTGCGCGCCAGGATCTCGCTCGAGATGTAGAACTGCGAAGCCTCGATCTCGTCCGGTTGGAGCGCGTAGTTCGTGCGGTGGCTCTGGTGCAGGAACGTCTGGCGTGGCGTGGAGCAAGCGGTCAGCGCGAGAAGCAGGGCTGTGGCCAGCCAGGGGAGGGCGTGTCTTCGGTTCGTCATCGGTTCTCCTACCACGGCTCGCCGTCGGGCCGGATCATCACGTCGAAGGTCCAGGCCGAGCGCGCCTGGTGGGCAAGGTGCCAGCACTCGTCCGCGATGTCTGCGGGCCGGCAGAAAAACGAGTCGGGCCGGTCGGGCATGGCCTTGCGCGTCCAGGGCACGTCGATCACCGCGTCGATCGCCAGGTAGGCCACGTGCACGCCCTGCGGGCCGAGGCTGCGGGCCATCGACTCGGCCAGGATGCGCTGCGCCGCCTTGGTCGGGGCAAAGCTCGCGAACTGCGCCTTGCCGCGGTAGGTCGAAGTGTTGCCGGTGCACAGGATGACCCCGCGGCCGGCCTCGATCATGGCGGGCGCCGCGCGGCGCGCCAGGTGCAGCAGCGCCATCGTATTGACCCGGAAGTTCCGCTCCAGCACC
>JAFDDB010000105.1 GCA_019311115.1 Deltaproteobacteria bacterium
CGCGCCCTCGCTGGCGCCTCCGCCGGCGCGGAGCGCGGCAGGTCCCGTGCGTCGGCTTCGCCCGGCCGGTCCGCAAGCTTCCGGCTGCGCGCGAGCCGCCCCACGGCCGGCGCTTCTGCCTCGGCCAACGACCGAGGCGCGGCCGCGGCCTGCTCTTCCGCATCCAGCTTCACGTCGGCGTGGGCGTCGGCGTCGGAACCGGCGACGAAGCCGCCGTTCACGACCTCTTCGCTCACCCGTGCCTTGCGCTCCTGGCGGAGCTGCGCTCCCCGGTTCAGCGAGCTCAGCGCGTCGTAGGCCGAGTACTCCTTCTTCTGCGCCACGGCTTCGGCCGGCTTCGACTTCACGAGCGCGCGCTTCGGTCTCAGCTCGACCGTCGTGCCCGCCAGTTGCGCGTCCTTCTCCGAGGGCTCGAACGCACTGGCGAGCCCGATCACGGCCTCGGGCTCGCGCCAGGCCGATCCGGCCACGCGCTGCAGCGTGTCGACGGTCTCGCGCAGCTGCGGGGTCTCGTTCCAGCCGTCCTCGCGCGCGGCGCGCGGCACGTCGAGCGGCTCGTGCGGGGTCTGGAAGCTCCCGTCCGGGTTGACCTGGAAGTAGCCGAGCAGCCACGCGGCCTCCGGAAGCGGTGCGAGCGGGGACACCCCCGGGGGCAGCCGGCTTCCCCTACCGCTGTTCGGCGCGTAGCGGAACGCGTACTCGCCGAACGGACGCGCTTCTTCGCGCTCGAGCAGGCGCGACAGCTCGCGCTCCATCTCGTCGAAGACGCGTTCCGCGATCGCGTCGTGGCGGGCGCGGCGCTCGAATGAAACGCTCGACAGCGCGCGGTCCACGAGCAGCGCGATCGGCACGAGCAGCGCCAGGCCGATCAGCAGGAAGCGAATCCGGACGCGTGCCATCCGCCTAGCCCGCGAAGCGGTAACCCTCGCCGCGCACGGTCTCGATCGGCGACGCGTCTCCCGCGCCGATCTTCTTGCGCAGCTTGGCGATGTGCATGTCGACGGTGCGCGTCTCGACCCGGTCGGCGGCGTTCATTCCCCAGACCTCGCTGAGAAGCGCGCGGCGGCTCACGATCCGCCCCCTCTCACGGTGGAAGAGGCCGAGCATGTCGAGCTCGCGCTTCGTCAGTTCCACGGTTTCGCCGTCCCGCTCGGCCCGCGCTTGCGCGGGCTCCACAGTCCACGGCCCGAACTCGAAGGCGGCCGTCTGCTCGACCGGCAGGCTTCCCGCGCGGCGCAGCAGCGCCTCGATTCGCGCCACCAGTTCGGCGACCGAGAAGGGCTTGGTCAGGTAGTCGTCGCTGCCGCAGCGGAAGCCCTCGAGCACGTCCTCTTCGGACCCGCGCGCCGTCAACATCAGGATGGGAAGGCGCGGCCGCTGGCTGCGCAGCTCGCGGCACACGTCGAAGCCGGAGAGGCCGGGCAGCATGACGTCGAGCAGGACCAGCGCGTACTCCTCCGCCAGGGCCTGGCGCAGCCCGTCCTCGCCGTTCGCCACGGCGTCCGGCGCGTGGCCGTGAAAGGCCAGCACGTCGCAGAGCCCCCGGAGGATCGACTCCTCGTCTTCGACGACCAGGATCCGCGCGCCTCTCTTCTCTTCGGGTGAGTCGGTGTTCATCGACCCCTCAATATAGGAACCCGCTGCGCGAGTTGCTGTAAATCATCTGTAAACACGCCGGGTTGCGTTTTACCCGCGTTTTACCGCCAGAGTGCCCCGGCTCGCCGATCATCTCCTCAGACGTTTCGTCACAACGGCGGACAGGTTGAGCAGGAGATGACCATGCATTCGATCGAGCCGGACCCGCGGGGCCAGAGCCCGAGCCACGAACGACCCGATCCGAGGCGCGCGCGCTGGATCGCCATGCTCGCGCTGTTCTGCGCGACGGTTGCGCTCGGAGCGCTGACGCGGAGCGGTGTCGGCACGGCAGGTCCGCGCACAGCGATCGCGTCCCCGGGGCTCCACTTCTTCGCGCCGGGAACGAGCCCAGTCTCCTTCGAGGGACACCTCGATCGCGCGGCGGTGCTACAGGGGACCGAGGGCATCGTGCACATGCAGCTGGTGATGCGCGGAGAGGAGCGGCCCGACGCAGTCCCGGAGCGCCTCCCCACCGACCTCGTGGTCGTGCTCGATCGCTCGGGATCGATGCGCGGCGACAAGCTGCGCGACGCGCGCGCCGCGATCCGCGAGCTGCTGGCGCGGCTCGGGCCGGAGGACCGCTTCGCGCTGGTCACGTACTCGAACCAGGCCGCCGTCCGGATTCCCTTGAGCCCGGCGACTCCGCAGTCGCGCGACTCCTGGTTCGGGGCGGTCGCCTCGATCCGCGCGAGCGGCGCCACGAACCTGTCCGCCGGCCTCGACTCGGGCCTGTCGATTGTCGAGGCCAGCCTCGCGGATCGGCGCGTCCCGCGCGTGATCCTCATCTCCGACGGCCTGGCGAACCGCGGAGACTCGACGCGGCGGGGCCTGGTCGCGATCGCCGGGCGCGCGGCGCGGGGTGAGTTCACGCTGTCGTCGATCGGCGTCGGGCAGGACTTCAACGAGGCGGTGATGACCGCGATCGCGGATGCCGGCACCGGAAACTACTACTACCTGGAGAACTCGGCCCTGCTGGCGAACGTGTTCGCCGCCGAGTTCGACGCGGCCCGCAGCACGGTCGCCAGCGCGCTCGAGCTGCGCATCGAGCCGGCAAGCGGCGTGCGCGTGGTCGAGGCGGCGGGCTATCCGCTCGGCGTCGAGCCCGGCGTGGCCGTGATCCGTCCCGGGGCGCTGTTCGCCGGACAGGAGCGGCGCATCTGGGTGACGCTCGCGCTGTCGCGCTCGCGGGTCGGCCAGTACGAGCTGGGACACTTCGCGCTGGCCTACACCGACGGTGATCGCAGGCGCATGACGAGCTTCTCGTCCACCCCGGTCGTGGGCCTCGTGGCGGAGCGCGCCGACTTCCTGGCGGGCGTGGACGTGCCGGTCTGGGAGAAGTCCGTCTCCGAGGAGGGCTACGGCCGGCTGCAGCAGAGCGTGTCGGAGTACGTGCGCGGTGGAGACCTGAAGCGCGCCAACGAGGAGATCGACCGCTACGTGCGCAGCTACTCCGAGCTCAACGACAGCCTGCGCTCGAAGAAGGTCGCCGAAGGCCTGGCGCGGGCGCGCGCGCTGAAGGGCGAGGTCGGCGAGGCCTTCGACGGCCCGCGGGCTCCGGCCAAGCGCAACGCGTTCAGCAAGGACAAGAGCTACCAGGCCCGCAAGCTCCGCCGGAGCGGCGCGGCCCCTGATCCCACGACCGACCCGAACACCGAAGGAGGTTCCCGATGAGCGTTTCCCTGACACGACGCATTCGCACGCTGCTGCGCGCGGATGCCCACGGACTGGTCGAGTCGCTCGAAGAGCGCTCGCTGATGTTGAAGCAGTACGTCCGCGAGGCCGAGCTCGAGCTGGTGCGCAAGCGCGCGCGCGCCGACACCCTGGCCGACGAGGAGAAGCGACTGCGCGACGAGCTCGGCCGTTCCGAGCAGGACGCGCAGGAGATCGACGCCGACGTGGGCATGGCGCTCGAAGGCGGCGAGGAGGACCTGGCACGGTTCGCCCTGCGCCGCCTGCTCACGCTGCGCGCGCGCACCAAGGTGCTGCGCGCCGAGATCGCGGGGCGCACGAGCGAGCGCGAGGCGCTCGAGGAGCGGCTGCGCGACCAGGAGGTGCGCTTCGAGGCGCTCCGCACGCAGGTCCGGGCGGAGCTCACGCGGCCCGATCCGCCATCGGGTCATGGCGCGGATGAGGGAGAAGACGGCTGGCTCGGCACGCCCGCGGTCGCCGACGAGGAGATCGAGATCGAGCTGATGCGCCGCCGCTCCGAGCGGCGCGAGGCCGGAGACGCGTCGTGAGCTGGCGGGGCTTCACTCCGGGGCTGCTGTTTGCGGCCGTGGCCGCAGCCGCGTCGATCCCGGCGGCGATCGTGCTCGCGCCGATCCTCGGCCGTCTCGACGCGCACGCCCTGCTGCTCACCGGCATCCTGTCGGTGTACGCCGCGGGCCTGGCCGCGACGCCGGCGCGCGCCGCGGGCGTGGGGCTGGCGATCGGCGCGCTCGGCCTGGCGATGCAGGTCTTCGGAGCGCACCTGGGCGAGATCGCGATCGGCCTGACCGCCGCCTTGGCGATCTGCCGCAGCGGCGTGCTGTTCCGGTCGCGGCCGGCACGCGCCGCGCTGGCCGAGGGCGTGCTCGGCCTGCTGGCGGTGGGCCTGGCCGAGTTCCTGTACGGACCGACCGCCTTCGGCTTCGCACTGGCGCTGTGGGGCTACCTGCTGGTCCAGAGCGCCTGGTTCCTGGTGCCGGGAACGCGCCGCAGCGCCGAGTCCGCCGCAATTCTGGACCCGTTCGAGGAGGCCGACCGGCGCGCGCGCGCCCTGATGGGAGGTGCGTAGGGCAGGGTGGGGCGGGCTTGACCGGCTCCGGGCGCTTGACCGGCTCCGGTCGGAATGGCGATAACCTCTGCCCATGGCCGGATCCCTCCAACCGCGGGCTGCCCGCGCGCTCGCAGTGGCGGGGGTGTTCTGCTTCGCTCTGCTCGCCACGGCCCTTCCGGCCGGCCGGGCGGCTCGCGCCGACGACATTGCGCCCTCGCAGGAGTCGATCGGCGACGCCCTCCCGGAAGGTGCGGCCCTCACGGGCCGCCAGATCTACGAGCGCTTCCTGCAGAACCGCCTGCACTCGGCGGTCCAGCACCAGACGGTGGTCTCGAAGGACCCGGGTGGCAACGACCAGTACACGCGCTTCTGGGTGCAGTACAAGGACTACACCAGCGAGCGGTTCGCGCGCGATCGCGGCGAGGTGGGCGACGACGTCGCCTCGAAGACCCTGGTCAAGTTCGACGACCCGCCCGACATGCGCCACACCGGCTACCTGATGATCACCAAGATCGACCGCAGCAGTGACCAGTTTGTCTACCGCCCGAGTGACCGCCGCGTGCGCCGCGTGCGCCTCGAGGGCATGACGGTCATGGGTACCGACTACACCTTCGACGACATCACCTACCGCGACATGACCGACGCGCAGTACAAGCGCCTGCCGGACGAGGCCTTCGAGGACATCCCCTGCTTCGTGATCGAGATGCAGCTTCCCGAGCGGGTCGAGGCCGAGCACTACAGGACCGTCACGTACCTGGACAAGCAGCACTACGTGCCGCTCCGCCAGCGCTTCTGGGACCGCGCCGATGTCGAGATCCGCGAGATGCGCGCCAACACGCGGAGCATGCGCGAGTTCGACGGCGTCTGGGTGGCCACCGAGTCGAGTATGTACGACCTGCAGGAGGGCACGACCTCGACCCTGCTGATCGAGAACCTCGACCCGAACCCGGCGCTGGGCGAGCAGCTCTTCAGCATGTTCCGGCTGGAGTTGCGGCGCTAGCCGGCCGCTGGATCAGGCGTTGGGTCCGGATCTTCACGAGGTGCAGGTCCCCGGCTCGGAGTGGCGTGCCGTGGACTTCTCCGCGCGCGTCTCCGCACCACGGCAGCGCTACCCCGCCGGCTCGCCGACGGGCCGGGAGATCGAGGCCTACCGATCGGAGCTGGACGCGTCGCTCCGGAGGAGCGGCGTCGACCGTGCGCTCGTATTCGGCATGACGCCGGAGCTACGGAACCTGGTGCTCGAGAGCGGCGCCTCACTCGTGAGCGTGGACCGTTGCGAGGCGGCCGTCACCGCGTACGCCGACTGGGTTCCGACGGGCGCGTCCGAGCGGATCGTGCGCGCAGAGTGGACCTCGGTCGACGCGCAGGACCTCGGCGTCTTCGGTGCGGTTCTCGGGGACGGCGTCTTCCCGAACCTGCTCTCGGTCGGCCTGCAGCGGGACCTGCTTCGACGCGTACAGGGCCTGCTGGCGCCCGGAGCCCGGGCGATCTTCCGCCAGCCGTTGCTTCCCGAAGACGAGGCGCTCCAGACGATGTCCCTGGAGAAGCTGGTCGGCGCCTGTCGTCGCCACGAGATGGGCAGGTCCGCCTTCGGCCTGACCGCCCGACTGTGGGGCTTCGCGTCCAAGCCCGGCGTGCTCGAGGACGGCCTGCTCGACAACGCTCTCGTCTTCGAACTCGTCGACAAAGGCTTCGCGCGCGGCGAGATCCGAGAGGCCGAGTACCGCGCCATCCAGTGCTTCAGCTACCTGGGCAAGAACCTCTTCTTGAGCGAGGCCGAATGGAGGTCACTGGCCGGCAGCGTGGGGTTTTCCTGCCGACGACGGGAGCTGTCCGGCGAGCTCTGGTATCAGTACTTCCCGTTCTGCGTGCTGGAGAGTCTCGATGCCGGATGATCCCGCGTACGCCGGGCCGCCTCACTCGGACGCCCCGCTCGGCTCGCGAACCGCGGACAAGCTCGATAGGTGGCGCTATCGCGCGGCGCGCAGCCGGGTTCCGCTCTCGAGGCGCCGTCGGCTGATCGCGATCGTCAACTTCCGCGAACGGATCCACTTCGCGGACTGGCACGCGCGCTGGATCAACGCGAACAGTCGGAGCTTCCACGCCGTCGTCACCGGCCGTCCCCGAGACGCCGACATCGTCTGGATCCATGCCCAGGATCCGATGACCGAGAACGCGCGGAGGAGGGTGAAGGACATCCTGGCGGAGCATCCCGGCGTTCCCGTGATCAATCCGCCGGAGTGCTACAACTTCTACCACGAGGCGGGGTCCTTCCAACGGCTCGCCGACGCCGGAGTGTCCGTCCCGATCGAGATTCTCGGCGACGACGACTACTCCGGTCTGGTGGTCTACAAAGAGGCCGACACACAGGCGGCGCAGAAGTCGCTCGAGGTCTACGACGGACCCCGCCCCGGCTACCGTGCGTTCTCCTATCTGGATCTCGAGTACCGCGACGGGATGTTCCGGCGCTACCGCGTCTTCTACGTCTGCGGCTGGGTGAGACCCAGCAAGCTCTTCGTCGCGAAGAGCTGGAAGGTCGGCGTCCGGTCCTGCGAGCGGGTCTACTACGGCTTCCGGCTGACCGAGCGCATGGAGGATGCGACCCGCGCGATCGCCCGGACGAGCGGGCTCGACTTCTTCGCGCTCGACGTGCTCGTCCGTGAAGAGGACGACGAGCCTTTCGTCGTCGACATCAACATCTACCCGAGAATCCACTCACTTCACTCCACCCAGAATGCGGCGCGCCGGCTGTTCAGGCCGCACACCTTCGACGCGCGAAGACTGCTGGGAATGCCGGAGCCCGGGGGCGTTCCGGCCTGGGCGAGCTTCGACGCGGCGGTGTCGAGCTGGTACGACGAAAAGGTGGCTGCAAGCCCCCGTGGGAGTGCGACGGTTCGGGTAGCCTGAAGATCCGACCGACGCGCACCTGGACGCACCTGCGATGTCTCTCGCGACTCCGTCGCCGTGACCTCGGTCCCGCCGCTCGCGGCGAGTGCCCAGACCTGCCTCTTCGACGAGGCCGGCAGTAGACGCGGGTAGGGCGCCTGGCATCACGGAGCCTGCGCGAGGCCTGCGCGCGGCCTGCTCGCGGTACACTCCGGGAGCCGTTCCCTGTCCCCGCTCCCGCGCAGCCCCGGTGCTGCCGCGAGAGAGCACGAGAGGATCATGCGTTTCCTTCTAGCTGTTGCGTCCACCCTGCTGCTGTTCGCTCCCCGACCCGCGTCTGCCATCGACATTGCCTGCCTTGGCGATTCGATTACCCAGTCCAACTCGAGCCACCTGAGCTACCGCTACAACCTGTGGGTGAAGCTGCTCGACGACGGCCGACAGTTCGACATGGTCGGATCGCTCGAGAACAACTCGGGGGGCAACCCGAGTTGGCCGCTTCACAATGGGTCGGCATTCGATCAGGATCACGAGGGCCACTGGGCCTGGCGCGCGGACGACATCCTGAACGGGAAGGGCGGCGGCGGGCTGGCGACCTGGCTGGCCGGCTACACGCCCGACGTCGTACTGATCCACATCGGGTCGAATGACGCCCTGCAGAGCCAGAGCACGCCCAGCACGGTCGCCGAGATCGGGACGATCATCGACACGCTGCGCGCCGACAACGCGAGCGTCACGGTCTTCCTGGCGAAGCTGATTCCCACCGATCGCGTGCAGAACCCCAACATCATCGCGCTGAACGCGGAGATCGACGGGATCGCGAGCACGAAGTCGACGGCCGCGTCGCCCATCTTCGTCGTCGACCAGTTCGCTGGCTTCGACGTGGCCGCCGACACCTTCGACGGCATCCACCCCGACGAGTCCGGCGAAGAGAAGATGGCGCAGAAGTGGTTCGCGGCCATGGCGGCCAACCTGCCCGAGTGCAGTGACGGGCTGGACAACGACGGCGACCTCCTGATCGACTACGCCGAGGACACGAACTGCTCGGGCGCTCAGGGCGCGTCGGAATCGCCGGCGCCGCCTACCGCAGTGCCGTCGTTGTCGACGCCGGCGCGCGCGCTTCTGACAGCTCTCCTGCTCGGCGGCGGGCTCCACATGCGGGCTCGAAGGCGCTAGCGCGGATCGATCGGAGCCAGGGTTCCGAGGCGTTGCTCGACGGCCTCGGCCGCGTCGAGGCAGAGGTCTTCGCGGAAGCGCGGGCCGATGATCTGTACGCCGTGCGGCAGCCCGTTCGCTTCGTGGGTCGGGAAGGCCACCGACGGAAGGCCGAGCAGATTCACGACCACGATCATCCGAATGGCGCGAATCCAGCCCTCCGACCCCGCAGGGGACAGGTCGAAGCCGACCTCGAATGCCGGCGTGGTAGCGACCGGCGCGAGCACGAGCGGACACTCCGTCTGCAGTTCCCCCCATGCGCGCGCAATCGACTGACGCTCCGCGAACGGGTCGGCCGACGCTTCGCCACCGCCGGCGTCCCACGCCGGCATGAACGCGTCCATGAACCGCGCGAAGTCCTTGGAGCCGAGGTCCTGCATCGACGGTTCGCCGGGCTCCGGCGGAGGGGGCTTCAGGATCTGGAAGTAGATTTCGGCCGCACGCTCGAGCGACGGCAACTGCCGCTCCTCGAGCGCGTAACCGGCGTCGTCGAGCTGATCTGCCGCGCGGCGTACCGCATCCGCTATGTCCGGGTCGACACCCAGCCCTGCGGGGTCGGTCACCACCGAGACGCGAACCGGTGACGCCACCGGGGGCCCTTCGAGTGGTAGCGGGACGTGCCATGGGTCGCTCGGGCAGGGCGAACACATGTGAGCGAAGGCGAGCCGGAGGTCGCGCACGTGGCGGGCCATCGGGCCGTCGACCGCCAGCATCTGACCCGCCAGCGACACGGGAGTCGGGACTTCCACCTGGCTCGCCCGAGCGATTCGTCCCAGGCTCGGCTTGAGCGCGGTCGTTCCGCAGCACTGCGACGGCCAGCGCAGCGAACCCGCGATGTCGTTCCCCATGCCGAGCGGCGTCATTCCCGCCGCGAGCGCCGCCGCGTCCCCTCCACTCGAGCCCCCCGTCGTGCGATCCGCGGCCCACGGGTTCAGGGTCGCGCCGCGAAGCTCGTTGTCTGTATGCCAGCGCGATCCGAAGTCGGGAAGGTTCGTGCGCCCGAGCGGGATGGCGCCCGCCGCTCGGAGTTCCGCGATATGAGGGGAGTCGGCGCGTGGCAACTGGTCGCGGAAGACGGTGACACCATGCGACGTCGCCGATCCGGTGACGTCGAGATTCTCTTTCACCGTCATCGGTACGCCGTGCAAGGGTCCGACGGGGTCGCCGGCAGCGAGTGCGCGGTCGGCGGCGTCGGCCGCGTCGAGCGCGCTCTCGCCGAGGTTGACGGTGATCGCGTTGATCCGCGGATTGACCGCGTCGATGCGTCGGAGGTGCGCCTCGACGACCTCGCGGCTCGAGACGTCCTTGCGGCGGATGCGCGCCGCAAGCTCGCTCGCCCCGAGCGCCCAGAGCTGATCAGTCATTCCAGCCTCCTCCAAGGGAGGCTCATTGTCGCGCACGTGCCACCGATCTGTCGCCGCAGGCAACGCCTTGCACCCCACCCCGCACGTCGGCTCCGAGCAGGCGGCGCCTCTCGTCGTGTGTGAACGTCGTGAACCTCAGGAGAGGTTCTCCGGTTCCCGGCTCAGGCCGAGATACTCGCGCATGACGGGCTCGAGGTGGTCGGGGCTGAAGCCGAAGGGGCCGATGCCCGGGTTGTAGATGACGCGCCCCTCGACGTCGATGAAGTAGATGCGGGTGGGGCGCGCGGTGTAGAGCGTGGCCACCTCGTTGTCCATGGCGTCGACGTACAAGGGGACGACGCCGTCGAAGAGACCCGCCTGGCAGCTCGCGGCGACGCGCCGGCGCTGGGCGAGCGTCACCGGCTCGACCACGTCCACGCGCGCCGGGTTCCCGGAGAAGCGGTGGAAGACGCGCTGCGTGCGCGAGCGCCCGAGCCACCAGCGGTCACTGGCGTGGGCTTCCTTGACGTAGACGACCACGAACTCGACCTGGTCGCGATAGGTGTCGTAGAGCTCTTTGAGACGCACGGTCCCAGCACTGAAGGGGGGTCAGGTGTAGCTCCCGAAGACCAGGGCGACCGGCCGCTTGCCCCGGAAGTCGGAGAGCCGCACGCGGGTCACGCCTTCGGGATCCTGGAGCTCGAAGTCCGGGGCCAGGTCGCCGACCTTGGGCGCGCGCGAATCGGTCTCGAGCTGCCAGCTGAGCTCCTCCTGGCGCCACTCGATTGCGGGAAGCAACACGTCGGCGGCCAGCGCGAGGCCGTCCTCGCGCTCCCAGACCATGAAGATCGCGGCGACGGCCGCGAGGCCGAGCACGCTGCCACGCGCCCACCGGCCCGCGGACCTCTCGTCGCCGGGGAGTCGCTGCCCCGCCCGCCAGAGCAGCGCGCTCGCAGCCAGGGTCGCGGCGAGCGAGACGACCATCGGCGCGCCGAGCGCCAGCGGCGCGAACAGCAGCAGGCCGAATGCGATCCGCGCGGCTCCCAGGGAACGGCCATCCGCCACGGCCCCGAGCCGACGCCAGAAGACGCCGGGTCCGGCGGGGCTCGCCACACTACGAATCCCCGTGGCCAGCAGGAAGCCGGCGAGACCGACCTGCACGAAGACGGTCCCTCCGTGGATCAGGTACGCGACCAGGGTCCACACGAGACCCTCTGTGTCGACGACGTTCAGATAGGTGGGGTCCATGGCATTCCCTCCGCGGTCAGCCCTGACTCGTCGCGCCACTCGCGGGCGCGGTGGACGGGGCGGAGCCCAGGCTCGGGGAAGAGGGGAGGCGCCGGTCCGCGGGTCGCAACAGGTACGACGCAGCGCCGATCGCCAGGATGATCGCGGGACGCGCGACCACGCCGACGGGATCGCCCGAGAACGCGTGCGACGCGGCAGCGCCGGCCAGGTTGAAGGCGAACCCCGCGTAGGCCCACTCCTTGAGTAGTGGCTGCCGCGGCGTGAGCAAGGCCGCCGTACCCAGGAGCTTCCACGCGCCAATGATCGTCATGAAGTACACGGGATAGCCGAGCTCGGTCATGCTCTCGACGACGAACTCGACGTGCGTGAAGTGCGCGAAGCCCGAGAAGCCGACCACGGCGCAGAACAGTCCGGTCGTGATCCAGTAGGGCAGGTTCCTGGACGTCATTGCGTTCTCTCCTTCTGGGAATCAGGGGGGCCGAGCAGCATGTACTCGACGGTGCGCGCGTGCGCTTCGACGAAGGCGGGGTCCCGGGGGTAGGCCCCCGTGACCCGCCGGCACTCCTCGGCCTGGTGGAAGACGGTGTCGATCGCTCCGATCAATGCGTAGACGAAGTGCAGGGGCTCGATGTCCGCGGGGATCCGGCCCAACTCCTGCAGCCGCAGGATCATGCGCTCCATCCGCGCGAACATGGGCTTGACGTGCCGGTCGACGATCCAGCGCATGCGCGGGCCGCGGCGCTTGCCCTCGTCGTGCATGAGCCGGGAGAATTCGGGGTGGAGCGCCGTGTAGTGCACGTGCGCGCGGATGCCGGCCCGCATGCGCGCGACCTCGCTCTCCTCGTCGAGAGCCTGCGGCATCGACCCGTCGAGCCCGCGATTGATCTCGCCGAAGGCGCGGTCCACGGCGGCCTGCCAGAGCTTCTGCTTGCTCCCGAAGTGGTACTGGATCAGCCCTAGCGGCACGCCCGCCCGTCCGGCGATCTCGCGCGTGCTGGCGCCGTCGAAGCCCTTCTCGGCGAAGGCCTGGAGGGCCGCCTCGAGGATGCGCTCTCGCGTATCCGGCGCAGCCCCTCCGGCCCTCGCCGCGGCCTGCGGGTTTGGTCGCATGACCAACACGCTTGCACGATCGACCAAATCGCACAAGCCCGGAGTCGGGGCTAGAGTCGAAAACCATGGCTCGCGTGCTGATTCCGCTTCCCGACCGGGACTTCGACGTGACCGAGGTCGCGGTTCCGTGGCGCATGCTTCGAGACGCGGGGCACGAGGTGGTCTTTGCGACGGAAGAGGCGGGCACGCGTCCGGCGGCAGATCCGCTTCTCCTGACCGGCGTGCTCTTTGGCCGTCTGGGAGCGGAACCAGAGCCCAAGGCCTTCTATGCGGAGTTGACCGCGGCTCCCGAGTTCCGAGCCCCGATCGCGTGGCGTGAGATCGAGCCAGGAGCCTTCGACGCGTTGCTGCTCGCCGGAGGACACGCACCGGGTATGCGCCAGTACCTCGGCTCTTCGCTGCTACAGAGCAAGGTGGCGACCTTCTGGGGTCTCGAGCGGTTGGTGGGCGCGATCTGCCATGGCGTCGTGGTCCTGGCCCGAGCCCGGCAACACGATCGGTCGGTGCTCTACGACCGCCAGACGACCTGTCTGCCGAAGTATCTCGAGCGGCTCGCCTACTACTCGACGGCGTGGAAGCTCGGGAAGTACTACCGGACCTACCCCACGTACGTGGAAGACGAGGTCCGGAGCGCGCTGCGCGAGCCGAAGCGCCAGTTCGAGCGCGGGCCCATGGGTGGGGGAGCGAGAGATTCCCGGGACGACCTGTCGCCGTCCTTCGTCGTCGAGGACGGCACCTACCTGAGCGCGCGCTGGCCCGGGGACGCCTATGCCTTCGGGCGGCGCTTCGTCGAGAAGCTCGACGAAGCCTGAAACGAGCGCTCGTCTCGGCCGGATCGGCGGGTCACTGGGCCTGCGCAGCGAGCGTGCGGTAGAGCCAGCGAGTGTAGTCGCGCGCACCCTGGCGGCAGGCAGACAGCGAGACGCCGCCTACGAGCCGGTCGGCGATCTCGCGGTCCACCTGCCGCCGGAAGGCGCTCGCCCCGGGCAGCGTCGCGGCTAGCGTCCGGTAGCGCGCCCGGGCGGGAAGCCGCACGAGAACGACGCGGGCTTCGGACGCGGCGAGCCGTTCCAGCAGGGCGTCGAGCGCGTAGAGCTCGAACTGGGAGACCTCGGGCTCCCGAAAGTGGAGGCGCGTGATGGTCCGCGGCTCGAACTGCTCGGCCTCGGCGCGTCGGCGGGCCGTTGCCGGGTCCCAGGCCCTGCTCGGCGACAGGTCGGGCGCCGGGCGCCACGGCTCCGTGAGCCGAGACGCCCAGCGGCCGATCCCGCGGCGCTCGTACAGGGGCCAGGCGAGGTCGGCCAGGAACCACAGGCGCACGCGCGCATCGGGGATGGCGAGGCGGTCGCGCAGCGTTCCCCACTGCCGGACCTCTCGCGGGACGCCTTGGCGTCGCGAGCCGGACAGAAGCGTCCGCTGCCAGCTCTGGTTGAAGGCCCAGTGAGACACCTCGACGAGTACGAGCTCCGTCGTGCTCGGGACGCCCGCCGCGCGTACCACGTGCAGCGCGTCGAACGGCACGCCGTTCGTGAGGGCCAGGTTCAGGCTGCTTCCCCGGGGGAAGCCGGCCAGCGCATCCCATTGCGCCGCGTCGAAGGCCGCGTGCATGCGCGAGCTGCCGAATGCCAGCACCCGGATCGGGGGCTGCTCCTGGCCCGAGAGCGCGGCCGTCGCGGACACGAGCACCGGGCGTTGCACGGCGTCGAGGCCGCAACCCGCGAACGCGAAGCGCACGAGAAGCAGGAACGCGAGGCACCAGGCCGCGACGCGCCCCAGCGAAACGCTGGGCTCAGAACTGGAAGTAGAT
>JAFDDB010000025.1 GCA_019311115.1 Deltaproteobacteria bacterium
CAGCAGGTCGCCGTGCGGGATCGGCTCGTCCGGATACAGGTGGAACCAGCGCTGCCCGCCCTCCCCTTCGGGCCGCGTGTCCCACGCCAGGGGCAGCGCCTGCACGCGTCCGTCCGGGAACCGGACCAGGTACTGCTGGAGCGGCTCGACGCCGAAGGTGTAGGCGACCTCGTAGTCGCGGAGGGCACCGTCGGGTCCGTCCGTGCGCACGACGAACCGCGCGTCGCGCTTCGAGAAGCGCGACGTCACGCCGAGGTGCGTCAGCTCGGCGCCACCGAAGTCACCGAGCACGGTCGACTCTGTCGCGGGCTGCATCGCCAGGTCGTGGTGCGATCCCTGCCACCGCTCGGCCTCGGCCGCGTGGCAGGAAGCGCAGGCCTCGCCCCCGACGAAGGCCGGACGCACTGCGCCCGCGGGCGCCGGTTCGACGGGGCCCGGCTCGTCGCCGCCCCCACAGCCGAGCATCGCGCTTCCTAGCGCGAGACCGATGCAGACCGTGCGGATGGAGCGCTTGTTCACCCGTCCAGCGGCTGCAGGCGCAAGTGAAGGCGCAGGATCGGGACGAATGCGCGCACCGCGCGGCCGCGGTGGCTGATCGCGGACTTCTCGTTTCCGCTCAGCTCCGCGTTCGTGCGCGTCTCTCCCTCGGGTACGAAGTAGGGGTCGTAGCCGAACCCGGCGCTTCCGCGCGGCTCGTCGATGATGCGGCCTTCGGAGACGCCGTGCACCGTGGCGACGACCTCGCCCTCCGAGTTGGCCAGCGCCAGTGCGCAGACGTAGCGCGCCGCCCGGTTCTCGACTCCCTGCAGGTCCGCGATCAGCTTGCGGTTGTTCCCGACGTCGTCGCCATGAACTCCCGCGTACCGCGCGGACAGCACACCCGGCGCTCCGCCCAGCGCGTCGACGACGATCCCGGAATCCTCGCCAAGCGTCCAGAGCCCGGTCGCGCGCGCGGCGTGGCTCGCCTTGATGCCGGCGTTCTCCTCAAACGTCTCGCCGGTCTCCTCGATGTCGCCGACTTCCTTGTGAGCGCTCAGCGTCTCGAGCGAGATGTCCTCGCCTGCGAGCAGCACCCGAAGCTCGCGGAGCTTGCCGGGATTCCGGCTGGCGACGAGCAGTCGGCTCAACGCAGCAGGGCCTTGTCTTGCAGCGCGGTGAGCTCGGCGATGCCCTTCGCCGCCAGGTCCAGCATCTGGTCGAGCTGTGCGCGGTCGAACGTCGCCTCCTCGCCCGTACCCTGCACCTCGACCAGCTTTCCGCTCCCGGTCTGCACGATGTTCATGTCCACGTCGGCACGCGCGTCCTCCTCGTAGGGAAGGTCGAGCAGCACGTCGCCACCCAGGAGCCCCACCGAGACCGCGGCCACGTTCTCGCGGAGCGGCGAGCGGCGGATCAGCTTGGCGTCCACCAGCCGCTGGCACGCCAATGCGAGCGCGACCCACGCACCCGTGATCGACGCGGTTCGCGTTCCGCCGTCCGCCTGGAGCACGTCGCAGTCCACGTACAGCGCGCGCTCGCCGAGCGCCTCCATGTCGGTCACCGCGCGCAGCGAGCGGCCGATCAGGCGTTGGATCTCCTGCGTTCGCCCCTTGGGACGGCCGCGCTCCGACTCGCGCTCGGTCCGCGTGTCGGTCGATCCGGGAAGCAGCGAGTACTCCGCCGTGACCCAGCCCCGTCCGGATCCGACCAGGAAGCGCGGCACCTGGTCCGCAACGTGCACCGTGCAGAGCACCATGGTGCGCCCCGCACGGATCAAAACCGAGCCCGCTGCGTTCTGCGTGAAGCCCGTCTCGAGCGTCACGGGACGCAGCTCGTCGGCCATCCGGCCATCGGTTCGACTCAATGCTCTCCCCCCCCTTCTGCTGCTTGGGCCGGCGGCGGTGTCTTCTCCGCCGCCGCGCCGCTGCCGCTCCGTCGATCCCCGTTCTGTCCATCGCGGAAGACGCGGACTCCCGCGGCGACCGCTCCGGCGATCGCCCGTTGGTGATCCCTGCTGGCGAGCTTCCGCTCCTCCTTCGGGTGCGTCAAGAACCCGATCTCGAGCAGCGCCGCGGGCATGTTGACCCGCATCAGCACGACGAAGGGAGCCTGCTTCACCCCTCGGCCCGGTCCCGGCAGCTCGTCGAGCTGCTGCTGGATCTCGAAGGCCACGTCGCTCGACTCACGCAGGTGGTCGATGCGGATCAGGTCTCCCAGGATCGCTGCCACGACGTCTCCGCTGTCCGCCGCCGCGTCCGGGCGGTCGAAGACGCCGTTCTCGGTCACGGCCACGTGGTAGGCCTCTTCGTCGCTCGCGTTCACCGAGAGAAAGTAGGTCTCGGCGCCACGCACGCCGCTATCGCTCGAGGCGTTGGCGTGGATCGACAGGTAGAGCCCGGCTCGCGCGTCATTTGCTACGTCGGTGCGCTCGGGTAGCGAGACGAACTCGTCGCGTTCGCGCGTGTAGATCACTCGGAAGCCGTCGCCCTCGAGCGCGGCGCCCAGCTTCAAGGCGACCGCCAGCACCACGTCCTTCTCGAGCACGCCGCGCGGACCGCGCGCCCCGTAGTCCGGTCCGCCGTGGCCGGCGTCGATCACCACCAGGTCCGGATCGGGCGCCAGCTCTTGCGGCGCACCCGCATCGGCCTGCGGGGCCGCTCGCGCCGTCACGAGCGCGGCACCGAGGGCGATCGTCACTGCGCCGAGCCGGACTGCCGCCTTCGCGTTCACGGGCGGCGAAGCTATCGGATGCGCCGGGGGCCGTCACGGGCACGGTGACTCCCGCGGCGACGAATGACATCCGTGAGCGGGTCTGGCCTCAGGCGGAAGCGGAGGGTGGAGTCACCCGGCGCCGCCGCGGGCCGCTTCGGCCGGGCTCACCGGCGCTGCGCAGGTCCTCGAGCGAGTGGATCCCGCGCAGGCGCGCCCGCGCGAGCAGCTCGGTCCACAGGGCCGACGTCATCTCCGCGTCGCCGAGTGCCCGGTGGCGCGCCTGCCCGCGGATGCCGAGCTGGGCGACCAGGGCGTCGAGTCCGTGCCGCGGCGCGCGGATCCAGCGGCGCGCGAGCCGCAGCGAGCACAGGAACGGCGGCAGGTCCATGGCGAGCGGATACCGTGCCCAGGCCCGCTCCAGGAAGCGCCGATCGAAGGGCGCGTTGTGCGCGACTAGCGCCTGCACGCCCTCGCTGCGCACGACCTCGGCGAACGCGCGCAGGGCCGCCTCTTCGCCCGGCGCGCCCTCGAGGTCGCGCCGCGAGATGCCCGTCAGCGCGACGATCGAGCGTGGAATCGGCGCGGGCACGTCGACCAGCGTCGAGAACCGGCGCACGACCCGCCCGCCGCACTGCACGACCAGCCCGATCTCGAGAATCAGGTGGTCGTCGGTGGAGAGACCGGTCGTCTCCAGGTCCACGACGCCGAACACCGCGCGCCGGGTGGACGTGCCACGGCGCGCCTCGGGCACGCGCAGCCGGCGGTGTAGACTCGCGCGCTCCTCCCCCACCGCTTTCTCCCCCCTTTCGCCCCGCCGACTCTAGCCCAGCCGCGCGACCCGGGCCTGCGCGCTAGTCGACAAAGCGCTCCAACAGCTCGGCGGAGAGGCGGGGACAGGCCTCTTCCTCGCGTCCGAAGACGAGCGCGCGGTGTGCCGCCACCTGGTCGTAGGCGCGGTCGAGCCAGGCGTCGGGGACCGGCCGGAGGGCCGTCGCCGCGGCGCGCCAGATCCCGCCGAGGCGCTGCGCCACGTTCTCCACCGCCGCCCAGCGCACGAGGAGTGCACCTGCAGGATCGCGGAGCACGACGCTGTCCGGAAGCTGCGCCCGCTCGTCGGCGGGCAGCCCCGAACGGAACGCGTCGCTGTCGAGCGGCGCAAAGCGGAACGCCGAGCCGTCCACGTCCTCGGAGATCAGGAAGCGGACGACGCCGTGGCAGAGACCGCAGTGCCCGTCGTAGAAGACGGTGGCGGGAGCCGCGAGCGGGCGCGGCGGCACCCAGGCGGGGTCGAACGCCAGGAAGTGCAGCAGCCAGATCGGGACGCCGAGCTCGGGCAGGCCGAAGAGCGACGCCGGGGCGAGCTGGACGGCGATGCCCGCGACCCAGAGCACCGGACGGGCCCGAGCCACGCACGCGAGCGGGGCGAAGACCAAGGCGAACGCGAGGCCGGCCCACTGCAGCAGCGAGCGCTCAGCGTCGAGGGCGGCGTACGCGCTTCCGGCGTAACAGAGCGACAGGGCGACCCACACGGCGGCGAATAGCGCGGGCGGCAGCGCCCAGCCGTGCCCTGCGTCGGTGCGCGCTCGCGCATCCCAGGATCCCCAGGGTGCGCTCGGCACGAACGCGTGCGCGACCAGGAGCCCGGTGAGGAGCAGCGCTCCCGCGTCCGGCGCCTGCCCCTGGAAGCGGGCGGCCTGGAGTCCCGCGAGGGCCAGCGCGGCCCAGCGGTCCCGGTAGCCGACTCCCAGCAGCGCCGACAAGACGAGCGAGACGACCCCCAGCCCCAGCGGCGCGGGCGCGCTGGCGGCCGCAATCGCGGCAGCGGCCGCCAGTGCGGCGCGGAACAGGCTGTACTGCGCCCCCGTCCAGCCGTTCTTCACGCCACGCCCGCGAGCTGTGGCTGCGACAGGGTCGCCAGGCGGGCATCCGCCATGGTGATCGACATCGCGACAGGCTATCCCCGAGCCGCACACCAGGCGAGGCGCCACGCCACGTCGCCGAGCCGTCGAAGGCCCGTAGCAGCCCCGACGCGCCTCCGATAACCTCAAGCGCCGCACGCGCCTTCCCGAGGACGAGGACAGTGGTACGCAGCGAGAAAATGGTCCGGATCCTGCGCGCGATGATCCGCGACGAGCCGGGTCACATCGGCAAGCTGACGCAGGCGATCGGAGAGGGTGGCGCCGACATCGGCGACATCGTCAAGATCCGCGCGGCGGGCGAGTACAACGTCCGCGAGCTCGAGCTGTACATCGACAGCGAGGACCAGCTGCGCGTCATCCTCGACCGCGTCGAGGCGATCGAAGGGATCCGCGTCGACGCCGTCTACGATCCGGTCCTCGAGATCCACCGCGCGGGCAAGATCCGCATGCGCAGCACCGTGTCGATCGAGCGGATCGGCGACGTGCGCAAGATCTACACGCCGGGCGTCGCCACGGTCTGCCTCGAGATCCAGGCCCACCCCGAGAAGGCCTGGGACTACACGGCGCTCGGGCACACGGTCGCGATCGTAACCAACGGAACGGCGGTGCTCGGGCTCGGCAACATCGGCGTGCACGCCGGGCTCCCGGTGATGGAGGGCAAGGCCGTCCTGCTCGACCGCCTGGCCGGGCTCTCGGGCGTCCCCATCCTGATCCCCTCTCGCGACGCCGACACCTTCGTCGAGACGGTCATCCAGATCTCACCGTCATTCGGCGCCATCCAGATCGAGGACGTGGCCGCACCCGAGTGCTTCGAGATCGAGGAGCGGCTGATCGAGCAGCTTCCCATCCCGGTCATGCACGACGACCAGCACGGCACCGCGGTCGTCTGCCTGGCGGCGCTGCTCAACGCCATGGAGCACACGGGACTGCAGCTCGACCGGCTCTGCATCGGGCTGGTGGGCCTCGGCGCGGCGGGCATGGGAATCGCGAAGCTCCTGGTCTCGTTCGGCGTCAAAGACCTGGTGGGCACCGACATCAATCGAGAGGCGACGCGGCGCTTCGAGGCGCTGGGCGGGAGCGGTAAGGATCTGGCGGGCGTCATGTCCCGCGCCCAGGTGGTGATCTCGACGACCGGACGTCCGGGCCTGATCGAGCCCGAGATGGTGCGCGAGGGACAGATCATCTTCGCGATCTCGAATCCGGTGCCCGAGATCACGCCGCAGCTGGCGCTCGCGGCCGGAGCGGCGTTCGCCGTGGACGGCCGCTCGGTGAACAACGCCCTCGGCTTTCCCGGCATCTTCCGCGGGGCGCTCGACGCCCGCACGCGCAGGATCAGCGACGCGATGAAGATCGCCGCCGCGCGCACGATCGCGCAGTTCGCGGAGCCCGGCGAACTGGTGCCCGCGCTGTTGCACCCCGACGTGCACCACGCCGTGGCCGAAGCCGTGCAGGACGCGGCGCGGGAGCCCGCCGACCCCGACGGCCCCACGGGTCCATGAAGCACGAGATCCTGCTCGGCGTGGCCCTGGTTCTCGCGGTGAGCGGACCGGCCGCCGCCGACACCGTCAACGGCAAGCCGCCGCGCCTCGCCCTGGAGATCGCGGCCCCCGCGCAGGGAGCCGTGATCGGCGACCCGGGCGGCATGGCGTTCGTCTCGGGAAGGGCGCTGGCGCTCTACGGCGAGTACCAGGCGTTCGACATCGTCTTCGTGATCGACACGTCGGACAGCACCGCAGCGCCTTCCGGCGCCGACGTAGACGGCGACGGCAATGTCGGACACCGCAAGGGCGAGGACTTCCTGTCGATCTTCGGGCGCATCCTGCCGCTGCCGAACAGCGACCGCGGAGACTCCGTCCTGGCGGCCGAGATCGCAGCCGTGGAGACGCTGCTCGAGCAGCTCGACCCGCGAACGACGCGGGTGGGCGTCGTGTACTTCTCGGGCGACCTGGATCCCATCACGCCCGACGCCGCGACCATGGTCCCCCTGACCACCAACTACGACCAAGTGCGCAAGGGCCTCTACGAGATCCTGCGCTACGGCCCGCACGGGCGGACCAACATGCTCGCAGGCGTCAACGTCGGAACGATCGAGCTGCTCGGCACGCAGAGCGCCTACAGCGAGAAACGGCCGAACGCGCGCAAGGTCATGATCTTCCTGACCGATGGCACGCCGACGCTGCCGATGGAGAGCTCGCCAAACCAGAACATGCGCATGGCGATCCGCGCGGCCCGCAAGGCGGCGCGCCACGACATCCGCATCGACACCTACGCGATCGGAGAGCGCGCTCTCCAGGAGCCGGTCGTCGCAGTCGAGATGGCGCACGCGACGCAGGGCGTGTTCACGCCGGTGCGGCAGCCGCGCGACCTGCAGTCGGTCTTCGAGCACGTGGATTTCGCGCGGATCGACGACCTGCGCGTACACAACAAGACCACCAGCGACCCCGCGTCCTACGTGCTCCGCAACCCGGACGGCTCTTTCTCGGCGCTGCTCCCCATGCAGGACGGCGGCAACACCATCGAGGTCTACGCGCGCGCGACCGACGGTACGGAGGCGCGGCGCTTCATCAAGGTCAAGTTCCTGCCCGAGGCGGGGATGCAGCAGCTCGATGCCCGGCTCGCGGCGCAGCGCAACCGCCTGCTCGAGAGCCGCCTGCTCGACCTGAAGCGGCGCTCGGTCGAGATCTCGACCGAGCGGGACGAGGGCGTGCGGCGCGACTTGATGGACGAGATCCAGGAGGAGCGCGCCAAGGCCGAGGCCAAGGCGCTCGAGCACCGCAAGCAGCTGGAGATCGGGGTCGAGGAGTAGGCCTCAGGCCCCGGCCTGGACGTCGCCCTCGGCTGCGGCGGGCGGCTCCGCCTCTTCGGTCTGCTGCGCGCGGCGCTTCTCGAGCTGCTTGCGCCGCGCCTTGGTGTACTTGTCGTAGCGGGCGGGCTGCTTCTCGCGCAGCCAGTCGAAGTACTGGTCCGGCTTCTCGAAGTGGTACTTCCAGGCGCGTTCGCGGGTGGTGCGCTCGCACTCGTTCCAAGAGAAATCCGAGCAGATCTTCGGCCGTTCCTCGTAGATGCCGCAGGTCTTCTCGTCGGTCACGTGCTCGCAGACCGTGCGGAACTCGATGAACCAGTCGCCCTCCCAGTCGATGTAGACGGAGACGTCGCGGTGGGTCAGGTACCAGAAGACGTGCTCGATGTCCTCGAACGACGTCGGGTGATCGATCTCGACCGCGAGGTACGTGCAGCACTCGCCGCAGTCGTTGCACGTGTGGGTGCCGGGCAGCTCCAGGAGCGGCAGCTCCATCGTGTCTTCGGGCTCACCGGTGTCGCCGCGGTGTCCGTTCGATTTCGCCATCGGGCCTCCAGGAGAACGGGCAGAGAAGTACGGGCAGCTTAGCCGCCGGGCTTCTCCTTCTCCACCCGGGGACTTCCCCAGAAGCGGAGCGGAACCTCGAGATCCAGGAAGCCCTCGACCCGTCGCACGCGTTCGGACACCACCTTCATCCAGTACTGCGTTCCGTCGTGCACCGCGCGGGTGCGCTCCTCGACCGTCAGGTAGGCGACGTCCGAAGGGTTGTAGAGGACGCCGTCGGCGGCGAGCCGCCGTCCGATCTCGGCACTGCAACGCTGCTCGAACGCGATTGCCGCGCGCACGCGGGCATCGGCGCGAAACGCCTCTTCGCCGAGCATCCGGAGCGAGAAGTACGGCATGAGAAGCTCCACCCAGGCCCGCTCGTCGAGCAGGCCACGCGAGAGCTCGGCCGTCGCGCGGTCGCGCCAGTCGCCGTCGATCGCGTCGGCGAGCAGGGCCTCGCCGGTGTCCTCCGCGCGCTGCAACCGGGCCAGCAGCCGCCCGCGACGCATGCGCACCCGGAACGACTCCCAGAGCTCCGGAAGCCGGCCGAAGCCCGTGTCGGGGAGACCGGCGAGCGCGGGATCCGGAGGCTCGCCGGTCAGGTTGGCGCGCAGCCTCTCCCAGGCATGCGCGTTCAGCGCGATCCGCCCGTAGTGGAGGGAGACCTGGCGCTCCGGACGATGCCGCGCCAACAGACCGAGCCCTTCCCAGATGCGCCCGAGCGCGCGGTCCATCGGCCGGACCAGGCGCGAAGCCATCGCCGGGGTCGCGACCCCGTCGAGAGGAGACGCGAGCGGCTCCCGCGTCTGGCACGGGTAGACGGGATCGGGAGGGGTCGTGACGGGATACGCCGGGTCGGCGAACTCGTCGGGCTCGATGCGCCCCCCCACGTCTGGCGCAGCGTCGGACTCCGCGTCGGACTCGAGCGCTTCCCCCCCAGGATGCATTCCCGCAATGTAGGGAACGCGTCCGCGTCCTGCCTGCGCAGGGCGCGGCGGATCAGTCGGCTGCGGCGACCGGGGCGGGGCCGACCACGCGGCGCCGGACCTCGAAGTGGGCCGCCTCGTCGAACAACTCGATCGGCTTCCAGTTCGAGACCGCGGAGAGACGCACCATCTTCGGCGTCACGACTCCCGTCGGGTCGAGCAGGAACGGATCGTCCGTCCGCCCACGCTCGAACCAGAGCGTGACCATGTGGTGCTGGCCCGTGCCTTCCTCGACGATGATCGCGCGGTAGATCTCGTCCGGCTCGAAGCCGAGCCGGCGGAGCAGCACGAACGTCAGCAGGTCGAGGCCGTCGCAGTCGTCGGCGCCGGTCTCCACCACCTCGCCGAGCGTCGCCCAGTGGTCGGTCGCGCCGTCCGGCTCGTAGTGGTCGCGGCTGTGCTCCTGCACCCAGTTCACGGCGTCCGCTGCGATCTTCCTGCGCAGGCCCTGCGTGAAGGAGTCGTACTTCTCGGCCAGATCGGACGAGTCGCGCGGAGTCTCGCCCCGGACCGCCGGGTCCAGGTGATGACGCGCCTGCCAGTTCTCGATCTTGCGGCTCCACGGGTTCGACTCCGGGGCCGGCGAGAAGAAGTCGAGCGCGATCAAGGGGAAAGCCGGCGAAGTCGCGCACGACGTCAGCGCCAGGCCGGTCACACAGATGGCGATGCAGGTGCTGCGCAGAAACATCTCAGCCTCGTCCACTCGTAGCCATTTGCACCCTCTCGAAGAGAAGGATTCGGCCTTTTCGGACCCGGGCTTGAGGCGTCGCGCGTGCGCAGCTGTACCGGGGAGACGCGCGCGCGGACGGGCGGAGACACGCGCGCCAGACGAACTCGGGGCGCGCGCGGGGCGCGGCGCGCGATCAGGTGGTCAGCCGGTCAGAAGTAGGCTTCTACCGACAGGATGAGCAGGCCGGGCGTGTCGCCAAAGTCGTTCTTCTCGTCGGCGCGGCCGACGAAGAGCTGGCCGCCCACCGAGATCACCAGGTCCGCCCAGGGCGAGAAGCTGAGAGACGGCGCGAACGCCGCGCTGGCGCCGTTCCAGTCGTACAGCACCACGGCGCTTCCCGTAAGCAGGGGGTGGAACTCGTAGCTCAGCACGATGCCGGTCTGGTGCTCGTTCACCGTGGTGATGCGGTCGAGCAGCGGAAGCTGGCCCCGTGCGATCGCACGGATCACGCGGTCCGAGTCGAAGGGCGGCGCGGGGCTGCCGACTTCGAGCGAGTCGAAGGTGTGCTCGTTGTACAGGTACTCGACCACGGCGTAGACGCCGTTGCCGACGTCGAAGTTGTAGTCGATCGACGCGACCGCCTGCCAGACGTGGCCGCCCCGGTCGAGGTCGGTGTACGTGGCCTCGCCCCGGATCGCGGCGTCGCCCAGGTTCGAGGCGAAGTCAGCACCCACGACCCAGTCCTTGCGGAAGCGCCCGACCATGACGCCCGCATCCAGCGCGGGAGCCTCGTAGTCGACGCGTCCCGCCATGCGGTGCTCGTCGGGGTCGTCCTGGGGCGACCAGATCGCCGACGCCCACAGGCTGTCCGCCAGCCTCACGCGCCCGACCGCCGCGTCCTGGCCGATCCGCTGGTCACTCTCGATGGCGAGCGGGAAGATCGGGTTGAACAGGTCTTCGGGGTTCCACAGGCGGCCCCGCCCCAGCGCGATGCGCTGGCGGCCCAGCGTCAACTCGACGCCATCTCCCTCGAAGCGCACCCAGGCGCGGTAGATCGAGTGCCGCCAGTGGGCGTCGGAGTGCACCGAGTAGGTGCGGTCCCAATTCAGCCAGGTCTGCGTACCGATCTGTTCGGCCACCGCGAGGCCGAGCGAGTCCAGGAACGTGCCGTTGCGCATCTCGTTGTCGTAGACGAACTGCGCCGAGACCTTGTCCTTCCACGCCCCCTCCGCCTCGATTCGCGCCCGCGTCAGCAGTCCCCAGCTGTCGCTGCGATGCGCCTGGAACGGCAGGGCCTCGACGAAGTCCTCGGTCGTGACCGTGCGCGTGAAGGTGTAGAGCGACTTGACGCTTCCGTTCAGCTCCATGCGGAAGTCGCCCCGGTCGAACTCGGCTCCGAGAACGGGACCCGCTGCGAGCACGCCGCAGAGCGGGAGCAGAACGGCGCGCAGACGTACTCCGGGACTCACGGGCGGCTCTCGTCGCTCGCAATCCGGCCGTCTACGAGTTGCACGATGCGGCGCGCGCGGTCCATCACGCGCCGGTCGTGCGTGCTGAACAGGAAGGTGACGCCGCGCTCGCCGTTCATGCGCAGCATCAGGTCGAGCAGGCTCTCCGCGGTACGGGAGTCGAGATTCGCTGTGGGCTCGTCGGCGAGCACGATGCTGGGATTCGACGCGATCGCCCGGGCCACCGCCACGCGCTGCTGCTGGCCGCCGCTCATCTCGGTCGGACGCTTGGCAAGCAGGTCTCCGAGGCCGAGTTCGACGAGCACCTCTTCGGCGCGGGCCCGCCGCTCGCGCGCGCCGAGGCCTTGGAGCAGCAGCACGAACTCGACGTTCTCCGTCGCCGACAAGACGGGAATCAGGTTGTAGGACTGGAAGATGAAGCCGAGCTTCTCCAGTCTGAGATCGGAGCGCTCGGCCTCGCTCATCGCCGTGACGTCGTCGCCGTCGATCCGCACGATTCCGCTCGTCGGCGCGTCGATCGTGCCGAGCATGTTGAGCAGCGTCGTCTTGCCCGATCCGGACGGCCCGGCCAGCGCGCTGAACTCGCCCCGCGTGACGTCGAGCGACACGTCGTCGAGTGCCCGCGTCGTGACCGCCCGGGTCTCGTAGTCCTTGGTCACGTTCACGGCCTGCATGACCGCGTCGGCCATCACGTCCTCCCCATCACGTTCTCCCGTCACGTTCGCCCCGTCACGCCCGGCGGAGGGCCTCGGCCGGGCGCATCCGAATCGCGCGCACGCCGGGCCAGACGGCCGCGACCACGCCGGTCACGAGTGCTAGCGCGAGCGGCGTGAGCGCGTCCTCCCACCCGGCGTGCAGGAACACCCGCGTGCCGATGCCGTAGCTCTCGAGTGCGTCGGAGAACATGCTCAGGTCGATTCCGCGCTTGCCGAGCCAGCCGACCAGCGCAAAGCCGGTGCCGAGTCCGATGCCCGTGCCCGCGAGCGTCAGCGCCGCCGACTCGAGCGCGATCAGCATCATCAGCCGAGCGCGCGAGAGGCCGAGCGAACGCATCACCCCGAACTCGCGCAGCCGCTCGTACACCGCCATGAGCATGGTGTTCGCGATGCCGAACGCCATGGCGACGAAGACCGTGGCGTAGAAGATCCAGGACAGGTCTCCCATCAGGTCGAGCATCGAGGCGAGCCGCCGCGCGCGCTCGCGCCAGGTCAGCACCTCGACGCCCGAACCGAGCGCCTCCTGCAACCTCGCCTGGACGGCGTCGACCGTCTTCTCGTCGTCGAGCACGATGGCGACCTCGGTCGCCGCATCGCCGACGCCGAACAGCCGCTGCGCATCGCGAAGGCGCAGGAATACCGCGACTCCGTCGAACTCCGACGAGGCGGTGCGGTACAGGCCACTCACGCGGAACGCGCCGAGCCCCGCGTCGCCGGGCACGTGGAGCACGAGCTTGTCGCCGATCTCCGCGCGCATCTCGCCGGCCATCTTCACGCCGATCACCACCGGAGGAAGACGCCGCGCGCCGGAGCCCGTGCGCAGGAAGCTCCCCTCGACGATCGAGGAAGGGACGACCGACACCTCCGCCTCGTCGCCCGGACGGACGCCGATCATCACCGCGAGCACGCTCTTGCGGGCGGTCTGGACGAGCCCTTCCCCGCGAAGACGCGGCGAGGCATGGACTCCGGCCTGCGACCGCGCCGTCTTCGCGATCGCGTCGTAGTCCGGCAGGTTGTACCGCACGTCGGGATTGTCCCGGTAGCCCGGCGCCTGGACCGCCATGTGTGCGAGCTGGATCTTCACGGCGTTGTCCGCCATCTGGTGCACGAGGCCCTTGCTCCAGGCCACCACGAAGAGGCAGCCGCTCAAGCCCACGCCGATGCTCAGCAACACGATCAGCGAGCGGCGCCAGCCACGCGCGACGTTCCGCACGGCGATGCGAAGCAGCACTTCAGGCCTCTCGCAGCGCGTCTACCGGGCGTCCGCGCGACGCCCGGAACGCGGGCGGAAGCGCAGCCAGCAGCGCCACGCCGACCAGGACCCCCGCCATGAGCACGAGCTGGCCCGCGTGCATGCGGAAGACGAGCAGCGCCTCTACGCCGAAGAGTTCCAGCGCCTCCGTCGCGCTCTCGCCCATCTGGATCGGGTGCTGCTCGAGCCACAGCGTGAGCGGGATGCCGATCGCGAAGCCGATCACGAGGCCGATCGCCGACATGAGCAGCGCTTCGATCACGACCAGGCCGAAGATGCGCCGGGGCCGAACGCCCATCGCGCGCATCACGCCGAACTCCCGCACGCGCTCGAGCACCGACATGAGGATCGTGTTGAGCAGCCCGAAGGCGACGACGACCAGCAGGACCGACAGGGTCAGGTAGCCGCCCAGGTCGTCGAGCACGATCAGCTGGTACAGGTCCGGCAGCAGCTCGGGCCAGGCCAGCACCTCGTAGGCGTCGCGGGAGAAGACGCGGTCGAGCTCGGCGCGCACGGCTTCGACCTGGCTCGGGTCCGACGCGAAGGCCGCGACGTGCGACAGGCCGCCCGGATACTCGACGAACCGCCGCAGGTCGTCCAGCTCGACGATGGCCGCGTACCCGTCGATCGTGTCGTCGCCGACCTCGAGCGTTCCCGCCACGCGGAACCGCTCGGCCGACTGCGACCCGTAGTAGTCCGCGGCCAGCAGGATCATGGAGTCGCCTGCGGCCACCCCCAGGTTCTCGGCGAGCCGCCTCCCGAGCACCACGTTGCGTTCTTCCGGTTCTCCGGAGAGGAGTCCCCCCTCGCGCACGAAGCGCCCGATGCGCGTCAGCGGCCCCTCGCGTGCCGGGTCCAGGCCGATGACCTGTGCGGCGCGGCCCGTGCTGTCGTCGCGGTCGGGAATGGCGAGCGCCCAGGCCTCGAGCCGCGGCGCCCAGCCGTCGATCCCCGGGATGCGGTCGAGCGCCGCCGTCTGCGCCTCGGAGAGCGTCATGCCGTAGTCGAGAGTGCGGTGGTCGCGGTAGCCCTGCGCCATGACTTCGACGTGGCCCGGGTAGAGCCGCACGATGTGCTCGACCCAGCGGTCGTGACTGCCGGCGGCGGCGGCGAGCGTGATCAGCGTCAGCACGACCGCGAAGACCGCGGCGGCCGAGGTGAGCACGGTGCGGCGCGGCTGGCGGCCCAGGTTCCGCCACGCGATCCGCAGCAGCAGCATCAACGCGCGGCCTCCGACCGCTTCAGGTTCGACTGCGTGAAGATCGAGTCCGCGAGGTCGCGGTCGAACTCGATCTCGTCCAGCGTGATCTCGGTCATGTGCCCCGGCTTGTCGATCGGCTCCATCGACCACTGGTGCGGCACGTTGCGTCCGTCGACGCGGCGCACGTCCGAGAAGCGCATGCGGCGGATCAGCTCGAACTCGCCGGGCTTGTCCTCGTCATAGTACAGGAAGAGGAACGGGGCGTGCGCGTCGGCCGTGATCCACGCCTCGATCTTCGCCCAGACGACGGGCGCGTCCTCGTGGGGAACCAGCAGCACGCCGAGCACCTGCGTGCCCTCGATCTCGCGCGCCCCGATTACGCTCGCCTCGTAGTCGTCGACCATCGAGGAGTCGCGCGCCAGGTCGTCGTTGGTGAAGTCACTCCCCATCCAGGACTGCAGCATCATCGACGGCGGGATGCGCGTCGTGCGCTCGACCCGGGGGAGGTACATCCAGAGCGTGTTGGCCAGCCGCAGGAACCCCGTCCCCTTGTCCTTCCGCGGCGCGAGGATGCGAGTCAGGCTGCGGTCGTTCCGGCCGTCGTCCCACGACCGGAAGCTCAAGGTCCGCTCCCAGCGCGGCGTGGTGATGTGCATCGTCGCCTTCATCTGCGCCGTGTCGCCGCGCATCGAGTCCTCGGCCAGCTTGACGATCGCCGCGGCGTCGAGCCCCTCGTAGGAGGGGTCGGCAGCATGGGCCGCGGATGGAAGCAGGACCAGCAGGAGCGCGAACGCCAGGCTAATCATCATCTTGCCCACTCCCTTCTCCCGTCGGCCTGCCAGGCTTGTCAGGCTTGTCCGACTCGTCCGGCTCCTCGCCGCGCGCCAGCGCCGCAATGCCGGAGATGGCGCCGAGACCCATCGTCTCGACGGCCGAGCTCGGTACGATGATCATCGAACCCCGCTGGCGGATTCCCTCGTAGACCATGTTCATGGCGCGAAGGTGCAGCGCCTCGGGGTTGCCGCGGTACTGGGCCGCAGCCTCGGCGAACTTCCCCGCGATCTCGGCCTCGGCCGTGGACAGGATCACCCGGGCCTGGCGCTCGCGCTCGGCTTGCGCGCGCTTCGACATCGCCTCTTCGAGCCCCTCGGGAAGCACCACGTCGGTGATCTCGATCGACTGGATGGTGATGCCCCAGGCGTTCGTCTTCTCGTCCAGCGCCTTCTGGATCTCGGCCCCGAGCTTCTGGCGGTTGCTCAGCAGGTCGGCCAGCTCGTGTTTGCCGACGGCATCCTTCAGCGCCGTCTGCGCCGACAGGATGACGGCGCTCTGGTAGCTCTCGAGCTCGAGCACCGCCTTCTCGGCGTCCCAGACCAGCCAGAAGCAGATGGCGTCGACGTAGAGCGGGACGGTGTCGAGCGTCAGGATCCTCTCGGCGCGGAAGTCGGTGGCGCGCACGCGCTGGTCCACGAAGGCCTCGATCCGGTCGATGAAGGGCGCCATGACGAACAGCCCCGGCCCGCGCAGGCCGCGGAACTCGCCGAGCCTCAGCAGGATGGCCTTGTCCCAGTGGCTCACGACCTGCACCGACGCCGCGACGGCGGCGGAGAGGCCGAGGCCCGCCACCACGGCGATCGTGTTCTCGCCGGGGTAGGCGATGCCGAGCGCGATCCCGACCAGCAGCATGGCCCCGAGGACCTGGTCCCAGCGACGGCCCACGTGGATCATGCCGAGCGCGAACAGCGCGGCCACGCCGGTCGCCACCGCGAACTCGGGCGGCAGCTCGCCCCGGCTGGCCAGCGCGCCGGCCGTCAATCCGATGCCCGCGAGCAGGACGAACGAGTTGAGCGGTCCCCACGCAAAGTGGGGCTGGAACATCGGCAGCAGTGCGAGGCGTTGCAGGGTTTGACGGCCCTCGTCGATCTTCGACATCTCACTCCTCCCTGGCGGACTGGAGGGCGACGATCAGCTCGTCGAGGTCGATGCCGTAGGAGCCCGCGCGCCCCACGACATCGCGGCACAGACCTTCCAGCAGCCGCGCCCTCTCGTCGTCCGTGATGGTGACGTCCGCTTCGCTGATGAAGGTGCCCGTGCCCTGCTGGGTCTCGAGGTTCCCGCGGATCTCGAGCTCCTTGTAGGACTTGATCACGGTGTTCGGGTTGACCGACAGCTCGACCGCAAGCTGGCGGACGGTGGGCAGCTGGCTGCCCGGCTTCAGCTCACCCCGCGCGATCGCGTAGCGGATCTGGGAGATGATCTGGCGGTAGATGGGCACGCCCGAGTGGTGGTCGAGCGTGATGTTGAACTCGCGCAGGGCCGGCGGCGCTTTCATTGCGGGCGGTCTCGCCTCGGGGATCTCCGGGTGTTCTATTTAGCTAGTACACTATCGAAATAGAAGCAAGCCTGGGCTGCCCGCGCAGCCGCCCGCGCCGCCCGGGTTTGTCTCGCCGCGACGGGCTCGATAGCCTGTCGCTCTTCCGCCGCCCGGAGCGCTCCATGTCAGCGAAATCCAAGCAGAATCCCTATCCCGAGGTCGAGTCCCAGCCGAGCTTTCCCGCGCTCGAGCGGGCCGTCCTGGAGTTCTGGCGGCGCGACAAGATCTTCGAGGCCTCGGTCGAGGGGCGCCCCGCCGGCGACCTGGGCTCGAACGAGTTCGTCTTCTACGACGGCCCGCCGTTCGCGAACGGCCTGCCGCACTACGGCCACCTGCTGACCGGCTACGTCAAGGACGTGATCCCGCGCTACCAGACGTTGCGCGGACGGCGCGTCGAGCGGCGCTTCGGCTGGGACTGCCACGGACTGCCCGCCGAGATGGAGGCGGAGCGCGAGCTCGGCATCTCGGGCCACGCGAAGATCGAAGAGTACGGAGTCGAGAACTTCAACGCGTTCTGCCGCGCCTCGGTCATGAAGTACACCGAGCAGTGGATCGACACCGTTCAGCGTCAGGCCCGCTGGGTGGACTTCCGGAACGACTACAAGACCATGGACCGCCCGTACATGGAGTCGGTCATGTGGGCCGTGAAGACGCTCTGGGACAAGGGCCTGCTCTACGAGGGCTACCGCGTCATGCCCTACTCCTGGGCGGCGGAGACGCCCGTCTCGAACTTCGAGACGCGGCTGGACGACTCGTACCACGACCGGCAGGACCCGGCGATCACCGTGCGATTCGCGCTCGAGCCGCTCGCCGACGGCGAGAAGCCTACCGAGCTCTGGGTCTGGACGACGACCCCGTGGACGCTGCCCTCCAACCTGGCGATCGCCGTCGGGCCCGAGATCGAGTACGCCGTTTACGACCTGCAGGGCCGGCGGATCATCCTGGGCGAGGCCGCAGCGGCCAAGTACGAAGCGGAGCTCGCCGAAGGCAAGCACGTCAGCAACGTGCGCGGGCGCGAGTTGGTCGGACGGCGCTACAAGCCGCTCTTCCCGTTCTTCGAAGACACGGAGGGCGCGTTCCGCGTGCTCGGCGCGGACTTCGTCGACACCGAAGAGGGCACGGGCGCGGTGCACATGGCGCCCGGCTTCGGCGAGGAGGACCTCGAGGCCTGCCAGGAGGCCGACATCCCCGTCGTCTGCCCGGTCGACGAGCGCGGACGCTTCACCGCCGAGGTCCCGACCTGGCAGGGCGAGAACGTGCTCGAGGCCAACAAGCCGATCGTCCGCGAGCTCAAGGAACGCGAGGTCCTGATCCGCCACGAGACGTACACGCACAGCTACCCGCACTGCTGGCGCACGGGCGAGCCGCTGATCTACAAGGCGATGACCTCGTGGTACGTGCGCGTGACCGACATTCGCGACCGCATGGTCGAGCTGAACCGCGGCATCCACTGGATACCCGAGCACTTCCGCGACGGGCAGATGGGCCGCTGGCTCGAGGGCGCGCGCGACTGGTCGATCAGCCGCAACCGCTTCTGGGGCTCGCCGATCCCGATCTGGCGCAGCGACGACCCGGCGTACCCGCGCATCGACGTGTACGGCAGCATCGCGGAACTCGAGGCCGACTTCGGCGTGACGATCGACGACCTGCACCGCCCCGAGATCGACGGACTGGTGCGCGCGAATCCCGACGACCCCACCGGCAAGAGCATGATGCGCCGCGTGCCGGACGTGCTCGACTGCTGGTTCGAGTCGGGCTCCATGCCCTACGCACAGGTGCACTACCCGTTCGAGAACCGCGAGTGGTTCGACAACCACTCGCCGGCGGACTTCGTCACCGAGTACGTCTCGCAGACGCGTGGCTGGTTCTACACGATGATGGTGCTGTCTACCGCCCTCTTCGACCGCGCGCCCTTCAAGAACTGCATCTGCCACGGCATCGTGCTCGACGAGAACGGCCAGAAGCTGTCGAAGCGGCTGCGCAACTACCCGGGCGCTGAGGAGGTGTTCGAGACCTACGGCTCCGACGCGCTGCGCTGGTTCATGCTCTCGGCGCCGATCCTGCGCGGCGGCAACCTGCAGATCGACCGCGAGGGCCAGCGCATCCGCGAGGTCGTGCGCCTCGTGATCAACCCGATCTGGAACGCCTACTACTTCTTCTGCCTGTACGCGAACTCCGAGGGAATCGAGGCGAGCTTCCGCACGAACGCGGACGGCCCGCTCGACCGCTACATCGTGTCGAAGACGCGAAGACTCGTGCTCGACGTGCAGGACGCCATGGACGCATACGACCTGCCGTCCGCCTGCGCGCTGCTCACGAGCTGGGTCGACGGGCTCAACAACTGGTACATCCGGCGCAGCCGGCCACGCTTCTGGCAGCACGCGGACGAAGAGGACGCGCGGGCGGCGTACGACACGCTCTACACCGTGCTCGTCACCTTCCTGCGCGTGGCGAGCCCACTGCTCCCCATGCTGACCGAGGAGATCTTCCGAGGCCTGACCGGTGAGCGCAGCGTGCACCTGGGCGACTGGCCCGACGTGTCCGAGTGGCCGGAAGACGAGGCACTCGTCGGCGACATGGACCGCGTACGCGAGGTCTGCACGGCCGCGCTCGCGCTGCGCCGCGCGCAGGACGTGCGCGTGCGACAGCCGCTCCGCACGCTGACTGTCGCCGGGCCCTGGGTCCAGCGGCTCGAGCCGTACGCCAGCATCATCGGCGACGAGGTAAACGTGAAGCGCGTGGTGCTCGAGACCGACGTCGGCAGCTACGCCACGTTCCGCCTGCGCGTGAACGCGCGCGTGCTCGGCAAGCGCCTGGGCAAGAAGATGCAGCCGGTCATCCAGGCGTCGAAGAAGGGCGAGTGGCGACAGGTCGACGCCCGAAGCGTCGAGGTCGCCGGCGAGACGCTGACCGGGGACGACTACTCCGTGCTCCTCGAGCCGCGCGAAGGCGTGACCTGCCAGGCGCTCTCGTCCAACGACGCGATCGCCATGCTGGATCTCGAGATCGACGCCGACCTGGAACGCGAAGGCCGCGCGCGCGACATCGTGCGCGTCATCCAACAGGCGCGGCGCGAGGCGGATCTCGACGTCTCCGACCGCATCCGGCTGGTGATCTCGGCGGGCAGCGAGTGGCGTGAGGCGGTGGGTGCGTTCCGCGACTACATCGCGGAGCAGACGCTCGCCTTGCAGCTCGACGTCGAGGACTCGCCGGAACGCGACGGCTACTTCGTCCACGAGGCCTGGGTGGGCGGTGAATCGGTGCGCGTGGGACTGACGCGAGCCGCCTGAGCCGCGGGGGGAGCCTTCTTGCCGCGCAGACACCTCATCCGACGGGAGACGGCGGGCTCGATCCTGCTGGCGAGCCTCTTGCTGCTGGTGCTCGTCGTGCCGATCGCCGTAGGGGGCGACCGCTCGGAGAGCGTCCTGCGCACGGCTCTCGGTTTTACGGCGATCGCCTGTGTCGGGCTCCTGTCCAACGTGCGGTGGGCGCTCTTCGCGATGGTCGCGCTCGCGCTCGTGCACGAGGCTCTCCACCTGCCCGAGCCGCCCTTGATCACGGCGCTGCAATCCCAGGTGGTGGTCGCGCTTCAGCTGGCCCTGATCGCGGGCTTCGTGGTGCGGCACCTGATGCGCGTGCGCCAGGCCACGGCCGACACGGTGGCGAGCGCGGTCAGCGGCTACCTGCTACTCGCCATGCTCTGGGCCACCTTCTACTCGATCGCCGAGCTGGCGTCGCCGGGATCCTTCCTGGTCCACGACGTGTCGGTGAGCCAGCACCCGATGGGGCACTCGACCTTCTTCTACTTCAGCCTGGTGACGATCTCGACGCTCGGGTTCGGCGACATCGTCCCCGCCACGCCGCGTGCGGGTCTGCTCACGGCGCTCGAGTCGGTCGTCGGGCAGTTCTACATCGCGATCCTGGTCGCCCGCATCGTGGCCCTGCAGGTCGTAGCGCGTCGGGACGCGAGTCCGGCCGACTGAGCACGCCCCCCCGCGCAGGGCCGTCTGGTAGGATCGCGGCGAATCCAGCGAGGGAGAGCCCCATGTCCGAGCGAGTCTCGATCCAGATCCAGGACGGCGTCGCCGACGTGCGCCTGAACCGTCCCGACAAGATGAACGCGCTCGACCAGCCGATGTTCCGGGGACTGATCCAAGCTGGACTCGACGTGGCCTCGGACCCGTCGGTGCGCGCCGTCGTGCTGTCGGGCGAGGGGCGCGCCTTCTGCGCCGGCCTCGACTTCTCGAGCTTCCAGGCCATGTCTGGCGGCGGGAGCGGCGAGAACGGCGAGCGTAGTGACGCCCGGGACCTGCTCGCCGGCGGTTCGGACAGCCCGGCGAACTTCGCGCAGCGCGCGGCGTACATCTGGCAGGAGGTGCCCGTCCCCGTGATCGCCGCGGTGCACGGAGTCGCCTACGGCGGCGGTTTCCAGATCGCGATGGGCGCCGACATCCGCTACGTGGCGCCCGACGCGCGCCTGTCCGTGATGGAGGTCAAGTGGGGACTGATCCCCGACATGAGCGGCACGCAGACGCTGCGCCACCTGGTCGGACTCGACGTCGCCAAGAAGCTCACGTTCACCGGCCAGATCGTGGCCGGAAGCGAAGCCAAGCAGATGGGCCTCGCGACCGAGGTCTCGGAGCAGCCGCTCGAGGACGCGCTCGCCCTGGCGCGCGAGATTGCGAGCAAGTCCCCGGACGCCATCCGCGCGGCCAAGCAACTTCTGAACGCGGCGCCGCTGTCGAGCGTCGCCGAGGGCCTAAAGCTCGAAGAGAAGCTACAGCGCGGGCTCATCGGCAGCCCGAACCAAATCGAGTCGGTCAAGGCGAACATGGAGAAGCGGGCGCCGAAGTTCAGCGACCCCTCCTCCTAGGAAACGCGGCGCGTCTCAGCCGCCGCGCAGCCGCCGCGCGAGGTCGCTGCTGGAGTGCGTCTTCTCGTCGCCGCAGAAGGCGATCCGCCCTCCGTAGCGCTCGACGATGGAGCGCTCGGGCACGCTGCCCACATCGCGGTCCATTCCCTTGATCTGGACGTCCGGCCGCAGGGCCTCGAGCAGCGGACCGGCCGTCGGCTCGGGAAAGCTGGTCACGTAGTCGATGCCAGCGATCGCCGCGACCACCTCCATGCGCTCGGCGAGCGGCACCAGGGGACGCCCGTCGCCCTTGCTCTCGCGCACGCTCTCGTCGGTGTTGAGCGCGACCACGAGCACGTCGGCTTCTGTGCGGGCGTCGGCCAGCAGCCTCACGTGCCCCACGTGGATCAGGTCGAAGCAGCCGTTGGCCACGGCGACGGTGCGACGGTCCGACCGCTCATCCTCGAGCCTCGGACCCAGGTCGTGGTAGTCGAGAACGATGCGAGCACTCACGATAGAAGCTCCTCTCCAGCCCGGACCACGCGCTCGGGGGAGAGACGCGTCATGCAGCGATGGTCGATCGGGCAGACCTTCAGGTGACAGGGACTGCAGTCGACGTCCTCTCGCAGAACGCGCTGCCGCTCGAGCAGGTGCGCGGTGTGCCGGGGATCCGTCGGACCCATCACCACCACGACCGGCGTGCCGCACGCAACCGCGATGTGGCGCGGTCCCGTGTCGTTGGTGAGCAGCAGCCGGGCGTCGTCGATCAACGCCGCCAGCGCCGCGAGACCCGTGACCGGATCCACCAGTGCGACGGGCTTCTCCTGCATCCGCTCGGCGATCGCCGCCACGATGGGCTCCTCTCCTGGTCCGGGCGCCAACACCGTGCGCAATCCGAGTTCGCGGGCGAGGCGGTCGCAGGCCTCGGCAAAGTGCTCGGCGGGCCAGAGCTTGCTCGCGCCGAAGTTGGCGCCTGGAGTCACCACCACGTACCCGGCCGCGTCCCGCATGCCGGCCGCCTCGAGGCGCGCGCGCACGGCGCTCCGCGTAGACTCGTCGATCGCCACGTCGAGTTCCTCGCCCGCGTCCGCGCAGCCGAGTTCGCGCGTGAGGCGCAGGTAGCGCTCGATCATCGAGACCGGAACCCGCTTGCCGTCGACGCTCGGAGGCTCGAGGCTCCGGGTCAGCAGCGCCCGGCGCAGCGGATCGCGCGCGTAGCCGACGCGGACGGGGATGCGCGCCAGGAACGGAGCCGCGGCCGCTCGCGCAGAGTCGGGCAGCAGGACCGCCCAGTCGAAGCGCTCCCTTCGCAGGCGGGCGGCGCGCGAGAGCACGCCGCGCCCGTCGTCTTCGAGGAACGCGTCCACGGTCGGGAGGCCGTCTACCAGCTCGCGTATGAACGCGCGCGCCTCGAACACGATCTCGGCCTGAGGATGCGCCGTCTTCAGCGCGCGCAGCGCCGGCGTCGCCATCACCACGTCCCCCACCCAGGTGGGCGCGCGGACCAGGATCCGAGCCGGCGCGGCCTGCGCGGCCGGCGCGGACGGCTCAGAGGAAGTAGTCGCCCCGCTCCTCACCCGGCTCGATCTCCGCGTCTCCCCGAGGGTCCTCGATCATCTTCTCGAGCCACCAGTTGACGCCGTTGTAGAGGCAGGTGACCTGGGCGCACTCGTTGCTGGCGTCGAAGGTGTCGAGGATGCGCGCCAGGTCGCCGCCGGTCGACGCCGCCTGGCTCTCGTCGGCCCAGGCGCGTGGACTGCCGATCTTGGCCTTCTCGACTCCCCGGTGCGCCGGGCAGTTGTACAGCCCCGTCGGTGTCAGCACCTGGCGAAGCGCCTGCATGTGGCAGACGCGCGGCTGCTTGGTGAAGTCGCGCCAGTTTCCCTGCTCGAGCAGGCGCAGGTTGGTGCTCTCGTAGACCTCGAAGCCGTCCGTCTCCAGCTCCTTGGCGCGGTCGACGCCGGCACGGATGCGCGCGACGACCTCCGCGGTCTGGCTCGCGGTCTTGTCGGGGTCCATCACCTCGGCGCCCGAGTCCTGCCGTTCGAGTACCGGCTTGTACGCGATGTAGTCGAACTCGAACCTGCGCGCGCGCTCCGCGGCCATCACGATCTCATCGATGTTCTCGTGGAGTTGCTCGCCTTCGCGCGAAGCGCCGCCCCACACGATGATGTACGAGAAGCCGACGCGGACCTCGGGGTTCGCCGCCTTGATCTTCGGCACCCACTCGCAGACGAAGTCGAGGTCGCACTTCTTGTTGACGGGCTTGTGCATGGCCAGGAACAGCTCGTTGCTGCCCGAGTCGAGCGACAGGCGGATCCAGTCGCGCGAGTCCATGTGGCGGGCGGCCTCGATCAGCCGGTCGCCGCGGCTGCCGTTCGAGACGATCGAGACCTGGAGCTTCAGCGACTTCAGGAACTCGATGAAGCCTACGAAGCCCGGGAACAGGGTGGGCTCGCCGCCGCCGATCACGATGACCGACTTGAGACCCCGCTGGCTCATCAGCTCGATCGACGAGCGGAGGTCCTCTTCGCGGTGCTTGTCCGCGGTGTTCAGGATGTCCCAGTCGATGCAGTGCGTGCAGCGGTAGTTGCACGCCGTCGTCAGGTCGAGGTTGATCGAGATCGGCGCGATGTCGGGCGCCGTCGGCTCGTCCTCGCCCGCGGCGCGGGCGCGCGCGACGGCGCGCCGCCACGTGACGTACTCCTGGACCAGGGGCGACACGGACGGCTGGCGCAGCTTGCCCGTGAAGTCGTGGATTGCGTGCGTCAAACAGCCTCTCCTCGGTAGGCGGCGACCAGGCTCTCGAGCATCTGCATGCGCTGTGCGATCTGCCAGGACTCGGGGTCCGGCACGGCCGCTTCGAGTGCCCTCACAAAGCGCTCCAGCAGGGTTCGCAATGGATCCGAAAGCGCGACGGACCGGTCTTCGGCCGCGAAGAGCATAGAATAGTCCGACTTTCGCACCAACCGCTCCGCGCTCTTCCCGTTGATGGAGAGAGACGCCCTGCGCGGGACGCTTTCGCCTCGCTCCAGGCGGACCGAGACCGGCGCGGCCACGCTCCCGGCGCGGTAGACGAAGCGCACGACCACCGCCTCTGGCTCAGTCCCGGTCGCGAATCCGGGGTCTTCCAGCCTCGCGTCGCGGTCGGGGGCGAGCGCCTGCAGGAGGCTCAGGGGGTGGGAGAGGCTGTCGACGAGCATCTGCTCGCCATGGCTCTCGGGCGAAAGTCGCATCTCGAACCGCTCCAGCGGAGCCGAGACCGTGCCCGGGTGGAGCGACTCGAAGGCCGCCAGCGTGCAGGGCCACTGGCAGTTCTCGACCAGCACCCGTCCGCGGTCGGCAAAGCTCCGGACCAGGTCCGCCGCGCGCTCGGCCGACCCGACTCCGCTCCAGATCAGCGGCTTCTCGCACAGCACGTGCAGCCCGCAGTCGAGCGCGCGGCGCAGGTGCGCCTCGTGCGTCTCGACGGGGGACAGGATCGCCAGCGCGTCGAGCGACTCGGCCGCGAAGAGCGCGTCGGGGTCGGCGTACGCGCGCACGTCGATCCCCTGGTCCCGAAGCTCGGCGCGCGCCTGCTCGGCGGTGTCAGCGCTCGTGCCGAGCACACAGGTCACGTCGGCGCCGAGTGCGGCGAGGTCGCGCGCCACGAACGGGCCGAGGCCCTGGCGCACGCGCCGCGCGCCGACCAGCCCGATGCGCGGGCCGCTCACGCGCCGCGGCCGGCGCGGCCTACGGGACCGGCGACGCCCAGGGAGCGGTAGCGGCGCCGCCACTCCTCGGGAAGCTCGTCGACGAACGCGCGAAGCTGCGGCAGGTAGCCCAGGTGGTCGGCCAGCCGCAGCAGCGCGAGCTCGGTCTTCATGTCGGGGATCTCGCCGCGCCGGCATGCCTCGATCGCCTCGCCGAGCTCGCGGAGGACCGCACCGCCAGCCTCCTCCATCACGCTGCCGTCGCCCGTCGGCGCCTCGCGCTCGTCGAGCTTCACCGCACCCGCGCAGAAGTAGACCTTCTCGTCGCTGGTGCCGGGACTCGCGAAGGTCTCGCCCCCGATCGGCACGAACGCGCCCGCCTCGGCGCTGATGCCGACCTCCTCGCGCGCCTCGAGCGCCGCGCGCCGGGCGAGACCCGCGTCGCCGGGGCCGTCCCCGTCCTCGATCAGTCCCGCGACGACCTCGAGGATGCTGTCGTACTCGCGCGGGTCCGGGTGCTCGAAGCGTCTCTGCCTGCGCAGCCAGATCGGCGGGCGCGTGTTCTCGCGCAGTAGCACGTGGACGCGGCGCTCCGCGTCGACCTCGTACAGGACGGCCACGACCGCGTCGCTGCCCGGGCGCGAGACGACGTCGCACGGGTACACGTCGGAGGTCGTACCGTCGCTGTAGTGGTTGCGCAGGCGCAGCCGCGCGAGCTTCAAGAAGCCCTCGTCACAGCGGCTGGCGGACGTCCGGTCCTCGACGACCTCGATGGTGCGGATTTCCATGCGTTCCATCCGTCGGCAGCTTAGGCCAGACCGCCTCCCCATCCCACGAGCGCGGCGGCCTGCGGTAGCATCCGCGCATGTCCGACCTAGCTGCCCTTCCGCCCCAGACCGCCGGCGTCCCGTGGCCCACCGACACCTGGCCCGAGGCTCCTCCCGGGCCCGGCGTCGACGCCGCCCGCATCGACAAGACCCTCGACCGCCTCTTTGCCGAGCCGCCCGAGGGCGGCGCGCTCGAGAGCGGCGAGACCCGCTCCGTCCTCATCGCACACCGCGGCCGCGTCGTGGTCGAACGCTACGGGCCGGAGCTGGGCCCCGACTCGCCCTTCCCGTCCTGGTCGTGCGCCAAGAGCATCCTGCACGCGCTGGTCGGGATCCTCGTTTCGCAGGGCAAGCTCGAGGTCCACTCCCCGGCCGACGTGCCGGAGTGGCAGGGCGACGGGCGAAAGGACATCACGCTCGACGCCCTGCTGCGCATGAGCAGCGGCCTGGCGTTCAACGAGGACTACGTGGACACCGAGGGCTCCGACGCCATCCGCATGCTCTTCGGCGAGGGCAAGGAAGACGTGTCGGCCTACGCCGCGGCCAAGCCGCTCGCGCACGACCCGGACACGTTCTTCTCGTACTCGAGCGGCACCAGCAACGTCGTCTCGTCGATCGTCCGCAGAGCGCTCGGCGTCGACGAGTCCGGCTACCGCGAGTTCATGCACCGCGAACTCTTCGACCGGCTCGGAATGCGCAGCGTGGACCCGCGCTTCGACGCGTCGGGCACCTTCATCGGGTCGTCGTTCGTGTTCGCGACGGCGCGCGACTTCGCGCGCTTCGGGCTGCTCTACCTGCGCGACGGGATCTGGGAAGGCCGCCGCATCCTGCCCGAGGGCTGGGTGGACTACGCGCGGACGCCCACGCCGACCGACCCCGAGGCGAGCTACGGCGCACATTGGTGGCTGGCGCAGGACGGCTCGCCGATCTTCAACGCCAGCGGCTACAAGGGGCAGTACATCGTGGTCGTGCCCGACCGCGACCTGGTCCTGGTTCGCACGGGCGACTCGGAGCCGGAGCAGCGCGGCGCCGTGCTGCGCGCGCTCGCGGAGCTGGTCCGCTGCTTCGGCCGGTCCGTCTGAGCGGGCTCGCGGTCTGAGCTGGCTCTGCGTCCGCGCTAGCTCCGCTCGAGCAGCTCCGTCATGCCGGCCTGGATGCCGCGGGCTAGCACGTCGATGTCGGGCGCGCTCTCGTAGTCGCCCGTGATGCCGAAGTTGAGCTGGCCGGCGTACGAGAAGATCGCCACGCCGATCCGCACCGAGCCGGCGAGCGGCACGTACGGACGCGCAGTCAGCATGCGCCGACCGGCCGCGTAGAGCGGCGTCTGCGGCCCCGGCACATTCGTCGTGACGGTCTGCACCGTGTGCTGCTCGAGCCTGGCGAAGAGCCGCGCACCGAGCGCGAGCAGCATCGGGGGAGCGAAGCCCGACAGCGACGTCAGCGTCTCGGCGGCGACCGCCTGCTTGCTCTCCTTCAGGTGGTCCATCTGGCCGCGGATCGACTCGAGCCGTTCGATCGGATCGGCGAGGCCCACCGGAAGCTCGGCAAACATGGCCGACACGCGGTTGTTGTACGCACCCTGCTCGTCGGCGCGCCGCACCGAGACGGGCACGAGCGAGCGCACGACCTGTCCGTCCACCGCTTCACCGCGTCCGAGCAGCAGGTCGCGGAAGCCTCGCGTGATGATCGAGAGCACGACGTCGTTCACCGTTCCGCCGTGGGCGGTGCGGACCTTCTTGATCTCGGGGATCGTGGTCTCGGCCCAGGTCCAGCGCCGGTGCGGGCCGATCGGACCGTTGAGCCCCGTCTCGACATTGGTGTGGAGGAAGCTGCCGAAGCTCTCCATTCCCTTGGCGAACTCGCGCAGCTCACCGGCCAGCCGCCGGGGTCCGCGGAGCGCCGAGCGGATTCCACGCCACTGCTCGCGCGGGCTGATCGCCCGCTCGGTCAGCGCTGCGCGCACCAGCTGGGAGTCGCTCGGCTCGGGCGCGGGCGTCCACGGCTCCTCGGGCTCCCGCTCCGGGTCGGGGCTCTGGTCCATGACGACGGTGAGCAGGTCGGTTCCCGACACCCCGTCGACCATGCAGTGGTGGTTCTTCGAGAGGATCGCCCAGCGGTCCTCCTCGAGTCCCTCGACGATCCAGAGCTCCCAGAGCGGCTTCGAGCGGTCGAGCTGCTGCGACATGACGCGTCCGACCAGGTTGCGAAGCTGCGTGTCGCCACCCGGCGCGGGCAGTGCCGTCTGGCGGATGTGGTAGCGGAGGTTGAAGTGCGGGTCGTCCGTCCAGACCGGGCGCCCGAGCTCCATGGGAACGAAGCGCACCTTCTGGCGGTAGCGCGGCACGAGGCGCAGCTTCGACGAGACCATCGCGACGATGTCGTCGTACGCGGGCGCCGGCCCCTCGAAGATCGCCACCGAGGCGATGTGCATGTGGTTGACGTCGTTCTCGACGTGCAGGAACGAAGCGTCCTGGGGACTCATCCGGTCCATCGAAACCGCTCCCGATCTGTCCCCCACTCCCCGGAAGCGATGCTAGCAGCTGGGACTCTCTGCGGCGACGAGTGCGCGATGAACGGCGATCAGGGCAGCGATCCCCAGAAGCGGCGCGCCGTCTCGAAGGCGCCCTCGCGCACCTTCGGGCGGCGGGTCAGGAACATCGTCGCCTGGGTTCCGCCGTCGAACGCGGGCCACGAAGGCAGCGATGGGTGCGAGGGGTCGCCGGAGCGCGCGAACATGACCCAGGCATCCTGCATCGCCTCGGACAGGCGGCGCGCACCGCCGAGCGTACCGAGCGTGGGCCGCAGCAGCGGGTCGAGCAGCGTCCCGAACACGAAGGGAATCTCCAGGCCGTGGCACGCGCCCACGCGGCCGGGCAGCAGTGGGGGTCTCCACCCGAAGAGGTACGAGTAGGTGCGCGCGCTGTGCTCTACCTGCGCCTCCGCCAGCCGCAACGCCGGGTAGCGGAAGATGCGGTCCGTCATGAACGCGGCCCAGCGGTCGCGCGGCGCCTTGCTGCGGCCGGCGCTGCGGTACGCGTCGAAGGCCAGGCCGGCGAGCGGCGCGCCGCGCTCGTCCACGCCCGGCAGCGCGCGCTCGAAGCGCCTCTTGAGCCCGTCCTCGTCCAGGCGCCGCACGTCCGCGAACCCGAACAGGTTCCACTCGTCGCGGTTCGTGCCCACCAGCAGCGGGATGTCGCGCGACAGCCCCTTGGCGATCGCCTCGAGGGGCGGCCCGGGCAGCAGGTCGCCGTCGACACTCGGCTGCCAGGGCATGCCGCCGCTGCGCAGCCCGAGGCTGATCGTGGTCTCGCGCTGCGCGTCGAGAAGCTTTTCCATGTCGACCTTCTCGAGCGCGCCGCGGTCGGACCCGCGGATGCCGAGGCGCTCCAGGAAGCTCTCGGCCACCTGCGCCGCGCGCTCGGGCGACGACACGTTGTGGGCGGCGCCGCTCTGCGCGATGGCGCGGTGGAAGAGCCCCCTCGCCGCCGGCGTTCCGAGCAGGGTGCCCACGCTCATGCCACCCGCCGACTCGCCAAAGATCGTGACGTTGTCGGGGTCGCCGCCGAAGGCGTCGATGTTGTCGCGCACCCACTCGAGCGCCGCGATCTGGTCGCGGACGCCCACGTTCGCGGTCCAGCCGCGGTCGATCGAGGTCAGGTCGAGGTAGCCGAGCGCTCCGAGCCGGTAGTTGATCGTGACGACGACCACGTCGCCGCGTTGCGACAGGCGCCGGCCCGAGTACAAGCGCGTCGAGCCCTGTCCCATCACGAACGCGCCCCCGTGGATCCAGACCAGGACCGGCCGGTGCCGGCCATCAACGGCCGGCGTCCAGACGTCGAGGGCCAGGCAGTCGGGGCCGTGCTCGCCGCCGAGCACGCCGATCATCCCGCGGACCGGCAGCTGGACCGGCGGGCGCTGCGGGCAGGCGAGCGAAGAGTGGGCGGCCTCGCGGACGCCCTGCCAGGGCGCTACGGGCTCGGGCGGGGCGAAGCGGCGTCCCCCCTCGAGCGAGCGGGCGTAGCGGATGCCCTTGAAGACGAGTCCCCGGCGGCCGCGGACACCGCGCAGCTTTCCGGCGCGCGTGCTGACGATCATCGCACGAGGTTGCCGAGTGGCTGGCCTCTCTGCCACGCCTCGAGGTTTCGCAGGAAGTACGGGGCCTCGCGCGCGCGCATTCCGGTCGAAGCGGCGGAGTTGTGAGGGGTGACGATCACGCGGTCGAGGCGCCAGAGGGGCGAGTCCTCGGGCAGCGGCTCGCTGGCGAAGACGTCGAGATAGGCGCCACCGATGCGTCCTGCGGCGAGGCCCTCGATCAGGGCCGGCTCGTCGATCACCTCGCCGCGGGCCACGTTCAGCACGCAGGCGCCCGGTGGCAGCAGGGCGAGAGCGTCGCGGCTCACGATTCCGCGGGTCTCGTCGGAGAGCGGGCAGGCGATGGCCAGGAAGTCGGCCCGCGGCAGGACCTGCGCCAACTCCCCGGGCGTGACCAGTTCGTCCACGGGGTCGGCGGGGCCCCCCGGACTGCGCCGGACACCGATCGTGTGCAGCCCGAGCGCGCGGCCCAGCCGCGCGATCTCGCTACCGATCGCGCCCAGCCCCAGCACGACCAGCGTCTGCTCCTCGAGCGCGCGCGGCGCGGACGGCTGCGGCTCCCACGAGCGCCGCGCCTGCGCGTCGAGCCAGTGCGGAAAGCCCCGCGCCAGCATCAGCAGACCCGTCACCAGCGTCTGCGCGATCGGCCGCGCGTTCGCTCCGGCGGAGTTCGTGAGCACGACGCCGCGGTCGAGCAGCGAACGGAAGACCGGGTGGTCGAGCCCCACGTTGAACGTGTGCATCCAGCGCAGACCCTCGGCGCGGTACACGGCCGAGAAGAACGAGCGCGAGTGGTCGGGAAAGACGTCGCCCGAGAAGTGCGCGGCCTCGACGCGCGCCGCGTCGGCGTCGCGCAGCCGCTCGTCGGGGTCCTTCGGAAGTGCGATCACCTCGATGGGCTCGCCCGTCTCGCGGGCGATGCGCGCGACGTCCGCGCCGTGGCGGTCGAGGAACTGCGTCGAGGCGAGGAGCCGCGTCAAAGAGTGGTCTCCGCCTGGTGCCGCACGTAGGCCTGGATCTCGTCCACCTGCGCTTCGCTCAGCCACTGCGAGAAGCTCGGCATGCCCTTCCCGGCGAAGATCCCCTTGAGCACGATGTCCTTGAACGCGCCCTGGACCTCGGGGCTGGACTTGCGCAGGTCGGCGAGCACACCGCCGCCGACGGCGCTTCCACCGTGACAGCGCGCGCAGTACGCATGGAAGAGGCGCTGGGCGTCGTTCAGTCCTCCCGTCTGGGTGAGCAACTCCTCGATCTCTTCCGCCGACGGGAACGGCGGCGCGAGTGCGAACGTGAGCACGCGACCGTCCGTCTGGACACCGGCCGCCGCGGCCGCGTCACCCGCCGCCAGCGCGAAGGCGCCACCCCAGCCCGCGACGACCGTCACGTACTGCACGCCGTCGATCTCGTAGGTGATCGGCGCGGCGATGACGCCCGTGCCCGCGTGGGCTTCCCACAGCTTCTCGCCGTCGTTCGCGCGGTAGGCGACGAAGCGGCCGTCGGCCGTGCCCTGGAAGACCAGGTTCCCCGCCGTCGCGACGGTTCCGCCGTTCCAGGGCAGCCCGTACTGGTGCCGCCACACTTCCTTCTGGGCCACCGGGTCCCAGGCCAGCAGGTGACCGGAGACGGCCTCGCGCGTGGAGAGTGCGAAGACGTTCATGTCGGTGCCGGTGTTGAACTCGCCGGGACGGTGCACGAAGTCGTCGTCCAGGCGGTAGGCGCCCTGGATCTCCTGCGCCGGGATGTACACGAGGCCCGTCTCGGGGCTGTACGACATGGGCTGCCAGTTGTGGCCGCCGAACGCGGTCGGCCGCACCAGTGCGAGCGCGTCCTTGTAGTCCTGGCCCGGGACCTCCTGCGGGCGGCCGGTCTCGGGGTCGACGTGCGAGGCCCAGGTCACGGTCACGTATTTCTCGGCCGAGATGAACTCGCCGGTCTCGCGGTCGAGCACGTAGAAGAAGCCGTTCTTCGGCGCCTGCATGATGACGCGCCGCGGCTGCCCGTCGATCTCCAGCTCGGCCAGCACCATGTGCTGCGTCGCCGTGAAGTCCCAGTTGTCGCCTGGCGTGGTCTGGTAGTGCCAGACCAGCTCGCCGGTGTCGGGGTCGAGCGCCAGGATCGAGGACAGGTACAGGTTGTCGCCGCCCCCCGGACTGCGGATGTGCCGGGTCCACGGCGACCCGTTCCCCGTGCCGACGTAGAGCAGGTCGAGCTCGGGGTCGTAGGCCATCGAGTCCCAGGCCGTCCCGCCGCCGCCGATCTTCCACCACTCGCCGCCCTTCCAGGTCTCGGCCGCGGCCGCCAGCGCCGGCGACTCGAAGGGCTTCGACGGATCGCCCGGCACCGTGTACGTGCGCCAGACCAGCTCGCCGTCGTCGGCATCGTAGGCCGAGACGTAGCCGCGTACGCCGAACTCGGCTCCGCCGTTTCCGATGATCACGCGTCCCTTCACCACGCGCGGCGCGCCGGTGATCGAGTACGACTGCGTCTGGTCGACCGTGACCTTCTGCCAGACCAGCTTGCCGGTCTCCGCGTCGAGCGCCGCCAGCCGCCCGTCGAACACTCCGACGTAGACGCGCCCGCGGTAGACCGCGACTCCGCGGTTCACCACGTCGCAGCAGGCCTTCTTGGCGTACTCGCGGGGGACGTTCGGGTCCCACTTC
>JAFDDB010000106.1 GCA_019311115.1 Deltaproteobacteria bacterium
ATAAGGGGATTTCTGTGAAATCGTCTCGGTCGGGGTCGCGTGGGATCAACGGCTACGTAGGAACTACATCGCCACGGAGAGCTGACGAAGGGACAGCAGGTCAGCTCCGCCCCGCTTCCCGAAGAAAGAACGACCGCGCGAGCGCAACTGTGAGACGATGGTGCGGATCTCCCCCGGAACCTGCACCGACAGGGAGTTGAAGAAAAATTTCGAAGCTGCACGGGAACCTCGTGCTCGTTGCAATGGGCGTCGCCTCGACTCTCTTGCTAGCTCCGCGGGAGAGCCAGGCCGAGCCGCTCACCCTCCTCGCGTCGAAGCTCTTCGTCACCACGTCGATCCAGTCGAACGGACTCGCGTTCGATTTCCTTTCGTCCACCGAGCACCTCTACATCGCCGACAACGCCGCGCAGCTGCGCGTGTACACGCTCGACGGATCCCTGGTTGCGGGCCCGCTCACGTTGGCTGGCGGGGGCAGTACGCAGGAACTGGGACTCCACTTCGTTCGAGAGGCAACGACCATCGGAGCGGTCGCCCTTCCCGCCGGGACGCTCACCTTCTTTCGAGGCGGCAGCGGAGCTCTCAATCCGACGGTCCTGTATGCCATCAACAAGGCCACCGGAAGCGCCACGGCCAGCGACGTGCTCGGCACCAGCTACAATAGCGGGAGCTGCCATCCCCTGAGGAACAGGGGCACAGGACTCGGCTACTCGACCCGACGCGACCTCTTCCTGAGCATCGACCCGTTCTGCCAGGCGATTGCCGATATCAGCGGCGGCGCCGTGACGGGGCACTTCACCTCGCAGTCGATACTACCCGGACAGAATCTGGGCGATGTGAAGGAGCACCCGCTGACCGGGGCCCTCTGGGTGGGAAGTCCGGCGACGGGCTCCCAGGTCATGCTCACCGAGTACACGCAGACGGGAACCGTGCTACGAGAATTCAAGGTCCTCGATGCCGCCACCGACGACGTGGTATTCGTCTCGCGGCTCGCGTTCGACACTTCCGGCGCAAGGCTCTGGCTGCTCGCAGCGGATGGAGACGTCTACGAGGTCGCGGTGTCGTCGGCTCCGTCCGCTCAATTGGTGCCGGCGCTCGGGCCGTGGGGGTGGGCCGTCATGATCGTATTGCTCGGGCTGAGTGCGCTGCATTTCCGAGGCACCCGACGTCGCGCGTCCTTGATGCCTCAGCCCGCCACACGCCGTAGTGACGGGCGAGTCTAGCTTCCCGTCGTCCCCCCGGTCCCCCTTCACCCTGCCCGGGGCAGGCCGGCTGCGGCGTCAGTCGAGCAGCACCTCCGGGATCGGCACGCGCATACCGCGCAACTCCTCGCCCAGCATCTTGGCCTGTGGATCGGTGCGCAGCGACGCCGAGACCCCCTCGCCGAGCAGGCCGTGGATGACGAAGTTGATCGAGAGCATGTTCGGGAACTCGAAGCGCTCGACCTCGAGGTCGCGCGCCTCGTCGTACAGTTGGCGGATGCGCGCAGGCGTCAGGAACTCCGTCATCCACAGGTAGGCCTCGGGCGTGCGCGCCCAGAAACCGACGTTGGCGTTGCCGCCCTTGTCACCCGAGCGGGCGCCGAGCACGCTGCCGATGGGTGCGATGCGCGTCGGCCCCGCCGGGGACGTTCCAACCGGCGGGTCGGCCGCAGCCACGGGCGTGAAGCTCTCCTGGCGCGGGGCGGCGCGACCTTCGAGACGCTGCGGATAGGTAGCACAAGGGGGCATTTCAGTTTCCGATACGGGGATTTGTGTGAAATCGTCTCGGTCGGGGCCGCGTGCCAGTCAGTCCTCGAGACCGGCCAGGCGCAGCCCCTCGATCAGGCGATCCACGAAGTCCGACCGCTCGAACGCGTAGCTGGCCCGGATGCTGGTGAGGGTGGTGTGGGGTTGTGCGGCGAGCAGGACGCGAACCGCCGAGCGCGCTTCTTCGAGCCGGCCGAGCTGGGCGTAGCTCGCGGCCCGCGTCACCTGCCCGTAGGCGTAATCGGGCCGGCGGCGCAGGCTTCTCTCTGTCCACTCGACGGCCTTCGCGTAGCGCCCCGCGCTGAAGTGCGCGCTGCCCGTGCTCTCGAGGAACAGGAAGAACCAGGGATCGCGGGGACTCAGTCGCATAGCCAGCTCGAGCTGCGAGATGGCCTCGTCGGGCCGGCCCGAGCCCGTGAGCACCACGGCCGTCCAGTAGTGGGCCATCGGCTCGCTCGGGTTCTGCTCCAGCGCGCGCGAGGTGTCGGCGCGCATCGCCTCTAGATCTCCGCGCATTCCGGAGGCGGCCGCGCGCGCCAACAGTGCCAGCGGGTCCTGCGGGTCCAACGCCACCGCCCGCTGCGCCGCGCGCAGCATCTCGCGCCCGGACTGCTGCTCCGTTCTGAGCCAGAAGAAGAGGTCGTTGTAGTGGGTCCAGGCCAGCCCGGTCCACGCAGGGGCGAGCATGGGGTCGAGATCGGTGGCGCTCAGGAACAGCTCGCGCGCTCGGGCGTTGTCGATCGCAGTGAGCCGCGTCAAGTACCACCAGCCCTGCTGCACGCGGTCCCACGCATCCAGGCTCTGGGGCTCGACCCTTGCAGCGCGCTGCCACTCCCAGCTCTGGATCTCGGGGTTGATCGCGCTGGCGATGGCCAGGCTGATCTCGTCCTGGAGCGCGAAGATGTCGTTCATCTCTCGGTCGTAGGTCTGCGCCCAGACGTGGTGGCCGGTCGTCGCGTCGATCAGCTGCGCGGTGATGCGCACCTTGTTGCCCGCACGCCGCACGCTGCCCTCGACGACGTAGCGTACGCCGAGCTCGCGGCTCACCTGCTTTACGTCGACGGCGCTGCCCTTGTACACGAAGCTCGAGTTGCGCGCGATCACCGGCAGGCGGCGCCAGGCGGAGAGGCGTGAGATCAGGTCTTCGGCGATGCCGTCCGCAAAGTACTCCTGCTCCGGGTCATCGCTCAGGTTGTCGAAGGCGAGTACGGCGATCGCTGGCCGCCCCGAGAAGCCGGGTACAGTGAGCTCGCTCGGAGTCGGGGCGTCCTCCCCGGTACCACGGTCGGCTCCGAGCCAGCGCCAGCCGGCGACGGCCCCCGCCACGACGGCGAGCAACACCGCGAGCCCGGCGACCGCTACGCCTCGCCGGCGCGGCTGCCTGCTAGCCGCGCGAGCCTCCCCGTCGACCCGGACCCGGTGCACGCGCACGGGCTCCGGGATGTTCTTGACCTCCTGGGCGCCGAGATCCTCGAAGCCCAGGCCGAGCCGCCCGCGCGTCTGCTCGCGCACCGTCTCGGAGACGCAGATGCCCCCCGGCTCCGCCAGGGCCTGCAGACGCGCCGCGACGTTGATGCCGTCGCCGTAGATGCGCTCACCCTCGACGCGCACGTCTCCCACGTGGGCGCCGATGCGGAACTGCATCCGGCGCGCCGGATCCAGGTTCGCGTTGCGCGCCTCGATGACGCGTTGGACCTCGACCGCGCAGTCGAGGGCGTGGACGGCGCTATTGAACTCGGCCAGGAAGTTGTCCCCGGTAAAGTCGACCAGCCGTCCGCCGTTCTGCCGGATCAGCACGCCGATCTCTTCGCGGTAGGCGGAGATCGTGCGCACGGTCGCGGCTTCGTCGGCCGCCATCAGTCGGCTGTACCCGGCGACGTCGGCCGACAGGATGGCCGCGAGTCTGCGTTCGACGTCCTCGGGGTCCAACTACGCCCTCCCGCAGGGAATTCGGGCTCGGCGGGATGTTACGGACTCTGGCGTGGGGAGGCGAGCCGGGAATGTGTCAGACGCTGACCCAGTCCCGGTGCCGTGAGTCGCCCGGCTCGTCGTAGCCGGTCCAGTGGGCGACCTGCTCGATGGGCGGGTCGACGAACTCGGGCGGAAGCTCCGAGTCGAGCACGAAGAACGCGTTGGGCGAGTAGCTCTCGGTCCAGACCAGCGAGTAGCCCTTGGAGCGGCCCAGCTTGTGGAGCGCCGCCAGGCTCGCGCCGTGGTACGTGCTCTTGTCCCACACGTGGTCGGAGCTGTAGGCCATGGTCTTGCTCTGGTGCAGCCCGAAGAAGATGTTGTACTCGATCACGACGACGCGCGGCGTGAAGCGCTGGATCGCGTTCCACACCCAGTAGTCGTTGCCATCGATGTCGATCGAGAGCAACTCGAAGACCGGCGGTACTTCATGGCGCTCGAACAGCGCCTCGACGTTCTCGGCGTCGATCTTCGCCTGCACGATCAGGTCGCTGGCGTGCTTCGGGTTGCCCTCCATCAGCAGGCCGGACCAGCCGTGGTTGAGTCTCAGGTTCGCGGTGTTCGACAGCGTGATCCCGTCGCTCGCGCCGAACTCGACGAAGTAGCGGTTCGTCGTGCCGATGCACTCGAAGATGCGTTCGATCACGCCGTCTTCGCCGAACTGCGAGTACACGCGGCGCTCGTGTGCGGCCAGGTCGCTCAACATCGCGGCGATCATAGCAACCGCGCGCGTCCCGTCGTAAGTAGGGGGGACCGAGCGAGCAGCCGACCCGGGCAGCCCCTATCCTGCGGCCATGCCATGCCCGGCGAGCGGCCCGCCGACGGCCGCCGGACCGCTGCGGCGCGCCGCCCTGTACGTAGCGGGGGGCGCCCTGCTCGTGCGCGTCGTCTTCGTCCTGTGGGCGCCGCCGACCCTCGCCAGCGACGCCGAGTTCTACTACGGCCACGCCCTCGCGCTGATGCGCGGCAACGGCTACACGAACGCGGACGGCAGCCCGGCGGCCCTGTGGATGCCGGGCTGGGCCGCCTGGATGGCGCTGCTGTTCAAGGTCTTCGGTGCTCGCGTGCTGGTCGCGCAGCTTGCCAACGCGTTGCTCGGAGCGGCCACCGCCGGCTTCGTCTGCGCGCTCGGCGGCCGGCTCTTCAGCCTGCGCGTCGGCGTGATCGCCGGTTCGTTCTGGGCGCTGTGGCCGAGCGTCGTCTTCTTCACCGCCATCCTCTTTACCGAGACGCTCTTCACCGCGCTCTTCACCGCGGGGCTGCTCGGCGTGGTGCTGGCCTCGCAAGATGGCGCGCGCCGTGGCGCCTGGCTGGTCGCCGCAGGCGTCGCGCTCTCGGCCGCCCTCTGGGTGCGCTCCGAGCCGTTCGGGTTCCTTCCGGTCTTCGCCTTGTTCCTGGCTTGGAGCGGGGCCTCGTGGAAGCGGGGCGCGCTCGACGCGGCGCTGCTCCTCGCGGTCATGGCGCTCGGCATCGCCCCCTGGACGGTCCGCAACGCCCTCGCCTTCGGCCACTTCATTCCCACGGCGGCCAACGGCGGCTGGGTCTTCTACGAGGGAAACCACGCCGGCGCGCCGGGAGGCAACGACCTGCTGGCCATGTTCGCGCTGCGCGAGCAGTTCGACCACCTGTCGATCGGGCAGGGCGACGTGCCTGTCGATCGGGCAGGGCGACGTGGAGTGCAACCGAGAGGGTCTGCGACTCGGGCTCGGGTTCGTCCGCGATCACCCCGGCGAGGCGTTGCAGATCGCGGCGCGCAAGCTCGCGCTCACCTACGGCGGGGACGACCGCGCGCCCGTCCTGATCCGCGGCTTCGAAGGGCCGATGAAGGTGCTGCCGAGCCGTCACGTGCCGGTCTACGGCTACCTCCCCGAGTCGTTCATGATCGCGATGCAGCGCGGCTCGAACGTGTACTGGTTCGCGATGCTCGCGCTGGTCGCGGTCGGCCTGTCGGGTGTGGCGGGCTGGCGGCCCGAGAGCCGCATCCTCGTGCTCGGCGCGATGCTCACCTGGGTCGGCATCCACGCCGCGCTGATCGGCGGAGCGCGTTTCCACCAGCCCGAGACCACGCTGCTGGCGATCGTCGCGGCACTCGGCGTCGAGCGGATGCGCGGCTGGCTACACCCCGTTCTTGCGAAGCCAGTCGAGTAGGCGCCGCCAGCCGTCCGCCGCCGCCTCGGCGTTGTAGCTCGGGCGGTAGTCGGCGTGGAAGCCGTGGTGCGCATCGTCGTAGACGACGAGTTCGCAGGGCTTGCCGTGCTTCGCCACGGCCGCGCGCATCTCTTCGACGGTGGCGACCGGGATGCCTCGATCGAGTCCGCCGTAGAGACCCAGCACCGGCGCGCGCAGCGAGCCCGCCAGCTCGAGCGGGTGCTTCGGCGTCTGCGGCCGCGCGTCGCCGACGAGCCTTCCGTACCAGGCCACGCCGGCGTCGAGCCGCGCGCTGTGCGCCGCGTAGAGCCAGACGACGCGCCCGCCCCAGCAGAAACCGGTGATCCCCACGCGCGAGGCGTCGGCCTCTCCGCTCTCGCCCGCCCACTTCACGGTGGCGTCGAGGTCGGACATGACTTCGGCGTCGGGCACCTTGGCGACGACCCCGTCGATGATCTGGCGGACGTCGGTCAGCTTCCGCACGTCGCCGTGCCGCTGGTACAGGTCGGGTGCCACCGCGGTGTAGCCGGCGTGGGCGAGGCGGCGGCAGATGTCCTGGATGTACTCGTGCACGCCGAAGATTTCGTGCACCACCAGCACCAACGGATGCGGCCCGCCCGAGGCGGGGCGGGCGCGGTAGGCGGGCACCGATCCACCCGATGCCGGGATCCCGACGGGTCCGTGGACGAGGCCCTCGCTAGCGGTCGAGACGGCGCCGGCCTGGACCGGACCGGCGGCCAGCGTGTAGCCCGCCGCGATGGCGCCGGCCCGCAGGAGTTCGCGCCGGGAGAGGGCGGGATCGGTCATCGTCCGTCTCCTCGTTGAAGAGTTGGCTTCGAGGTTCGTACACTCCCTGCATGGTGTCGAACCGGGTGGGCTGGCGCGAGAACCTGCACGAGATCATCTTCGAGGCCGACACGCCCGCGGGCAAGCTCTTCGACGTGGGGCTGCTGCTCACGATCGTCGTCAGCGTCACAGCGGTCTGTCTCGAGAGCGTCCCCTGGATCGACGCGCGCTACCACCGCGAGCTGCTGGTCGTCGAGTGGGCGATCACGATCGCGTTCACCATCGAGTACGCGCTCCGGCTGATCGCCGTGCAGCGGCCGCTCGCCTACGCGCGCAGCTTCTTCGGCGTCGTGGACCTGCTCGCCGTGCTGCCGACGTACCTGAGTCTGTTCTTGCCCGGGGCGCACACGCTGCTGGTGATCCGCGCGCTGCGGCTGCTGCGCATCTTCCGGATCTTCAAGCTGGCCCGCTTCTTGAGCGAGGCCGATATCCTCGTCCAAGCCATGCGCCAGAGCGGGCGCAAGATCGTCCTGTTCCTCGGCTCGGTGCTCACTCTCGTCGTGATCATGGGTGCGCTCATGTACCTGGTCGAAGGCCCGGAGAACGGCTTCTTGACCATTCCCATCGGCATGTACTGGGCGGTAGTCACCGTGACCACGGTCGGCTACGGCGACGTCTCGCCCTCGACGGGCCCGGGCCGGCTGTTGGCGGCGGTCCTGATGCTGCTGGGCTACGGCATCCTGGCGGTGCCGACCGGCATCTTCTCCGCCGAGCTGATCCGCGCTAGCCGCACCTCCGTCTCGACCCAGGCCTGTCTCGCCTGCTCGGCCGAGGGGCACGACGTGGACGCCGTCTACTGCAAGTTCTGCGGCGAGCACCTGGGCGCGCAGGGCCACAGCCAGGAGTAGTCAGCGGCAGGGAGGAATAGATTCAGGGGGGAACTTACGTTCACCCTTGACGGTTTGTGGCTGGGGCCGTACCGTGCGCCGCGATCCCCGGAGAAGACCCCCCGATGGAACTGGCCCCCCGGCCGCGCCGGCTCACGCAAGAGGAGCGCAGCGCGGAGACCCGCGCGCGCCTGCTCGATGCGACCATCCAGTCGCTGGTCGAGGTGGGGTACGCGCGCACGACGACCACCCGGGTCTGCGAGATCGCCGGGCTGTCCCGGGGCGCCCAGATCCACCACTTCGGGACCCGGGCGGACCTGCTGACGAGTGCGCTCGAGCACCTGGCGCGGCGGCGCATCGACGAGTTCCGCGCCAAGGTCGAGTCCGTGCGCTCGAACGGCGCCGAGCCCCGCGGGGCCGCGGATCCCCGGGGTGCGGGCCTCGACCTGCTCTGGGAGAGCTACTCCGGACCGCTCTTCATCGCCGCCCTCGAACTCTGGGTCGCGGCGCGCACCGATCCTGACCTGTACGAGCGGCTGCTGCCGCTCGAGCGCGAGATCGGCCGGCAGATCCAGGAGCCGTGGCTCGGGCTGGCAGACGACGCCAGCGAGCCTTCGCCGGCCGCGCGCGACCTGACGCAGCTCAGCCACCACATGATGCGCGGCATGGTGCTGCAACGGATCCTGAACCCGGACGACCGTCAACGCCGACGGCAGTTCGATCTCTGGAAGCGACTCTCGGGCGCCGCGAACGGCGCGCCGGGCAATGCAAGTCACGAGGAGGAGAAGCCGTGAGTGAGATCCGATTCGACGGGCGCACCGCCGTCATCACCGGAGCGGGGGGCGGCCTCGGCCGGACCTACGCCATCGACCTGGCGCGCCGCGGCGCGAACGTGGTCGTCAACGACCTGGGCGGCGCCAGCGACGGCACGGGCGGCGGAAGCTCGATGGCCGACGCGGTCGTCAAGGACATCACCGAGGCCGGTGGCAACGCCGTCGCCAACTACGACTCCGTGTCGACGCCCGAGGGCGGCGAAGCGATCGTGCAGTCCGCGCTCGACGCCTTCGGCGGAATCGACGTGGTCATCAACAACGCGGGGATCCTTCGCGACAAGACGTTCGCCAAGCTCACCCCCCCGGAGCTCGAGATCGTCCTCGACGTGCACCTGAAGGGCGCCTTCTTCGTGTCGCAGCCGGCATTCCGGCACATGAAGGAAGCGGGCTACGGGCGCTTCCTGTTCACCGCGTCGGCGGCGGGCATCTTCGGGAACTTCGGACAGACCAACTACGGCGCCGCCAAGATGGGCCTGGTGGGACTGTCGAACGTGCTGGCCGTCGAGGGCGCCAAGTACAACATCCGCTCGAACGTGATCGCGCCGATCGCCAAGACGCGGCTCACCGAGTCACTGCTCGGCCCGGTCGCCGACAGCCTCGAGCCGGACTGCGTCACTCCGCTGTCGGTCTACCTGGTGTCCGAGGCCTCCGAGATCACTCACGAGATCTACTCGGTCGGCGGCGGACGCTTTGCGCGCATCTTCGTGGGACTGGCCCCCGGCTGGACCCAGGGACAGGGCGCCGTCGTCGCTGCAGAGGACGTGCAGGCGAATATCGACCAGATCCGCGATCCCGAGGGCTACATCATCCCCGGGAGCATCGGCGACGAGATGCGCGTCATGATGGAAGCATTCAAGGGAGCAACGAAATGAGCAGGAAGGTCTACGTCATCGGCGTCGGCATGACCAAGTTCGAGAAGCCCGGCAGCAAGGACTGGGACTACCCCGACATGGCGCGAGAGGCGGGCCAGAAGGCCCTCGACGACGCCGGGATCCCCTACGCCGAGGTCGAGCAGGCCGCGGTCGGCTACTGCTACGGCGACTCGACCGCCGGCGAGCGCGCGATCTACGAGATCGGCGTCTCGGGCATTCCCATCTACAACGTGAACAACAACTGCTCGACCGGGTCGACGGCGCTGTTCATGGCCAAGCAGTTCGTGGAGGGCGGCCTGGCCGACTGCACGATGGCGCTCGGCTTCGAGAAGATGGAGAAGGGATCGCTCGGTGCGAAGTACACCGACCGCACGAACCCGATGGACAAGCACTTCAAGCTGATGATCGAGCTTCGCGGCTTCGCCAAGGCGCCGGGCGCGCCGCAGATGTTCGGCAACGCCGGCCGCGAGCACATGGAGAAGTACGGCACGACCGCCGAGCAGTTCGCGAAGATCGGCTGGAAAAACCACAAGCACTCGGTCAACAATCCGTACTCGCAGTTCCAGGACGAATACTCGCTCGAGGACATCCTGAACGCGCCGATGGTCTACGAGCCGCTCACCAAGCTCCAGTGCTGCCCCACGTCGGACGGCGCGGGCGCGGCGATCCTGGCCAGCGAGGAGTTCGTGGCCAAGCACGGCCTGCAGGACCAGGCCGTCGAGATCGCGGGCATGGCCATGGCCACCGACCTGCGGAGCAGCTTCGACGACAAGAGCTGCATCAAGATGGTCGGCTCCGACATGACGAAGAAGGCGGCCCAGCAGGTGTACGAGCAGTCCGGCCTCGGGCCGGAGGACGTCGACGTGGTCGAGCTTCACGACTGCTTCAGCTGCAACGAGTTGATCACCTACGAGGGGCTCGGCCTCTGCCCCGAGGGCAAGGGCGGCGAGTTCGTCGACTCCGGCGCCCAGACCTACGGCGGCCAGGTCGTCGTCAACCCCTCGGGTGGACTGATCTCCAAGGGGCACCCGCTCGGCGCCACCGGCCTGGCGCAGTGCGCCGAGCTCAACTGGCAGCTGCGCGGCCAGGCCGACGCGCGCCAGGTCGACGGTGCGCGTATCGCGCTGCAGCACAACCTGGGCCTCGGCGGCGCCGCCGTCGTGGCGATGTACCGCAAGTAGAGGACGGAGGGAGAGCCGTGAACTTCGGATTCAGTGACGAGCAGGAGCTTCTGCGCGCCGAGGCGCGCAAGTTCTTGGACGAGACGTGTCCGCTCGAACAGGTGAGGGTGGTGGGGGACTCGGCGGAGGGCTATTCGTCCGATCTCTGGAAGCAGATCGCCGGGCTCGGCTGGACGGGGATCGCCATCCCCGAGGAGTTCGGCGGCGCCGGGCTCGCCTGGGTCGACTTGGTGATCCTGCTCCAGGAGACGGGACGGACGCTGTTTCCGTCGCCCCTCGCCTCCACGTCGCTGGCGGCAGCCGCCATCGAGGCGGCGGGCAGCGACGCGCAGAAGCAGCGCTGGCTGCCCGGCCTGGCCGACGGCACGCGCATCGGCACGCTGGCGCTGGTGGACGAGGACTGCCCGGACCCGGCGCTGATCTCGCTCGAGGCGCGGGCGGACGGCGACGCGCAGGTGCTGACGGGCGAGAAGCCCTTCGTGCACGACGCGGGCACCGCGAACCTGTTCGTGGTGGCGTTCCGTACCGCGGCCGGACTCGCCCTGGCGGTCGTCGAGTCTGACGACGCGGGCGTGAGTGGCCGGAGCCTGCCGACCCTCGACACGACCAAGCGCATCGGCACGCTCACGCTGGCCGACGTTCGCGTCGAGCCGGACCGCATCCTGTGTGCTCCCGGGACGACCGGAGAGGGCACCGCCGACGCCACGATCGCGAGGCTTCTCGACCGGGGCGCGATCGCCATGACCGCCGAGATGATCGGGGCCGCCGAAGAGGCGCACCGCATCACCACGCAGTACGCGATGGAGCGGATCCAGTTCGACGAGCCGATCGGCCGGTTCCAGGGCGTGAAGCACCCGCTGGCCGAGATGTACGTGGACATCGAGTCCTACAAGTCGCTGCTCTACTACGCGGCCTGGGCGCTCAGGCCTTCGCGCGCATCGGCATCGACGGCATCCAGCTTCACGGGGCGGTCGGCTACACCGACGAGTACGATATCCAGCTCTACCTGAAGCGCTCCAAGTGGGCGCGGCCCGCGTTCGGTGATGCCGACTGGCACTACGAGCGCGTCGCCAGCCTGGGAGGTCTCTGATGGACTTTCACCTGTCTCCCGAAGAAGAGAAGTTTCGCGGCGAGGTCCGCGCCTTCCTCGACGAGAACCTGCCCGTCACCGACATCAAGCGGTGGCTCCGCAACGTGCGCGAGAAGCGCTGGGTCGGCTTCTCCTGGCCGGAGGAGGTCGGCGGTGGCGGTGGCCAGATCATGCAGCAGGTCATCCTGAAAGAAGAGATGGCCAAGCGGAAGGCACCGCCGCTCGGCACCGACATGATGGGACTGGCCTGGGTCGGTCCGTCGATCATCCAGTACGGGACCGAGGAGCAGAAGCGCCGCTTCATCCCCGAGATCCTCGACTCGAAGTACCACTGGTGCACCGGCTACTCCGAGCCCGGCTCCGGCAGCGACCTGGCGTCGCTGCAGTGCAAGGGCGTGCTCGAGGGCGACGAGTACGTGGTGAACGGCCAGAAGATCTGGACCAGCCTGGCGCCCTTCGCCAAGTGGATGATCCTGCTGGTGCGCACCGACTTCGAAACCAAGGTGAAGCACCAGGGAATCACCTGTCTGCTCGTGGACATGAAGACGCCGGGCATCGAGGTGCGGCCGATCAAGACCATGGCCGGCACCTCGTTCTTCGCCGAGGTCTTCTTCAACGACGTGCGCGTGCCCGCCGACCACCGGCTCGGAGCCGAGGGGCAGGGCTGGCAGGTCACCATCTCGGCGCTGGCGAGCGAGCGGTCGAGCATCGCCGAGGTCGAGGCGCTGCAGCGCAAGCTCGAGCAGGTCAAGGAGCTGGCCCGTGGCGCTCGCAAGAACGGCCGCGCCGTGCTCGAGGACGCCGGCTTGCGGCGCCGGCTGGCGCGCATCGAGACGAAGATCGAGGCCATGCGCCTGAACGGCATGCGTTTCCTCACGAAGCAGCTCAAGGGCGATCCGCTCGGCAGCGAGACGTCGATCAACAAGCTGCACCGCGCGGAGCTCGAGGTCGAGTTCGGCGAGGTCGCGCTCGAGCTGCTGGGCGGCGCGTCGCCCTACGTGAAGGGCTCCGAGGCCGCAGTGGACGGGGGCCGCTGGCAGGCCACCGCCTTGTCCTGGCCCGAGGTCGTGATCGGGGGCGGCACGCCCAACATCCAGAAGAACATCATCGCGGAGCGGATTCTGAGGCTGCCCAAGGACTGAGCGGGGCGCTTACAATGGCTCCCGGCGGGACCGCCCCGCCGGGAGGTCCCCCCCTGACCCTCCACAGCCAGCTGACGCAGGAAATCCGCACGGGCCCGTCGGGTCCGAAGATCGCTGCGTTCTTCGACCTCGACCAGACGCTGCTCGCCGGCTTCTCGGCCAGCGCCTTCTTTCGCGAGCGACTCATGTCGGGGCGCATGGGTCCGCGCGAGCTCGGCGAGTCGATCGCCGGCGCGCTCAGCTTCAGCCTGGGCCGGACGGGCTTCTCGGGCCTGATGTCGGCCACGACCGCCGCGTACCGGGGCCTGGCCGAGTCGGCGATGGTGCAGGTGGGGCAGGAGGTCTTCGAGAAGCACCTGGCCACCTCGATCTACCCGGAGTCGCGCGCGCTCGTGCGCGCGCACCAGGAGATGGGACACACCGTCGCCATCGTCTCGTCGGCGACTCGCTACCAGGCGGAGCCGCTGGCGGAGAACATGGGCATCGAGCACGTGCTGTGCACGCGGCTCGAGGTCGTGGACGGGGCGTTCACCGGCCGCGTCGTGCGCCCGACCTGCTACGGCGAGGGCAAGGCCGACGCCGCCCGCGGACTCGCGGCGCAGTACGACCTGGAGATCTCGGAGAGCTACTTCTACACCGACAGCCACGAGGACCTGCCGCTGCTCGACATCGTCGGCAAGCCGCGGCCACTGAACCCGGACTCGCGGCTGGCGCAGATCGCCAAGGAACGCGGCTGGCCGGTGCGGCGCTTCCACAGCCGCGGCGCGCCTTCGGCCGGAGACCTGATTCGGACGGGCCTGGCGCTGTGGACGGCCTTCCCCTCGATGGCCGCCGGCCTGGCCGCAGGGGTCGTCAGCGGCTCGCGCCGCGAGGGCGTCAACCTGGCGGGCTCGATCTGGGGAGACCTGGCCACGTCGCTGGCGGGCATCGACCTGCGCGTCGAAGGCGAGGAGCACCTGTGGTCGCACCGGCCGGCGGTGTTCATCTTCAATCACCAGAGTGGCATCGACGCGCTGCTGATGATCAAGCTGCTGCGCCGCGACGTGACCGGCGTCGGCAAGAAGGAGCTTCGGCGCATCCCCATCTTCGGCACCGCGTTCGCGCTGAGCGGCGTCGTGTTCATCGACCGCGCCGACACCGGCAAGGCGATCGAGGCGCTGAAGCCCGCGGTCGAGGCGCTGCGCCAGGGCCAGTCGCTGGCGATGGCGCCCGAGGGCACGCGCTCGCCCACACCGCGGCTCGGACGTTTCAAGAAGGGGGCGTTCCACATCGCCATGCAGGCGGGCGTGCCGATCGTCCCCATCGTGTTCCGGAACGCCCTCGACGCCCTTCCCAAAGGCGGACTCGTGGTGCGCCCGGCCACCGTCGAGGCGGTGGTCCTGCCGCCGATCGACACCTCGGAGTGGCAGCGCGAGAACCTGGACGCCGAGATCGCGGTCATCCGGAACCGCGTCCTCGACGCGTTGGAGGGCTGAGCGCTTGGACCTGCGCGTGAGCGTGCTGGGGGCGGGGTCGTGGGGCACGACCGTCGCGTCGCTGGCCAGCCGCAACGCCCCGACGCTGCTGTGGTCCCGAAGGTCCGAGCAGGCCGACGAGGTGAACGCCAACAACACCAACGAGCGCTACCTGCCCGGCGTGACGCTGCCGTCGGACCTGCGCGCCACGGGGTCGCTCGAAGAGGCCGTGCGCGACGCCGACGTGCTGGTCGTGGGCGTGCCTTCGCACGGCTTCCGCGGCGTGCTCGAAGAGGTGAAGAAGCATGTGCGGGCGTGGGTGCCCGTGATCAGTCTGGCCAAGGGGCTCGAAGAGGGCAGCCACCTGCGCATGACGCAGCTGATCGCAGAGGTGCTGCCGGGGCACAAGGCCGGCGTGCTCACCGGACCGAACCTGGCGCGCGAGATCATGTCGGGCTTCGCCGCGGCGACCGTGCTCGCCATGGAAGACGACGCCGTCGGCCGCGAGATCCAGGGCGTCTTCCGCAGCGGTCTCTTCCGCGTCTACACCAACCGCGACGTGATCGGCAGCGAGCTCGGCGGCGCCTTCAAGAACGTGATCGCGATCGCCGCGGGCATGGGCGACGGCATGGGCGTCGGCGACAACACGCGCGCGGCCGTCATCACCCGCGGTCTCGCGGAGCTGACGCGGCTCGGCGTGGCCATGGGCGGCGAGCCCGCGACCTTCGCGGGCCTGGCCGGCATGGGCGACCTGATCGCGACCTGCGCCAGCCGCCAGAGCCGTAACCGCCACGTCGGCGAGGAGCTCGGCAAGGGCCGCACGATCGACGAGATCATCGAAGAGATGCACATGGTCGCCGAGGGCGTGAAGACCTGCCGCGTGGTGACCGAGCTCGCCGAGCAGGTCGGGGTCGAGATGCCGATCGCGCGCGAGGTGTACGGCGTCGTGCACGAGGGCCGGACGGCCGCGCAGGCCTACCGGGGACTCACCCGGCGCCGCCCGGGCTCGGAGAGCGAGCCCGGTTAGCTCGGGCGTGAGTCGAGCGTGGGCCGGGCGCGAGCCAGCCGTGCGTCAGGCCGCGGGGATCACCCAGCCCAGCACGCACGAGAAGTGGCAGGCGCTGCCCGCCAGCACGAACACGTGCCAGACCGCGTGGTTGAAGGGCAGTCGGTTCCACGCGTAGAAGACCACGCCAAAGGTGTAGGCGAGTCCACCGGCCACCAGCAGCGCCATGCCTTCGCCGTGGAGCGCGCGCGCCAGCGGATCGAGCGCCACCACCGCGAGCCATCCCATGGCCAGCTGCAGCGGCACGGACAGGAAGCGCGCGCGGTGCGGGACCCACACGTGGAGCGCGATGCCGAGCCCGGCCAGCGCCCAGACGGCGGCGAGCAGTCCCCAGCCGGTCGGGCCGGGCACGCTGACCAGCGCGAACGGCGTGTAGGTGCCGGCGATCAGCAGGAAGATCGCGACGTGGTCGAGCCTGCGCAGCAGCAGCTTGGCGGGTCCGTGGCCTACGCCGTGGTAGAGCGTGGACGCCGTGTAGAGCAGCACCAGCGTCGAGCCGAACACCGCGCAGCCCACGACGTGGCGGGCGTCGCCGTACAGGCTCGCCATCGTGACCAGCACCGCCAGCCCCGCCAGGCTCAGCACGAGGCCCAGGCCGTGCGTGACCGCGTGGGCGATCTCTTCGGCCGCCGTGTAGAGGGGCAGGTGCGCGTGGGGGGTCGAACTCATGCCGGATCCTGTGTCTGTGGGACGAGGCAGGGTACCCGTCTCGTCGGCGTGTGCGTCCCCCGACAGGTGGGTCGTGCAGAACTTTGACAGAGCCCGGGGGGGCGGCTTCCGCTAGCATGCCCGCGGGGGATGGGGGGCGGGACCAACCAGCAGGCGGTGTGATGCAGCAGCTCTCCGGGCTCGATACGAGCTTCCTGAACATGGAGACGCCCACCACGTATGGGCACGTCTCGGGCCTGACGATCTACGACCCGTCGACGGCGTCCGAGCCCGTCACGTTCGAACGGCTGAAGGACCTGATCGAGGAGCGGATGCACCTGGTGCCGCTCTACCGTCGGCGCCTGGTCGAGGTCCCGCTGGGCTTGGACCATCCCTATTGGATCGAGGATCCTGACTTCGACCTCGACTTCCACATGCGCCATATCGCCGTGCCGCCGCCCGGCACACCGCAGCAGCTCTCGGCGCTGGTCTCGCGCATCGCGGCGCGACCGCTCGACCGCAGCCGCCCCCTCTGGGAGCTGTACATGATCGAAGGGCTGCAGGACGGGTACATCGCGCACCTGACCAAGGTCCATCACTGCGCGATCGACGGCGTGTCCGGCGCCGAGATCCTGACGACCCTGCTCGACCTGACGCCCGAGCCGCGCAAGATCGATCCGCCGCGCCGCGGCTGGCGTCCGGAGCCCGAGCCGACGCAGCTCGAGATGCTGGCGCGCACCGCCTGGGGAATGCTCGGCGCGCCCCGCAAGGTGTGGCGGCTGCAGCGCCAGGCCATCCGCTACCTGCCGGAGCTGGCGCAGTCGCTGGGCTTCAAGGGGTTCCCCGGCCAGTCGATCATCGACCGCGTGCTGCGCCGGCAGCCGACGCCCATGATGTCGGAGGCCCCCACGACGGCCCCGCGCATGTCGTTCAACGGCCGCATCACGCCGCATCGCCGCTTCGCTTTCGGCTCGATCTCGCTCGAGGACGTGAAGGAGATCAAGAACAAGCTCGGCGTCACGGTGAACGACGTGGTCATGGCGCTCTGCGCCGGAGCGCTACGCCGCTACCTGCTGCAGCAGAACGAGCTTCCGCCCGAGCCGCTGGTCGCGATGGTGCCCGTGTCGGTGCGCTCCGACGACGACAAGCAGGCGCTCGGCAACCAGATCTCGGCCATGACCGCGTCGCTGCATACGCACATCGCGGAGCCGATCGAGCGCATCAAGCGCATCCACGAGTCGATGCGAATCGCCAAGGAGCAGCACCAGGCGCTGCCCGCGACGCTGCTACAGGACTTCGCGCAGTTCGCTCCGCCGGCGGTCGCGGCGCGCGCCGCGCGCGTGATCGCGCGCGCGACGGTGGCGAACTGGGTGGACCCGCCGTTCAACGTGGTCATCTCGAACGTGCCAGGGCCGCAGTTCCCGCTCTACGGCGTCGGCGCCAAGGTCGTCGGCAACTACCCCGTGTCGGCCATCAACGACGGCGTCGCGCTCAACATGACGGTCATGAGCTACAACGGGAACGTCGACTTCGGCCTGCTGAGCTGCCGCGAACTGATGCCCGACATCTGGGACCTGATGGACTTCATCTACGACTCGCTGGCCGAGCTCAAGGAAGCCGCGAAGTCGATCTAGGCCCGGGCCGCTCTCTCTCGTCACGCAGCGCCCGCTAGCGCTGCGTAAGGCTGACGAGGTTGCCGTCGGGGTCGCGGTATCTCGACGTCACGCCCCACGGCTCTGGCCGCGGGGCGTGGACGACCTCGGCGCCTGCGTCGACGGCGCGCGCGTGCGCGGCGTCGATGTCCGCGACATCGAACCCGATCTGGACGTCCCGGGACACCGGGCGCTCGGGAGGCGACTCCGGGAAGAGCGCAAAGTGCAGGAAGGCTCCGTCGCTCCAGGAGAAGGCAGCGTGGTGCCCGCCGTACCATGCGTCGGACGTCGGCTCGTTGGTGTCCGCGTGGAAGTCGATCGCGAACGCGTCGCGGTAGAAGGCCTGCGAGCGATCGAGGTCGCTCGCGTTGAGCGCGATGAAGATGAGACGCGACATGTCCCGGCTCAGCTTCCGGCGAGGGGCTCCACGACCTGCTCGGCGAAGGCCTCGAGCGTCGCGAGGTCATCACCCTGGATCGTGATGTAGCTGATGCCCGTCTCCTCTCGGCGCTTCTGCAGGCGGTCGCAGATCTCGCTGCCGCTTCCGGTCAGGAAGAGCGGGCAGTCCGATACCTCGTCGACGCTCATGCCCGTGTTCTGCGACAGACCCTGCCGCAGTCCGGACACGTCGTCGCTGAGCGCGACAACGAAGACCAGCGAGTTGAGCTCGATCGCGTCGGCTTCGCGTCCCGCCTGCTGCGCGGCGTCGCGCACCCAGCCGACCTTCTCGCGCACGCGCTCGGGCGCCAGGTCGCGCGCGGTGTCGGGAGTGACCTTGCCCTCGATCAGCGTCGGGTTGATGCCGACGATGTCGGCGTGGCGTCCGGCCAGGCCGAGCAGGCGCTTGCCGCCGCCGCCGATCAGCAGGTCCGGACACTGTCCGGGCGGAAGCTCCGCCGCCTGCTCGATGTCGCGGATCGTGTAGTGCTCGCCCTCGAAGCTCGTCCGCTCCTCGGTCCACATCGAGCGGATGATCTGGAGCGCCTCGTCGAGGCGGCTGATGCGCACGCCCGGACGGTCGTAGGTCATGCCGGCCGACACGTAGTCGGTCTCCATCCAGCCCGCGCCGAGGCCGAACTCGTGACGGCCGCCCGACAACAGGTGCAGCGTGGCCGAAGCCTTGGCGTAGACGACGGGATGCCGGTAGTCCACGTCGTACACGAGACTGCCCAGCCGGATGCGCTCGGTCACGCCGGACAGCGCCGCCAGCGACGTCATCGGATCCCACTGCGTGCCGAAGTGATCGGGCCAGAAGATCGTCGAGTAGCCGAGCGACTCGATCTTGCGGGCGTGCTCGGCCCAGGACTCGTGGGGCAGGTCGTGCAGCTGCACGCCGAAACGGAACGGCTTGGACATGGATTCCTCCTGATCGGAGGCCAATCATGAACGCAGCCGCGCCCAGGCTCAAGGGGCAGAGCTAGCGGCGAGCCTCGGCGTTCATGATGTCGTGGTTGGTGATCGCCATGGGGGCGTCGCTGTGCGTCGGGATGCGCACGACCACGCGCTCGGGAACCCGCGCCCGCTCGTACTGTACCTGGTAGGTCAGGCTCAGGACGCGATCCCCCGAGCCGGCCTGCGTGTCGGCCTGGCTGAAGAGTTCGAAGCTCTCGAGCGCACCGAAGTCGCGCTGCATCCGCGCCAGCGCCTGGGGCCAGGGGAGGCCCCACTTCTTCTGCTTGTCCACGAGCCTCGGGTCCCACAGTTCCATGGCGCTGTCGAACTGGCCGGTCTGGATGCGGCTGTAGTAGTCGCGCACCACGTCGCCGGCGTTGTAGTAGTGGCCGCCGTCGCTGCAGCCCACGGAAGCCAGGATCGCCAGGGCACAGATCGTCCGAACGATGATCGTCGTCATGGCGGTCGTATCGTCCCGCCCCCGAGCACGCTTGACCGCCTTCGGTGTCACCCGGAGCGGGTCAGAGGTTGTCGGACCGGTTCCGGTACAGGCCCGGGTCCACGGCCTCGGCCATGCGCTTCACGTCGAGGCGGCCGCCGAGGAAGGCGTTCACCTGCCTGGCGAGCCGCTCGGGGTCGTCGAGCACGTCGCGGTACACGACTTCGAGCACGTCGAAGCGCGGGCTCATGCCGGTGAAGACGCGCGTGCTGATCAAGTGCTTGCGGTACAGCTCGATCGCCTTCTCGTCGCGGATCGGGTTCTCCTCGCCGCGGTGGTCGAGCATCTTGTTCTGCGACGTCACCACCTCGACGAGATCGCGCCGCATGAACACGACGCGGTAGGCACAGTCCTCGGGCAGTTCCTTCAGCAGGAAGCTGATCACCTTCAGGCCCTTGCCGCGCGCCTCGCGGAGCCAGCCCTTGTCCGTCTCCTTCTCCAGGTCCTTGACCCGCTCCACCTCGAAGTAGCCGCGCGGGTTGTCCTCGTCCGCCGTGCGCAAGCCGTCGGTCATGATCGGCACACCGCCCGCGTCGAGCATCTTCATCATCATCGACGTGCCCGACCGGGGCAGGCCCGAGACGACGACGATCTCCTGACCGTACTTCCAGCGGTGGAGCAGGCGGCTCAGCGCGTTCATGGGGCCGGATTCTATCAGGACGGGAGCCCGGCACGAGGCTCCGCCCACGCGCTGCTCGCGCGCCACCGACCGTTGCCATAGAATGCCGCCCCATGCCCTGGCGCATCGACGACGTTCGGATCGAGGATCTGCGGCCGCTGCTGCCGCCGGCCATCCTGATGGAGGAGATCCCCGTCGGCGACGCCGGCCAGGAGCAGATCACCCGCGCCCGCGGGCAGATCGCCGACGTGATCGCCGGCGAGGACGACCGCCTGGTGGTCGTGGTGGGGCCGTGCTCGATCCACGATCCGCGGGCCGGGCTGGAGTACGCGAAGCGCCTGCGCAAGTCATCCGAGGAGTTCGGCCGGGACCTGCTCGTGGTCATGCGCGTCTACTTCGAGAAGCCGCGCACGACCGTGGGCTGGAAGGGCCTGATCAACGACCCGCACCTCGACGGCAGCTTCGCCATCAACGACGGGCTGCGGCTGGCGCGCCGCTTCCTGGTAGACGTGAACGACCTGGGGCTCGCGACCGGCACCGAGTTCCTCGACCCGATCACGCCGCAGTTCATCGCCGACCTGGTCTCGTGGGGGGCGATCGGTGCTCGGACCTCGGAGAGCCAGGTACACCGCGAGCTGGCGTCTGGCCTGTCGATGCCGGTCGGCTTCAAGAACGGCACCGACGGGACCGTGCAGATCGCCATCGACGCGATCAGCTCGAGCGCGCATCCTCATCACTTCTTGTCGGTGACCAAGCAGGGCGTGGCGGCCATTGTCTCGACGCTCGGCAACCCGGACTGCCACGTGATCCTGCGCGGCGGCACGAGTGGCGCGAACTACTCGAGCGAGGACGTCTGGGGCGTGGTGAGCGAGCTCGGGTCGGCGGGCCTGCGCGGCAACGTGATGGTGGACTGCAGCCACGCCAACAGCGGCAAGGACTACCGCGAGCAGCCCGCCGTGGCGAGCGACGTCGCAGGCCAGATCCGCGGCGGCAGCCGCGCGGTCTTCGGCGTCATGCTCGAGAGCTTCCTGGAAGACGGCCGGCAGGATCACGGCGACGGTGAGCTGGTCTACGGCCAGAGCATCACCGACGGCTGCATGGGCTGGGAACGCACCGTGCCCGTGCTCGAGGAGTTGGCCGACGCCGTGCGCACCCGACGAGGGGGCCGCTAGTGCCCACGCTCTTCACGCGCATCATCGACGGCGAGCTGCCGGGGCGCTTCGTCTGGAAGGACGAGCACTGCGTCGCCTTCCTGTCGATCAACCCCCTGCAGGCGGGGCACACGCTGGTCGTGCCGCGGGCCGAGGTCGACCACTGGCTCGACCTGGAGCCGGCGCTCACCGCCCACCTGACGCGTGTCTCGCAGACCCTCGGACGGGCGTTGATGACGACGTTCCAGCCGGTGAAGGTCGGCATGATGATCGCCGGGCTCGAGGTGCCGCACGTGCACCTGCACCTGGTGCCGATCCAGGGGCTGCGCGACCTGAACTTTGCCAACGCTGATCCGAACCCGAACGGCGCGGACCTCGACGACGCGGCCGATCGCATCCGCGCGACGCTCCGCGAGCAGGGCGTCGCCGAAGTCAGCGACTAGCGGGGCGTCGCTTCTGAACCCGACGCGGCGCGGCGCGACAAAGCAGGCTGCGGCTGGAGTAGACTCCGCCGCGGAGGGGATTCGATGAGCGAAGAGCCCGCGGTCATGGACGAGGAGCTGCTCGACCTGCTGCGCTGTCCGGTCGCGCTCAAGAACCGCGAGGCCGGCGAGGACGCGGGCAAGCTCGAGCTCGTACACGGCTGCTGGCTGGTCTGCCGGGAGAGCGGCTACAAGTACCCGGTGCGGGACGGCATTCCGGCGATGATCATCGAGGAGGCCGAGCGTTGGCGGGACGTCGCCGTCGAGGACCTGCCCGTGCCGCCGCCCCCGGAGTAGCCGGGAGCTACCAGCTGGACTTGGTCATGCCGGGGATCTTGCCCTGGAGGGCGAGCTCCCGGAGCGCGATCCGCGACAGCCTGAACTTCCGGTAGACCGCGTGGGAACGGCCGGTGAGCTCGCAGCGCCGCGTGAGTCGCGTGGGGCAGGAGTTCCTCGGCAGCTTGTCCATGGCGACCTGGGCCGCGATCTTCGCGTCGTAGTCGAGCGTCGGATCCTTGAGCTTGGCCCGCAGCTCGGCGCGCCGATGCGCGTAGCGGGCGATCAGCTTCTGGCGCTTCTTGTCTCGGTAGACCTGGGAGGTCTTGGCCATCGGATTCTCCGCGGGACGCTCTGGAAGGGGCGCGTAGCGTACCGGAAGCGGGGCCGATCCTCCACTCCCCCCTGCTCCGCCGCCGGGAACGGGCAGCCAGCCCCCCGCCGTCGGGCCATTCCCCCGCGAGCGCGGTAGGTTGGACCGCGTGGAGGGGGGCGATCCGACGCTGACGGTGGTGCTGGCGCTGACCTTCGGCGTGCTGGCCCAGGCCGGCGCCCGCCACCTGCGGGTGCCCGGGATCGTGCTGCTGCTGGCCACCGGCATGGTCCTGGGGCCGGACGGGCTCGGCTGGGTGCTGCCCCGGTCGCTTGGCAGCGGTCTCTTCCAGATCGTCCACCTCGCCGTCGCCATCATCCTGTTCGAGGGTGGCCTCAACCTGGAGATCTCCCGCCTGCGCCGCGAGCAGGTCGCGATCCGGCGACTCGTCACGGTGGGCGCCGCGCTCACCCTGGCGGGGGGCGCCGTGGCCGCCGGCCTGCTGCTCGACTGGCCTCCGCGCGCCGCCCTGCTCTTCGGCAGCCTCGTCGTGGTGACCGGCCCGACGGTGATCGGCCCCCTGATGACGGACCTGCGGCTGCGCCCGCGGATCGCGAGCCTGCTCGAGGCCGAGGGCGTGCTGATCGACCCGATCGGAGCCATCCTGGCCGTGCTCATGCTCGACGTCGTGCTGGCCACCGACGCCGGTGACCTCCGCTCGGGGGGTATGCAGATGCTGCTGCGCGTGGCCTTCGGCGTGGTCGCCGGGGGCGTCGGTGGCGGGGTCATCGTGGCCGTGCTGCGCCAGCGCCGGCTCGTGCCCGAGGGTCTCGAGAACATCCTGACGCTCTCGCTCGTGCTGCTGCTCTTCGAGGTCTGCAACCACCTGGCGTCGCAGAGCGGGCTGCTGGCGGTGACGTTGGCCGGCGTGCTGGTCGGGAACGTGCGCACTCCGGTCGACCGGAACCTGCGCGAGTTCAAGGACCAGTTGACGTTGCTCTTCATCGGCATGCTCTTCGTGCTGCTCGCTGCGGGCGTGCGGCTCGACGACCTGAGCGCGCTGGGCTTGCGCGGATGGGCCGTGGTCGCCGCGCTGGTACTGGTGGTGCGGCCCGCCAGCGTCCTGATCTCGACGTTGGGCTGCGGTCTCGACTGGCGCGAGCGCGCGCTCGTCTCCTGGATCGCTCCGCGTGGCATCGTCGCCGCGGCGGTGGCGTCCACGGCGGCGGCGACGCTCGACCTGCGCGGTCTCCCGGGCGGGCCCGAGCTACGCGCGCTGGTGTTCCTGACCATCGCGGGCACCGTGATCCAAGCCGGATTCACGGCGCTGCCCGTCGCCGTCCTGCTCGGGCTGCGCCTGCCGGGACGCGATCGCGTAGCGATCCTCGGCGCCAAGGGACTCGGTCTCCGGCTCGCGCTCGAGCTGGATCGCGGGGGCACGGACGCCGTGCTGATCGACTCGAACCCGCAGAACTGCCGGCGCGCAGAGGACGCCGGCCTCAGCGTGGTGTTCGGCGACGCCGTCGGCGATCGCACGCTGCAACGGGCGCGCATCGAGTCGGTCGGCACGGTGATCGGCATGACCAGCAACGACGAGCTGAACGGGCTCTTCGTGTCTCTCGCGCGCGAGAACTTCGGCGTACCCCACGGACTCGTCGCGCTCTCCCGCCCCGACGTCGGCCTGAGCGCCGAGGCCGTGCGCAGTGCGCGCGAGCGCGTGCTCTTCGAGGGGCCCCACGACATCGACCGCTGGGACGTGCGCGACCGGCACGGAGAGCTCCGCGTCGAGCGCTATGCGTTCCGCCCCCAGCGGGACGGGAATGGGGACGAGAACGGGGACGGCGAGGCGGACGGGCAAGGCGACCGGCCCGAGCTGGCGCGCAGCGGCGAGCGCTTCGTCTTCCTGGCGCTCGAGCGGGACGGGCGCACGCAGCCCATGTACTCCCAGCTCGAGCCGCAGGAGGGCGATGTGGCATGCGTCGCCGTGCACGCGCCCGAGGCCGAACGCGTGGAGCAGGA
>JAFDDB010000107.1 GCA_019311115.1 Deltaproteobacteria bacterium
GCGCGGCCGAGCGCGCGGGCCGCGTCGTCGAGCGCGGCGGCCGCGTCCGCCAGCTCGCGCTCGAGCTCCGCGGTCCGGTCCTCGCCGCCGCCCACGTCGTCGAGCTCCGCCTGCGCGCGGTCTCGGTACTCGAGGATGGCCTCGACCGTCGAGCCGTACCGCGACTGCAGGCGCGCCAGCTCACCGAGCCGGCTCTCGACGTGGTCGAGCCGCCGGGGATCGGACTCGAGCCCGGCCTGGTAGCGCGCCAGCTCGAGCGCGGCCTCCTCGGCTTCGAGCCGCGCGCGCTCCAGGGCCTCGAACGCGGGCACGAGCGAGTCGTCGAGCCGCGAGGCCGCTTCGATCTCGCCGCGGGCATCCGCCAGGCTGCTGCTCTCGAGTGCGGTCAGCGCGGCGGCCGCGTGGCCGGCCAGCCGGTCCACGTGCGCGAGCCGAGCGTGCTCGCGCTCCAGCTCGTCGAGCTCGTCCGGCCGGGGGTCCACCGCCTCGATCTGCTCCACCTCGAAGCGCAGCTGGTCGGCGCGTCGCGCGCGCTGCTCACCGCCGGACAGCCGCTCGTACAACTGGTCGGCCAGCGCGCGCCAGGCGGCGTGCAGGCGCCCCAGGTCCTCGACGGGGCCCTCGAGCCCGGCGTAGGCGTCGAGCAGATCGGTCTGGACCTCGGGGCGGAGCAGGCGCTGGTGCTCGCCCTGGCTCACGACCTCGAGCGCGTCCGCCATCAGCTGCGCGAGCACGCCGACCGTCGCCGGGGCGCCGTTCACGCGGACGCGACCCCGCCCCTCCCTGGACAGCGTGCGCATGAGCAGCAGCTCCGTGTCTTCGGCCTGGGCCAGGCCCAGCTCGCGCGCGCGCTCGAGCAACGCGGGCGTGTCCAGGATCGCGTGGACGCTCGCCTCGGCCTCGCCGGTCCGGATGGCCTCGGCCGACACGCGCCGGCCGCAGAGCAGCGCGATCGCCGACACCAGCACGGACTTTCCGGCTCCGGTCTCACCGGTCAGCACGTTCAGCCCGTCCCCGAGCTCCAGCTCCAGCTCCTCGATCACGGCGAGGTTCCGGACCCGGAGCGTGCGGATCAACGCGATCCCCAGCCGAGCTTGGTCCGCAGCGTCTCGAAGGGATCGCGCCCGGACGGCGTCACGAACCGGACGGGGTGATCGGAGCGCGTGACGCCGACCGACTGGCCGGGCCGGAGCAGCAGACCCTCGCCGCCGTCGAGCCGCACGCGCACTTCTTCTCCCGAGACCGGCTGAACGTCCACGCGCAGCGAGTCGGGCAGCACCAGCGGACGCTGGGTCAGGGTGTGCGGGCAGATCGGGGTCAGCACCATGGCCGGGACCTCGGCGTCGAGCAGCGGGCCGCTCGCCGACAGGTTGTAGGCGGTGGAGCCCGTGGGCGTGCTGACGATCAGGCCGTCCGCGCGGTAGCGGGCGATGAGCCTCGAATCGGCGCGCGCCTCGAGTTCGATCATGCCGCCCGGCTCGCCGCCGCGAGCGAATACCACGTCGTTCAGTACCAGGTGCCGCGTCCCGTCTGGAGCCTCGACCGCCAGCCGCGAGCGCTCGTGCACGGCATAGTCGCCCGACAGGATCGCCGGAAGCGCGGCGTCGACGTCTTCGGGAGACACGTCGGCCAGGAAGCCCAGGCGACCCAGGTTCACGCCGACGATCGGCGCGTCGCGTGCGCCGATGGCGCGGGCGACCGCAAGCACCGTTCCGTCGCCGCCCAGTGCGATCACCAGGTCGGAGCGGCCGGCCACCTCTTCGAGGGGCGCGCTCTCGGCCTCGGGCGCGTGCCCGCCCGCCTCGGGGTCGACCAGCACGTCGAGCGAGTTCTCGGCCAGGATGGCGAGGACGCGGCTCAACAGAGGAGCCATCTCGCCCTCGCCAGGTCTCAATACGACCCCGACGCGCTTCCAGGGTGCCATCGCGGCGAGCGTAGGCACCCGCCGCAGGCGCGGCAAGCTAGACTCCCGGCATGCCCCGCACGGCCCCTCCCGCCTCCGGGGAGCTGTTCCCCTCGGACTCCGCCGCTCGCGCCCACTCCGGCTCGGACACGGGCCCGGGATCGGACCCGGCGCCTGGCGCCGACGCCCCGCTCGCCGAGCGCATGCGTCCCCGCAGCCTCGAGGAGTTCCAGGGCCAGGAGCACCTGCTCGGCCCCGACCGGCCGCTTCGCCCCGTGGTCGAGGGCGAAGGCCGCCTCTCGTCGATGATCTTCTGGGGGCCGCCGGGCTCGGGCAAGACCACGCTGGCGGCGCTGCTGGCGGCGCGCGCCGGCCTGCGCTTCGCCGCCGTGTCCGCCGTGCTCTCGGGCGTGAAGGACCTGCGGGCCGAGGTCGCGCGCGCCGAGGAGGCCCGGCAGATGGGCCGCGCCACCGTTCTCTTCGTCGACGAGATCCACCGCTTCAACAAGGCGCAGCAGGACGCGCTGCTCCCCTACGTGGAGCGCGGGACCGTCGTGCTGATCGGGGCCACCACCGAGAACCCGTCGTTCGAGGTGATCTCGGCGCTCCGGTCGCGGGCGCGCGTGTTCACGCTGAAGGCGCTCGAAGCCGCGGACATCGCGCAGATCGTCCAGACCGCACTGCACGACGGTGAGCGTGGGCTCGGCGCGAGCGGCGTCGGGATCGCGCCCGAAGCGCTCGACCTGCTGACGCGTCTCGCGGTGGGCGACGCGCGCCGCGCGCTGACACTGCTCGACGCCGCCGCCGAGCGCGCCGACGGACGCATCGAGCGCGCGCAGGTCGAGGCGGCGGTCGAGGCACGCCTGCCCGACTACGACAAGGACGGTGACCAGCACTACGACGTGATCTCGGCCTTCATCAAGAGCATGCGCGGCAGCGACCCCGACGCGTCGATGTACTGGCTGATGCGCATGCTCGAGGCGGGTGAAGATCCGCGCTTCGTCACGCGGCGCATGATCATCTTCGCCTCCGAAGACATCGGCAACGCCGACCCGCGCGCGCTCGCCGTGGCGAACGACGCGGCCATCGCGTTCGACCGCATCGGCCTGCCCGAGGGCAAGCTCATCCTGTCGCAGGCGGTCACCTACCTGGCGAGCGCACCCAAGAGCAACTCGGCGCTGAACGCGATGGCCGCCGCCGGCGAGGCCGTGCGCGAGCACGGCGCGCTCCCCGTCCCCATGCACCTGCGCAACGCGCCCACGCCGCTGATGAAGAGCGAGGGCCACGGGGACGGCTACCGCTACCCGCACAGCCACGAGGGTCACTTCGTGCCGGCGCAGTACCTGCCCGACCGGCTGGCGGACGAGCGCTTCTACGAGCCGGGCGACCAGGGCGACGAAGCCGACATCGCCGCGCGGCTGCACGCCTGGTGGGGAACCACCAAGCGGGCCCCCGTCCGCAAGGTGGACAAGAGCGGGGACGGCGACGGCAGCTGAGGGGGGGGGCGCTGGGCGCGGGTGGCGCGGCGGAAGGGACTCGAACCCTCAACTTCCGGCGTGACAGGCCGGTGCTCTAACCAATTGAACTACCGCCGCGCGGCGCGAATCTGGATACCGCAGGCCCCCGGTGGACGCAATCAGCACGGCCGCATTCGGCCCGGGGGCCGCCGCTCAGGTTCCCCGATGGGCGGACGATGGCGGCATGTGGCCAAGCCCCGCCGCCAGCATCGACCCCGCCGTGGCCTGGCCCTGGGCCCGGACGAGCCGCTCGAGGAGCGGATCCGCGCTCGGGTCGAGCCGCGCTTCGAGATCCGCGTGGACGCCGAGAGCCCCGCGCGAGACGACGTGGAGCTGCGAATCGTCGGCCCCCGCGAGCTGGAGCACGCCGGGAGCGACGCGCTCCGGCGCCACCGGCTACGGGCGGCGGTGACGCCGCTGCTGGTGATCGTGCCCCCCCACGCGACCGTCTCCGCGGTCCGCGACTGCTTCCGCAGCGGCGCGGGCGACGTGATCGGCTACGAGGAGCTCGACGAGTCGCTGCTGCCCACGCTCGAGCGGCTGATCGGCGACGCGCGCGCCGCTGCGCCCTCCAGCGCGGACGGCGCAGACGCGGTGGAGCTCGCCGCCTCGGCGCGGCGCCGGGCTTCCGAGCTCGAGCGCGCGCTGCACCAGGTCCGCGAGGGCTACGACGAGACGCTCGCCGCCTTGGTCCGCTCACTCGACGTGCGCGAGCGCGAGACGGCGTCGCACTCGCATCGCGTGGCGATCTACTCGGTCAGGCTCGGCCTGCGCGAGGAGCTCGGCGAGGACGAGCTCGAGACGCTCTACCGCGGCGCCCTGCTCCACGACATCGGAAAGATCGGCATTCCCGACGCCGTATTGCTGAAGCCGGGAGAGCTCTGCGACGAAGAGTGGAAGGTGATGCGCACGCACGCTGCACTCGGAGCTGACCTGGTCCGGAGCATCGGGTTCCTGCGCGAGGCCAGCGACGTGCCCCTCTCGCACCACGAGGCCTGGGACGGCTCGGGCTACCCGAGCGGACTGGCCGGGACGGAGATCCCGCTCCACGCCCGGATCTTCGCCATCGCCGACTCCTACGACGCCATCCGCTCGGCCCGCGCCTACAAGTCCGCGCGGTCGCACGAGCAGGCCCTGGAGCAGCTGCTCGGGGACGCCGGCGCACGGCTCGACCCCGAGCTCGTCGCCCACTTCGTGAGCGAGCCCCTCGAGACCTGGAAGGAGCTCGAGTCGGTGGCGTCCGGCGCGTCGCTCACCTTCGAGGCCGCGCTCGAAGCCTGCCGCGCACTCCCCGACGCCGACCTGCCGGAGCCCGTCGAGGGCGAGTGATGAGGCCCGACGACGGACTGCTCGGCGACCTCATCCGCATTGCGGACGACGCAGCCGGGTCGCTCGACGAGTGCCGCGAACGGCTGGCGGCCGCCCCCGGCGTGGCGAGCGAGATCGTGCGCGTCGGCAACTCCGAGCTCTGCGGCCTGCCCGGCCGGATCACGCGGCTGGATCGGGCCGTACACGTACTCGGCGCGCGTTCGGTAGCCGAGATCGCCACCTGGCTCTGGGTCGAGGACGCCACGCGCGGCGGATCCGAGCGCTGGCAGCACGCGCTGCAGGTCGGCGTCTGCGGCCAGCTGCTGGCCCGGCGGCTCGAGCTGGACTGCGACCTCGAGGCCGGCATCGCCGGCCTGCTGCACGTGGCCGGACCGCACATGCTGGAGCGGTGGCAGGTCCGCGGACGGCTGCGCGACGCGGTCGACCACCACCGCGACCCGCTGGCCGCACCCGCCCCCAGCCGCTCCGCCGCGGCGCTGGTCCACGGCGCACACGTACTGTTGCGCGACGGCGCCAGCGAGGACGACTTCCTCGCAGGGCTCGGCGTCTTGAGCGAGGATCGCGACTTCGTGCTGCAGGCCACCGAGATGCGCTGCAAGCAGATCCGCAGCGTCCTCGGCTGAGCCGCCCGCACCCGCGCGCCACACCCCTCGCCCGCCGCCGAAGCCCACCCCCTTCCTGAACGAGGCCCGGGCTTCCTATACTGACGGCCCCGTCATCGTCTTGCCCGGTCGGCCTGCATGAGGGGCGGCCGCGACGAAGGAGGCCCTGCATGCAGCCCCAGTCCGTCTTGAAGGTGGATGAGATAGACCTGTCGGATCTCGACTTCTGGGTCCGGCCCGAGGAGGAGCGCGAGGGCGCGTTCCAGACCCTGCGCCGCGAGCGCCCCATGTCGTTCTACGCCGAGCCCGAGATGGAGGTCGAAGGCTTCCCGCCCGGGCCCGGCTACTGGGCGGTCACGCGCCACGCCGACATCCTCGAGGCCAGCCGCAACCCCCAGATCTTCTGCTCAGGCAAGGGCGCGACCGGCATCGGCGACCTGCCCGAGGAGTTCCTGCAGTTCTTCGGCTCGTTCATCAACATGGACGACCCCGACCACATGCGACTGCGCAAGATCGTCAACTCCGGATTCACGCCGCGCATGCTCGCGGGCATGGAAGAGCACGTGACCGGCACTGCGATCGACGTGATCGAGTCGGTGATCGACCGGGGCGAGTGCGACTTCGTCACCGAACTCTCTGCGGTCTTCCCGATCCGCATCATCTGCGACATGATGGGCATCCCACGCAGCCAGCACGAGTTCGTGTTCGAGCGCACGAACACGATCCTGGGCGCCGGCGATCCCGACTACATCAAGGACCAGGCGAACATCGCCGCGGTCCTGCTCGGCGCCGGCATGGAACTGTCGGAACTGATGAAGGAGATGCGCCGCGACCGCCTCGCCAATCCGACCGACGACCTGACGTCGACACTGGTGCACGCCGAGATCGACGGCGAGAGGCTGACCGAGAGTGAGATGGCCTCGTTCTTCATCCTGCTGGTCGCCGCGGGCAACGAGACCACGCGCAACGCCATCAGCCACGGCATGAAGGCGCTCTGTGACTACCCGGAGCAGCGCGAGATCTGGCAGGCGGACTTCGAGGGCGTGTCGCGAAGCGCCGTCGAAGAGATCGTGCGCTGGGGCTCGCCGGTGATCTTCATGCGCCGCACGACCACGCAGGCGTGCGAGCTCGGCGGCCAGAAGCTCGACGAGAACGAGAAGCTCATCCTGTTCTACAACTCGGGCAACCGCGACGAGGACGTCTGGGACAATCCCTTCGACTTCGACCTGCGCCGCTGGCCGAACGAGCACGTCGGCTTCGGCGGACCCGGCCCGCACTTCTGCCTGGGCGCGAACCTGGCCCGGCGCGAGATCAAGGTCTTCTTCCGCGAGCTCTTCGCGCGGATTCCGGACCTCGAGATCAGCGGACCGCCGGAGCGGCTGGCGTCGAACTTCATCCACGGCATCAAGCGCATGCCGTGCACGTTCACTCCGGGAGGAGCGCGCGCTTCCTAACGTCGCGCACGAACGGAAGCCGACCTCCACCGTGGTAGAGTCCGCGGCATGACGGTGCCGATCTCGATCCAGCTCTACACGCTGCGCGAAGCGGCGCAGCAGGACTTTCCCGCGGTGCTCGCGAGACTCGGAGACATCGGCTACGTCGGTGTCGAGCCGGCGGGTCTGCACGACCTGACGCCCGCCGCGTTCCGCAAGTGCGTCGACGACGCCGGCCTCGTCGTGAGTGGCGCGCACATCCCGCTGCTCACGGACGAGAACGCGAATGCGCTGCTCGACATGCAGGAGACGCTCGGCAACCGCGACGTCGTGGTCGCCTTTCTCCCGGCCGAGCGCTTCGCCAACGCCGACTCGGTCAAGCGCGTGGCCGACGACCTGAACGCGTCGAACGAGATCGCGCGCGGACGGGGCTTGGCGCTCGGCTACCACAACCACAACTGGGAGTTCGCCTACCGGATCGACGGCCGAACGGCGCACGCGACGCTCTTCGACCAGCTCGAGCCCGGGATCTTCGCCGAGATCGACACCTACTGGGCGCGCGTCGGCGGCGTCGATCCGGCTCGCATCGTGAGCGACCTGGGCGAGCGCGCGCGCATGCTGCACCTGAAGGACGGACCCGCCGACGACCCCGAGTCGCCCATGACCGCGGTCGGGAGCGGAGTGCTCGACGTGGCCGCGATCGCCGCGGCCAGCCGCGCCGACTGGCACGTGGTCGAACTGGACCGCTGTGCCACCGACATGTTCGAGGCCGTCGAGCAGAGCTACCGCTTCCTGGTCGAGAACGGCCTGGCGCGGGGCCGGGCTCGAGCGACGTGACCCGGGCCGGCCTGGTCGGCTGCGGCGTGATCTCGAAGGTCTACGCCGAGAAGCTGAACGCCCTGCCCTTCGTGGAACTGGCGGCCTGCGCCGACCTGGACGGCGAGCGGGCCCGCGCGCTGGCCGAGGCGCACGGCATTCCGCGCGTACTCGGGGTGCACGCCCTGCTGGCCGATCCCGCGATCGACGTGGTGGTCAACCTGACCGTCCCGCAGGCGCACGTACAGGTGAGCCGCGCGGCGATCGAAGCCGGCAAGTCGGTCTACTCGGAGAAGCCGCTCGGCCTGGCGCTCGGCGACGGGCGCGCGCTCGTCGAGGCGGCAGACAGGGCGGGCCTACGGCTCGGCTGCGCGCCGGACACTTTTCTGGGCGGCGGTCTGCAGACCTGCCGCAAGCTGATCGACGACGGCGCGATCGGCGAGCCCGTGGGCGCGAACGCGTTCATGCTCTCGCCCGGACCCGAGCGATGGCACCCGGGCCCGCAGATCTTCTACCAGCGCGGCGCCGGGCCGCTCTTCGACATGGCCCCGTACTACCTGACGGCGCTCGTCATGCTGCTGGGACCGGCGCGGCGCGTGACCGGCTCGGCGCGCATGACGCACGCACAGCGCGAGATCGGAAGCGAGCCGCTACGCGGCCAGAAGATGGACGTCGAGGTGCCGACGCACGTGGCGAGCGTGGTGGACTTCGAGTCGGGGCCGGTCGCGACGCTCGTCACGAGCTTCGACGTGCAGGCCAGCCGCTACCGGAACCTCGAGATCTACGGCACCGAGGGAACGCTGTCGGTGCCCGACCCGAACAGCTTCGGAGGACCGGTGCAGGTCAAGCGCTCGGCCCCCGATGAGTGGCAGGACGTGCCGCTCACGCACGCCAACACCGAGCAGAGCCGCGGAATCGGGCTCGGCGACATGCTCGTCGCCATGCAGAGCGGGCGCGCGCACCGCGCCTCGGGCGAGCTGGCGCTCCACGTGCTCGAGCTGATGGAGGGCAGCATCCGCGCGTCCGAGAGCGGCGCCCACGTGGACCTGACCACGACCTGCGAGCGGCCCGACGCGCTGCCGCCCGGCCTGGCCGACGACGCCTTCGACGCCGGAGGACAGCCGTGACGCTCCGCTACGGCATCGTCGGCGGCGGCTTCATCACCGGCTTCCAGCTGCGCGCGCTGGAGCAGGTCCGCGGCGTCGAGGTCGCGGGTCTGGTCTCGCGCACACCCCCGGAGGCGCACGCGGAGTTCGTGCGCGAACACGACCTGGGAGCCGGCACCGTCTACTCGAGCATCGAGGAGATGGTGCCGAACGTGGACGTGGTCGCGTTCTTCGGCCCGAACTTCACGCGCGTCGACGCGCTCGAGCAGGTGGCCGCGGCGGTGCGCCGGGGCGCGAAGCTGCGCGGACTGATCTGCGAGAAGCCGCTGGCGCGAAACCTGGTCGAGGCGCGCCGCATGCTGGAGGGGGCAGCCGAGATCGGCGTGCCGACGGCCTACTTCGAGAACCAGATCCACATGAAGTCGGTGCAGACGGCGCTGGCTCAGCTCGAGCCGGTGATCGGAGCGATGGGGCCGCTCACGCTCGCGCGGGCCGCCGAGGAGCACGCCGGTCCGCACAGCGCCTGGTTCTGGGATCCCACGCAGCAGGGCGGCGGCGTGCTCTCCGACATGGGCTGCCACTCGATCGCGCTGGGCTGGTACGCGCTGACGCCGCCGGGGCGCCCGCCGCGCTACCTGGAGCCGCAGACGGTCCAGGCCGACACGTCCCTCTTGAAGTGGGGCCAGCCGCGCTGGCGCGACGAGCTTCGGCGTACGCACGGCGTCGACTACGCGCTCACGCCAGCCGAGGACTTCGCCACCGGCATCGTCACGTACCGCAACCCCGACACGGGCCAGCTCTCGAAGGGACAGTTCACGGTGTCGTGGATGTACGACAAGCAGGGACTCCGCCTGCTGCTCGACGGGCTGGGTCCGGGCTACGCGCTCGAGGCCAACAGCCTGCGCTCGCCGCTCGAGGTGTTCATCGGTGACCGCGCGGCGGCCGGCGTGTCGGACGCCGAACTCGCGCTCGAGAAGTCCACCGCCACCCAGGGTCTGCTCTCCATCCAGCCGAACGAGCCCGACCTGTACGGCTACACCGACGAGAACGCCGACGCCGTGCGCGCCTTCGAGCACGGCCGCGCGCCCCTGCTCGACTGGGAGTACGGCCTCGAGATCGTGCGGCTGACGATGGCGGCCTACCTGTCCGCCGAGCGCCGGGCCGTGGTCGATCTGACCGATGCGGCGACCCGCGAAGAGCTCGAGTCGTACGTTCCCGAGATCCAGCGAGGGAACGGCGCGCGGATCCTCGGCGTCGCGTAGCTCGACGGAGCCCGGCGCGAGCGCTGGGCGTCCGCGAGCCAGCCGCTAGACTCCCGCCGTGCATGTGCTTGGGCTGATCCCGGCCCGCCTCGCCTCCGAACGGCTCGCCCGCAAGCCTCTGCAGTTACTGGCCGGCGAGGCGTTGATCGTACAGGTGGCGCGCCGGGTCACGGAACTCGACGTCTGCGACCGGATCGCCGTCGCGACCGATGCACCCGAGATCCGCGACGTCGTGGAGAAGGCGGGCTTCGAGGCGGTGATGACCGCCGGCTCGCACCGCTCCGGGACCGAGCGCGTAGCCGAGGCGATGTCGGGGACGGACTTCGCGGACTACGAGATCGTGTTGAACGTGCAGGGCGACGAGCCCTTCGTCGACGAGGCGGCGATCGCCGGCGCGATCGGCCGCGTTCGCTCGGGCGACCCGATCGGCACCGCGGCGGGGCCCCTGCCGGCCGACCAGGCGAGCGATCCGAACCGCGTGAAGGTCGTGATCGACCAGCACGGCCACGCGGCGTACTTCTCGCGGGCGGCGATCCCGCACGTACGCGAGCCCCACGCCGAGGACGGCGCCCGCATCGAGCACCTGCAGCACGTCGGTGTCTACGCCTACACGCGCGAGGCGCTGGAGCGGTGGGTGGCGCTTCCGCCGGTCCCCGAAGAGCAGGCCGAGCGGCTCGAGCAGCTTCGCCCCCTGCTCCACGGCATCCCGATCGGGGTCGCGCGCTGCGCTGAGCCTCCCGCCCGCGGAATCGATACCCTCTCGGACCTCGCCTGGGCCGAAGCCGAGATGGCCCGGCGCCGGGGGGAGAGGGAGTCATGAGCGAGACCCGAGCGCGCAGATCGCAGGCCCGCCCCCGCACCGGCACCTCCACCGATGCCGCGGAGCGGTCGAAGTCCGCGCCGCCAAAGGAGCTTTTCGGACCCGCGCCGTTCCTGATCGCCGGCCCGTGCGTACTCGAGTCCGACGATCTGAACCGCCGGGTGGGCGAGCACCTGGCCGAGATCGCCGAGCGCCGCGGTCTCCGCGTGATCTACAAGGCCTCGTTCGACAAGGCGAACCGCGCCCAACTCCAGGGGGAGCGCGGGCCCGGCCTCGAGCGCGGACTCGAGGCGCTGCTCCGGGTCCGGGCGGCCACCGGCCTGCCGGTCCTGACCGACCTGCACGAGCCCCACCAGGCGGCGGCCGTGGCCGAGGCGGCCGACGCGCTCCAGATCCCCGCCTTCCTATGCCGCCAGACCGACCTGCTGATCGCCGCGGGATCCACCGGACGTCCGGTGAACGTGAAGAAGGGACAGTGGGTCGAAGCTCAGGCCATGGCCGGCGCCATCGACAAGGTCCGCTCCAGCGGCTGCACCGACGTGGCCGTGACCGAGCGCGGCACCTTCTTCGGCTACGGCGACCTGGTCGTCGACATGCGGAACTTCTCGCGCCTCAAGAACGCCTGCGGCGTGCCCGCAATCTACGACGCGACCCACTCCGTGCAGCAGCCCGGCCGCGGGGACAACGGCTCGAGCGGCGCGCTGCGCGAGTTCATCGGGCCGCTTCTCTACGCGGCGGCGGCGGCGGGTGCGGACGGCTTCTTTCTCGAGACGCATCCCGATCCGGCCAACGCGCCCTCCGACGGCGCGAGCATGCTTCAGCTCGACCGTCTCGACGACACGATCGCGGTGGCGCTCGACATCTGGAACGCCGTCCGCGAACGCACGGATGCTTGACAGCGAGCTGGCCCGGCGGCTCCGGCTCGTCGCCCTCGACGTGGACGGCGTGCTGACCGACGGCGGCATCTACGTGGGCGAGGCCGGCGGCGAGGTCGTCGAGTTCAAGCGCTTCCACACCCAGGACGGCCTGGCCATGAAGCTGCTGCGCGAGGACGGACTGCGCGTCGCCTTGGTGACCGCGCGCCCGTCGAAGGCCACCGAGCTGCGCGCGCGCGAGCTGGGCATCGACGAACTCGTCGAGACCGGCGGGCCCGACAAGGTGCCCGCTTTTTCCGACATGCTGAAGCGGCTGGGCCTCGACTTCTCCGACTGCGCCTTTGCCGGTGACGACCTGACCGACGCTGCGCTGCTCGAGCGCGTGGCGCTGCCGATCGCGGTGGCGAACGCCGTTCCCGAAGTGAAGGCGCGCGCGCAGCTCGTGACCGACACGCCCGGAGGCCACGGGGCCGTGCGCGAGATCGCCGAAGCGCTGCTGCGCGCGAGGGGCAGCTGGGAAGACCTGCTGAAGCCCTTCGTCGGCACTGCGTCCTGACGCCCCAGGCGTTTGACACATAGCCACATCCCGGCCAAGGTGCCGGCATGAAATTCACCTGGTTCAACCTCATGCCGTGGCCGCACATGCCGGACGACTTCCGCGAGAAGCACCGGTCGGTCTGGGTCGACATCGACCCCAAGCTCTACGACCCGGTCCTCGGACACGAGGTCTACAACACCTACCTCGACCAGCTCGAGTACGCCGAAGCGCTCGGTTACGACGGCATCGGCGTCAACGAGCACCACGCGAACGCCTACGGCCTGATGCCGTCGCCGAACATCATGGCCGCGACGCTCGCGCGGCGGACTTCGCGCGCGGGGCTGGTCGTGCTCGGCAACTCGATCGCGCTCTACAACCCGCCGATCCGCGTCGCCGAGGAGTTTGCGATGCTCGACGTGATCTCCGGCGGGCGTCTGGTGGCGGGCTTTCCCGTCGGCACGTCGATGGACACGAACTACGCCTACGGGCAGATCCCGGCGCTGACGCGCGAGAAATACGCCGAGGCGCACGAGCTGATCATGAGGGCGTGGGAGGCGGACGAGCCGTTCGCCTTCAACGGTCGCTACACCAAGCTCCGGTACGTGAACTGCTGGCCCAAGCCGATCCAGAAGCCCCACCCGCCGATCCACATTCCCGGCGGCGGCTCGGTCGAGACCTACGACTTCTGCATCGACCACGACTACAGCTACTCGTACCTGAGCTTTACGGGCTACCTGCGCGCCAAGCAACTGATGGACGGCTACTGGGAGCGCGTCGCGGCGCGCGGCAAGGACGACTCGCCGTACCGCGCCGGGTTCGCGCAGACGATCTGCGTCGGCGAGACCGACAAGGAGGCCGAGGAACTCTACGCCGAGCACCTGCACTACTTCTATAACCGCTGCCTGCACGTCTATCCGGGCTTCGCCGACGCACCGGGCTACCGCACGATCAAGACGATCAAGGCCGGCGCGTTGTCGCAGCTGAACGCCGCGCAGCTGATGCAGTTCGGCAACCTGAGCTGGAAGGACCTGATCGACGGGCGCTACGTGATCGCCGGCAGTCCCGACACCGTGCGCGAGCAGATGGAGGAGATGATCAAGGGTCTGCGCGTGGGCAACGTCTTCGCGCTGATCCACGTCGGCAACATGCCCAACGAGAAGACGCGGCACTCCACGAAGCTCTTCGCCGAGAAGGTGATGCCGGGCCTGCGCGACATCTGGCCCGAGTACAAGGACGATGACCGCTTCTGGTGCCACCCGCTCGAGCAGCGCGTGCAACCCGCGCCCATCGGCTCGGGCCTGGAGCAGCAGGCATGAGCGCGCTCGGCTCGCGAACCGTCGAGACCCCGCGCGGCGCCAAGATCCGCGTCTACGAGGCCGGCTCCGGCGACCCGCTGGTCTTCCTGCACGGCGCGGGCGGGCTGCTGCCCGACGACCCCTTCGTGGTGAAGCTGGCCGAGCGCTTCCACGTCTTTGCGCCGTGCCTGCCCGGCTATGAAGACTCCACCGGCGAGGAAGACCTGCGCGACATGCTCGGCATCACGCTGCACACGGCCGACGTTGTCGAGGCGCTGGGGCTCGAGCGCCCGACGCTGGTCGGCCACTCGATGGGCGGCATGATCGCCGCCGAGATGGCGGCCGTCGCGCCCGCGTCCGTCGAGCGCCTGGTGTTGATCTGCCCGGCCGGTCTCTGGGACGACGAGCAGCCGATCGCCGACCTGTTCGGCACGCTGCCGTTCGAGCTTCCCGCGCTGCTCTTCCACGATCCCGAGGTCGGCGCCGCCCTGCTGACCGCGGGCCTCGACTTCACCGACATGGGCGCGCTGGCCGACTTCATGGTCACGAACTCCAAGCGCCTGGGAATGGCGGGGAAGATCCTGTTCCCGATTCCCGACCGCGGCCTCTCCGAGCGCCTGTACCGGATCCAGGCGCGCACGCTGATCCTGTGGGGCGAGTCCGACAAGCTGATCCCGCCGAGCTACGGAAACGCCTTCCAGGCCGCGATCGCAGGATCGGAGCTGCGCACGATCGCAGAAGCGGGTCACATGCTGCCGATCGAGCAGCCGCAAGCCGTGCTGGAGGCGATCGCGAGCCTTTGAGCGGCGACACTCAAGCCCGTAGGCGTCAACGCCGACAGCGGTGGATCGACGAATCTCTGCGACTGGACTACTCCTACACGTGATGCGAGCCCCGACACTCCTGAGCCTCGCCCTGATCGCCGCGCTCGGCGCGCAGGGAGCGGTCTGCGAGTGGGTGTGTAGTGATGCCGGAAGCCCGGGCATGGCGATGCCAATGCAGGGCGCTCCGTGCCATGCCGCATCGCAGGAGATGCCGGAGCCTGCGGACCACGACGGCGAATGCCCGGCCTGCGAAGAAGCCTGGCCGTTGCTCGCGACGCGCACCTTCGACGGCGCGCCGAACGTACCCTCGGCGCAGGCGCTGTCGGCCGTCTCCTACACGTTCACAGCCGCCGGCCATTCGCCGCGGCTGATCCCTCGGCGCTCCGACCTTCGGCCGCGCCCCCGCGACCTGCTGCAGATCACCTCGTCCCTCCGGCTCTGAGCCGGCGCTCTCAGGCTCCAGCGGACCACCTGGGGCCACGTGGACGGATGGGCTCGTACGCGATTACGAGCATGGATCCAGCGGTGAGCGAGGACTTTCTCGATGCGTACGGGTATTCGACCCCGCGTGCTGTCGCGATGCGGCGCGTGGTCAACGACAAGCCTGGGGCTGGCGTTGGCCGTGCTTGGAGCCTCCGGCTGTCCGGCCGAACGTCGCGCACCGGACGCCGATCCACTCGAGCACGTTGCCGTGCTCGAGCGGGCGCCGCTGGTTCAGCTCGTCCTCGAGCGGAACCCCAGCATCCGCGCCGCCCGATTTGCGTGGCGAGCGGCGCTCGAGCGTTACCCACAGGTCACCGCACTGGATGACCCGATGTTCGGCATCGGAATCGCGCCTCGCTCGATCGGCTCACGCAACGTGGACGACGCGCCCAAGTTCGACCTGAGCCAGAAGCTGCCGTTCCCGGGAAAGCTCAGGCTCCGCGGCCAGGCCGCGACCGCCGAGGCCGAAGCCGCGTCTCATGACTTTGCATCCGTCCGCCTGCGCCTCGCGACCATGACGTCACTCCTCTTCGACGACCACTACCTGGCGGAGCGCGCACTCGAAATCAACGCCGAGCACGTTGCCCTGCTCGAGGAGTTCAAGCGCATCGCGACCGTGCGCTACGAGTCCGGCGCCGGCTCACAGCAGGACCCGATCCAGGCGGAGGTGGAGCTCACGCACGCGCTCCACCGGAATCTCGTTCTGCAGACCGCGCAGCGGGTGACGGCCGAGCAGATCAACTCGCTGCTGCATCGGCCCGCCACACGCCGCCTTCCCCCGCCGCCCCCGCGAACTCGCGCGGCGCGCGGGACGGCCGGCCCGGAGAAGCCGCCGACCCAGCAGGCGCTCGAAGACAAGCCTGAGGTCGCCGCGGCCGCCGCGCGGGTCGCCGCCGAGGAGGCGCGAGTCGATCTGGCCTGGCGCGAGTACTTCCCCGATTTCACGCTGGTAGGCAGCTACAACCGCGTGTGGCAGGAGCACGATCTCCAGCCCTTCGTGGGACTCCAGTTCAACGTTCCCCTACGGCTGGGCCGCCGGAAGGCCGCCCTCGAAGAGGCTCGGGCGCATCTCGAGCGGGCGCGCAGCGAGCACACGGCGATCGAGGACGAGGTCCGCTTCGGCGTCGAGAGCGGGCACGATCGACTCGTCGAGGCGCACCACGTACTGCGCTTGTTCGGCGACCGCCTCCTCCCCGCGGCGCGCGATCAGATCGCCGCCGCGCGCTCCGGCTTCGAGACGGGGCGCAACAGCTTCCTCGCATTGATCGACGCCGAACGAAACCTCCGCAACGTCGAGCTCGGCTACGAAGAGGCGCTTGCCGACCTCTCACGGCGCCGGGCGGAGCTCGATCAGACGGTCGGGCGGATCCCCGGCCTCACATGGTGAAGGAACGACTCATGCGTGCAGAGAAGCTTCTCTCCATTGCGGCCGGAGTCCTGATCGTCTGGGGGTGCGCGGGCTCGCGCTCCGAGCCGGTGACGGTGCGATCGGACGGCATCGAGATCTCGGCCGCAGTGGAGCCGCCACTCCTTCGGGTCGGCGAGAACGTAATGTGGCTCGAACTCCGCACTGATGGTGGAGCCGCGATCACCGGGGCCGACGTCGACGTCAAAGTGCACATGCACGCCATGGGCGCGATGGCCGCGATGGGGGGACCCGCCGCGGTGACCGAACTCGAGGACGGGCGGTACCGCGCCGACTTCGAACTGGCCATGGGAACGACTTGGATCGTCGAGATCGCCGCTCGACGCCCAGGCAGAGCGGTGGCGCGCGCGGAAGGCTCGCTCACCGTGGGCACGGCGGGTGTGCGGCTCACGGGGATCGGTACCCCGGCAACAGTCAAGGAAGAGCGCCATCCCTCGGAGTTCCGAATCGCTCCCGGGCGCCTGCAACGCATAGGCGTGCGGGTCGCCCGCGCGGAGACGAAGTCGCTCGCGACCACGGTTCGTGCCGTGGGCCGGGTCGTCGCCGAAGAGACGACACTCGAGGACGTCTCACTCAAGGTGCACGGCTGGGTGGGCGAGGTTCTCGTCGACGCGGTGGGCGATCCGGTGAATCGAGGCGACATCCTCTTTACGGTGTATAGCCCCGAACTGTACGCCGCACAGGAGGAGTACCTGCAGGCACTGCGGAGCCAGCAACGCGCGAGAGAGACGAGCGCGCCGGACCGGGCCGACTACCTGGTCCGCGCGGGGCGCAACCGGCTGCGGCTCTGGGACATCGCCGAACCAGACTTGGAACGCCTGGCCCGAACGGGAGAGCCGCTCGAGAACATTCCGATCCGCGCTCCGGTCACGGGGTATGTCGTCGAGAAAAACCTGGTGAGGGGCAGCGCGACGAAGCCGGGCCAACGTCTGTACCGCATCGCCCCGCTCTCGCGCGTCTGGGTCGAGGCCGAGGTCTACGAGTACGAGCTGGCGTTCGTGCGGGAGGGGCAGGCCGCGACGGTCACCCTGCCCTACCTGCCCGGCCGCAGCTTCGAAGCGACGGTGGCCTACGTCTACCCGACCCTGGACCCGGAGACGCGAACCGCGCGGCTGCGTCTGGTGCTTCCCAACACGGATCTGGCACTGCGGCCGGATATGTACGCGAACGTCCGAGTCCAGGCGGCGCGCGGCGAGCGCCTCGTCGTTCCGCAGTCGGCCGTGCTCTACGCGGGCGAGCGGAGCTTCGTGTTCCGGGCGCTCGGCGAGGGTCGCTTCCGCCCGCAGCCCGTCGGCATCGGGCTGCGGAGCGGAGAGGAGGTCGAGATCCTGACCGGGCTCGAGCCCGGGGATGAGATCGTCAGCTCGGGCACCTTCCTGATCGCGTCGGAGAGCCGGCTCCGCGCGGCGATGGAGCGTTGGTGACGGACCACGAACCGAACGGCGCCGAGCCCCGCGGGCCGATCGCCCGGGTCATCGCGGCCTGCGCGCAGGGGCGCGGTCTCACCGTCCTGGCCGTGTTGGCGGCGGCCGCGTGGGGCTTCTGGGCGCTTCGGAACACCGCGCTCGACGCGATCCCGGACCTCTCCGACGTGCAGGTGATCGTATTCACCGAGTGGCCGGGCCAGAGCCCGGACCTGGTCGAGGATCAGATCACGTACCCGATCTCGGCACGCCTGCTCTCCGCGCCCGGGGTCCGCTTCGTGCGCGGCCAGTCGTTCTTCGGGCTGTCGTTCGTCTACGCCATCTTCGACGACGGGACCGACATTTACTGGGCACGGAGCCGCGTGCTCGAGTACATGAGCGGCGTGCAGGCACAGCTCCCTTCGGGAGTGACACCGGTGCTCGGTCCCGATGCCACTGGCGTCGGCTGGGTCTTCGAGTACGCGCTCGTGGATCGGACCGGCGCCCTCGACCTGGCGGACCTGCGGAGCCTGCAGGACTGGAACGTGCGCTACGCGCTCGAGAGTGTGCCGGGAGTGGCCGAGGTGGCCTCGGTGGGCGGCTTCGTGCGCCAGTACCAGGTGCAGGTCGATCCGAACCGACTCCTGGCGCTTGGCGTCCCGATCCAGGACGTGATTCGCGCCGTGCGCGAGTCGAACGAGGACGCAGGCGGCCGCACCGTGGAGTTCGCCGGCCACGAGTACGTGGTGCGGGGCCGCGGATACGTCCGTCAGGTCGAGGACCTGCGCCGCGTTCCCATCCGGGTGAGCGACTCGGGCACGCCGGTCTACCTGGAGGACGTGGCCACCGTTCAACTCGGTCCGGACATGCGCCGCGGGCTCGTCGAACTGGACGGCGAGGGGGAAGCGGTCGGCGGAATCGTCGTCATGCGATACGGCGAGAACGCCCTTCGCGTGATCAATGCAGTAAAGGCGCGCATCGCGGAACTCGAGGCGGGACTGCCCGAAGGGGTCGAGGTCGTCGTGACCTACGATCGATCCGAGCTGATCGAAGGCGCCATCACTACGCTGCGCCGCGCGCTGATCGAGGAGATGCTGATCGTCTCGTTCGTGATCTTCG
>JAFDDB010000210.1 GCA_019311115.1 Deltaproteobacteria bacterium
GCGCTCGAACTTCGCCCTGGCCTGCGCGAACTGTCACCAGATCGGCGATCCGCTGTGGCGCAAGCCGCGCACTGTGGCGGACTGGGAAGCGGTCGTGGCGCGCATGGAATTCCGCGGTCCGCCGCTCTTGAAAGAGACGCGCGCCGCGCTGGTCCCGATGCTCGTGGAGAGCTTCGGCTCTATTCGCCCCGCGGACTTCGAGATCCCGGGGCCGCCGACCGGCGACGCCGTGCGCGCCGTCCTATGGGAGTACGAAGTCGATCCCCAGGGTCGCAACGGCTGCCACGACCTCGAGCTCGCTCTCGACGGCAGCCTCTACACCGAAGACGGCTTCGCGCTGAACCCCGACACGATGCAGCGATGGCACCACCCGGTCCCACCGGGCGCCCACTCCATCGAGCGCGCACCCGACGGCAGCATGTGGATCACTGTGACCGGCGCCGACCTGATCACGAAGCTCGCCGTCGACACGGGCGAAGTGACCAGCTACGAGCACCCTGAGATCGGCGACGACAAGGGCGTCTACCCGCATACCCTGCGCTTCGACGACCGCGGACGGATCTGGTACACGCTGACCGTCTCGAACCACCTCAATGTATTCGATCCCGCCACCCAGACCTTCACCTACCACGACCTGCCGGGCGCCCTCGACTGGCAGGGGCCGACTCCGATCCCCGTCGCCTACGGGCTCGACGTCGCGCCCGACCAGACCGTCTGGTGGTCGCAACTGCTCGCCGACCGCATCGGCGTCTTCGACCCCGCCAGCGGTGAGATGCGCCACTGGCATTCGCCTGTGCTCGGCCCACGGCGTCTGCGGGTCGGTCCCGACGGTGTCGTCTGGGTGCCGGGCTACGGCTCCTCCGAGCTGGGTCGCTTCGACCCGGCGACGCAGACGTGGAAGGTCTACGAGCTGCCGACGAAGCCGAAGGGCTCGGAGCTGCCCTACGCCCTCTCGGTCAACCGGCGGACGGGAGACGTATGGGTGGCGGGCTCGAACTCCGACACACTGATCCGCTTCCAGCCCGAGACCGAGACTTTCACCGCCTATCCACTGGCGAGCGCCGTCGACTTCATCCGGGAGATCGAGTTCGACGATGACGACAACGTCTGGACCTGCGTTCCCGATCGCGGCGTCGGTCCGGAGGGACCGCTCTCTGGACGCTTCATCAAGCTGGAAGTTCTGCCGCGAGTCGGCCGCTGCGGAGACGGGGAGATCCAACTCGGCGAGCAGTGCGACGACGGCAACACCGCAGCCGACGACGGCTGCGGGACAGACTGCAATTGGGAGACGAGCGTGACCGCATCGGTGTGGTGGCAGGACTGAGCCGCTCTCGCTCGAGTGCGGCCCGGCGCACCCTGGTCGCGCTGTGCCTCGCTCTGGCGTGCACGACGCCCGAGGCCGCGCGCCGCAGCGCCCTGCCCCTCGACGCGAGCTCGGCTGCGCGCGGCGAGCGTCTGTTCCTCGGGTCCTGCGCCGGCTACTGCCATTCTCCGGCCCACGGCGGGCGCGGCGACGCCCCGGACCTGTTCGACTGCCGGTGGCTCTACGGCGCGGCGGACGAGGCCGTCTTCCGATCGATCTCCGAGGGCGTGCCCAACACGGACATGCGCGCCTTCGCCGACCTCCTCTCGGAGGCGGATCGTTGGATCCTCGTGGCCTGGATGCGGTCACAGAGCCACTGCGCATAATAGAGGGCGGGAGGGCTGCTCAGTCGGGCAGCGTGTAGGCGATCACGTAGTCGCCCATCTGTGCCCCCTGGTAGCGCGCGAAGATGTGATGGCCTCCCGGCGTCACGACCAGGTACTGCTTGCCGCCCGGTCGCACGCGATAGCTGATCGGCCCGGCGTTCAGGCTGGCGGGCAGATCGATCGACGCCACCACCTCCCCGCTGTCGGCGTCGTGTGCGCGCAGCTCCGGCAGCGACGTTCCGGCGTGGAACACGAGCCCGCCGGCGGTGACCAGGGCAGGCCCGAAGCCGGCCGCCCCGCCAACACCATCCGGTGTGCGGGACGTCGCCGCCCGCCAGAGGATCTCCCCGCGCGAGAGATCCACCGCGACGAGCATCCCCCACGGCGGCTTTACGCAGAACTGTCCGTTCGCCTGGAACGTGGCGCCGCCGCTCGGCTCGACGCTCGCCGCGGCGGCCTTTGCAGCGCGACGCTGGCTCGGTAGCCAGCGCCTGAAGGCCGGCCGCCGCAGCGCATCGGGCAGGGGCGGGACGCTCGCGACCATCGCGATATTGCTGACGGGTACGTAGAGGATCCCGTTTCGCAGATCGACCGCACCGCCCGGCCAGTTGGCTCCCCCGGCGGTCGCCGGATACAGGATCGAGCCGGCTTCGCTCGGGGGCGTGAAGATCCCCTCGTTGCGCAGGCCGGCCAGCTTCTGCGCACAGGCCTCGAGGTGTCCCGGCGTGGGCGCCCACAGGTCGTCGCGGGTGAGCGCGTGAACCGGGGACAGGGGCGGTGGGCGGGATGGAAAGGGCTGGGTCGGCGAGGCGCGTTCGCCGGGCACATCGCTCTTCGGGACCGCTCGCTCCTCGATCGGGAAGAACGGCTCACCCGTCTCGCGGTCGAAGACGAATACGAAGCCGGTCTTGGTGAGCTGCGCCGCGACGTCCGTCTTGCGACCGTCGCGTTCGAGTGTCACGAGAAGCGGCTGAGAGGCGTTGTCGTAATCCCAGAGGTCGTGGTGGACGGTCTGGAAGTGCCACACCCGCTCGCCTGTGTCGGCGCGCAGCACGACGAGGGAGTCGGCGAAGAGGTTGTCACCGAGGCGCGCCCCGCCGTAGAAGTCGGGGCTCGCCGTACTCGTGGGAATGAAGACGAGCCCCCGCTCCGGGTCCGCCGAGAGCGGGGCCCAGGCGTTGGCACCCGCTCCGCTGCGCCAGCTGCCGTCCTCCCAGGTCTCGACCCCGAACTCCCCTTGCTGGGGGATGACGTGGAAGCGCCAGCGCAGACGGCCCGTCCGCGCGTCGAAGCCGCGCACGTCGCCCGATGGCTGGACCCGCCGGTTGTCGGCCAGCGACGAGCCCACCACCACCACGTCGCCCACCGCAACGGGGGGTGACGTCATCTTGTGATGCTCGGGCCGGATCAGCGGCTCGATCCCGACGTGGAGATCGACGCTGCCGCCCTTGCCGAAGCCGGGACACACGCGCCCGCTCTCGAGGTCGAGAGCCACCAGGCGCGAGTCGATGGTGGCGACGAACAAGCGCGACGCGCAGAAGCCCGTGGCGCTCGGGTCTCGCCACGACTCGACGCCGCGGTTCAGGTAGCCGTTGGTGTAGCGGACGCCGCGATCGACGCCCGGGTCGAAGACCCAGAGCTCGGCGCCGGTCTCGGCGTCCAGCGCGATCACCCGGTTGTAGGGCGTCGAGACGATCAGCTTGCCGTCGATCATCAGTGGCGTCGCTTCGAAGGCCGTGCCCGCGACCTTGGCCGGGTTCTCGGGAACGTGGGCGTCGCCGTGCCGGTAGGTCCAGGCCACCTCGAGGCTGCCGACATTGCCGCGGTGGATGTCCGTCAGGGGAGAGAAGCGCGCGCCGCCCGCATCGCCGCCCGGGTGCGGCCAGTCGGCGGTCTCGGCCGGCTCTGCCACAGCGCCCGATGCGGCGACCGCGAAGCTGAAGCCGAGCGCGGCGAAGCGCGCGCCGCGCCTCCAGCCGAGCGTGGACCGGGTGCTCGGCAACCGACCACGGCTGAACGGGATGCGACGCACTGCACGACTATACGCTCGACGCCGGGTGGGTGCGATTCGCGGTCGCAGGTTGCGCGGGCGGCTGTCGGGGGGCCAAAGCGGCTGGCACCCAGTGATCGCGCAGTCCCAGCAGCCCGTTGAAGAACCCACGCTGTCGCCAGGCACGCGTCTTTCGCACGATCTCTGCGTTGCGGAAGCTTGCCCTAGCCGGCTAGGGCTGCGCTTCCGCGCCTTGATCTCGCACGAAATCCACGCACCTGGCTCCGCGGGGGTTCTTCAACGGGCTGCTAACGCGCCCGCTGCGGATCGATAGAGAGCGGTCGCGCTCCGCGCAGGGCGCGCGTCGCATCGGGATCGATCCGCAGGGTCTCGAAGCGCTCGGGATCACCCTCGATGGCGACGCCGTAGACCTCGGCGGCTCGCGTGAGGCTGAGGTAGCCCTCGCATACGTCGTGCAGGACGCGCTCGGGCTCGCGCTCGAAGGGATCCCCGTAGCCCCCACCCCCGGGCGAGCGAGAACCGACCCGATCGCCGGGCTGGAGATCCACGCCGCCGACCGCCTCGGGATGCTCCTCGATGCTTTTTCCCCCTCTCACGAGGTAGGCGGAGCCGGTCCGGGGCGAGCCGCCTCCGCGCACACCGCGCGGCGGATTGAGCACGCCTTCCAGCGCCCAGAAGACCTTCATCGATCCCGCCCGTGGACCGTATTCGCAGAGATTGCCCGGCGCACCGCGGACGGCCCGCGCCCTCCGAGTCCGGGCGCAACGTCGAACGAGTGACCAGGATCGGATATTTCTGCTCGTCGACCTCGACGGAGTCGCGGTAGAGCAGCCCTGCGGCGGGCATGCCGAGGAAGCTGAGCCAGCCGTCGGTCTCCGCGGTTGCGGGACCGCCCGACGTCCCGAGCAAGAGCTGCGTCACGTAGGCGTTTGCGCGCTCCGGGTCGTCGCCCGACACGACGGCGAGATAGGGCGGAGCGCCGAAGCCCGCTTCGGCCGAGCCGAGGCCCCAGGCGCGGTCGGCAAAGGCCGAGAGGATCGCCGCCCAGATCCGAACACCGACCTCTCCGGTCGCCAAGGAGCAGGAGGCGGGATGGCGCGGGATGCCCGCGACGCAATTCTCGCGCACGGCGACGTCGAAGCAGCGAAAGCTCCCGCCATTCAGCGGCACCCGTTGGCGCGATTCGCCCGTCGACGAATTCAGCACCATC
>JAFDDB010000108.1 GCA_019311115.1 Deltaproteobacteria bacterium
CCTCGCCACCGGCAGGGACTCGAGCCCCGGCCCCAGCGAGAACGGAGAGAGGCCCGAGCCGCGCCACGACAGGCCGCGGATCCGCGCCTGGATCGCCCGGTCGAGCCGCGACGCCGTCGCGATCTCGGTCGTGGGGAACTGTCCCAGCTGCTCGCCTCCGATCGAGTCGAGCGCGGCGGGGATCTCCGAGGCGGGAAGCGTCGTCAGGGTCGCGAGCACGGCGTCGAGGTCGGGGGTGCTGGTCACGCCATCGAGCATCACCCCCACCGCCCGCTGGTTGTCCGTCTGCGCCACGCTCTCGAACGAGGCACCGTTCGACACGACGGTGAGCATGATCGTGTTTCCCACCGTGGCCAGCGACGTGTCGAGGAACGCGAAGGTCGGAAGCGGCGGCGTGCCGAACATCCCGCTGATCGGAGAGCCCGAGATGAGGATCGGGACGGTCACGCCTACCCCCAGGTACTCGCCCGGGTCCGGCTCGACCACCACGGTCACCGTCGTGTCCGCGATCGTCGCCCCGACCGAGGCGTTGACCGAGTCGGTCGTGGCGGACTCGTTCACGCCGATCACCAGCACCGAGCCGGAATTGAACGTGACGTTGTCAGCGTTGATGGTCGCGCCCGTGGCGGTCCCGGGCGAGACGGTTCCATCGACGGTGAGGTCGCCCCCGATCGTGCCGTCTCCGCCGAGGGCCGCACCCGCGTCGACCTGCGCCGCTCCGCCGATCCCGGCGATGTCGAGCTGTCCCGCCGATACCGTCGTCAGCCCCATGTACGTCTGCGCACCCGAGAACGTCAGCGTCCCGCCGCCGCGCTTCTCGAACGACCCGGCTCCGCTGATGAGCGGAGCGAAGGTCGCGTCGAAGCCCTGGTCGAAGACCAGGGCGCCCGCGTTCAGGATGTCTACCGGAAAGCTGTCGGTGTCTCCGATCAGCGTGCCGCCGAGGAAGTCGAGCACTCCCGAGTAGGTGTGCGTGCCGGTGAATCGGATCGTCCCGTTCACCTGCACGAATACGGTGCCCGTCCCGCTGACGTCGCCCGCGTACGTCCCGTCCACGACGTCGGCAAAGATCAGCTGCGACCCCGCCGTGAGCGACACGTCCCCTGGAAGCGACGCGATCTCGGTCAGCAGCGTCGCGGTGGCGCCTAGCGTCGTGCCCCCCGAGTAGGTGTTGTCGCCGGTCAGACTGAGAAACCCGCCACGCAGCGTGACCGTTCCGGTTCCGCTGATCTCGTCGGTGTAGAGCCCGAAGAAGGTCTCGTCGAAGACCAGGCTCCCATTGTTCACGATGTCGCCTTGCAGGCTCGTCGTGTCGCCTTGGAGCGTGCCCTCGGAGATGAGCGTCCCGCCCGAGTAGGTGTTCGCCCCGGACAACGTGAGCTTCGCGGTCCCCCGCTTCTCGAGCGCGCCCGAGTCGCGAATGATCTCGGTGAAGACCGCGTCGGACGACAGGTCGAACGAGAGCGCCGTGCCGGTCGCCATCTCGAGCGGCCCGTTCGTGAGGCCGACGTCGACGACGGACGTCGCCGTCTGCGCCACGCGGAAGATCTGGTCTGCCCCGTTGCCGCTGATCGTCAGGTCGACCGCCGTGGTGCCGTCGATCGTCAGGGTCGTGGAGATGTCGGCCAGCGACGTCAGCAGCGAGATCGTGCTGCTGTCAGGGACGTCGAAGACGATCGTATTCTCGGCGTCCTCGGACGCATTCGCGTCGAGCACCGCCTGGCGCAGCGTCCCCGCACCGGAGTCCCCGGTGTCGGTGACCTCGAAGTCCGCTGCCGAGACTGGCACCGGGCCAGCCGCCGCGAAGACGGCGACCGCCACGCGCAAGCAGCAGGCCGAGCGCACACCCCTCACCGATCTCGATCCTCGCAGACGTACGTGGGGGAGAGTGATCCAGCAGATTAGCCGCGCAGCGCAGCCGGGCCAGAAGCGCGCGGCGGAAGCCGGCGCGAGGCGGCGCACCTGTCCGCAGAACGACACACGTGTCTACAATGTCGCGCCGCCTTCCCATGAGGCCGAGGTCCCACCGATGAAGCTCTACTTCTTTCCGGTCGCGCCCAACCCGACGCGCGTGCGCCTGTGCATCGCGGAGAAGGCCGAGGCCGGCACGCACATCGACCTGGAAGAGGTCATGGTCAACCTGCCCAAGGGCGAGCAGAAGAGCGCGGAACACCAGGCGCGCAATCCGCTCGGACGGCTCCCGGTGCTGGAGCTCGACGACGGCAGCTTCCTGACCGAGTCGCTGGCGATCATCGAGTACCTGGACGAGCTCTACCCGGAGCCGCCGCTGATCGGGCGCGACCCCCTCGAACGCGCACGCGTCCGCGAGATCGAGCGCATCGCCGAGATGTCCGTCTTGCGCCCGATCGCCATCGTCATCCACGCGACCGAGTCTCCGCTCGGTCTTCCGCCCGTCCCGGAGGTCGCGGCCTCGTTCCGCCAGGGACTGCCCGAGAGCCTGGCCGTGCTCGACGAGCGCCTTGCCGACGGCCGCCCCTTCCTGGCCGGCGACCACCCGACGATCGCGGACTGCACGCTGGCCGCGGCGCTGCAGTTCGGACGGTTCCGGAAGATCGAGCCCGACCCGGCACTCGAGCACCTGGCCCGGTGGAACACCGCCTACCGCGAGCGGCCGGCGGCCAAGGCGGTCCTGGTGCTGTAGACGGAGCGGGTCGGCGCGCGCTGCAGGCGGTACACTGGGCCATCCATCAGGAGGCGCGAAGATGGGAAATGCCGCGACGGCGCACCGGACCTTTGTCAGCTACATCGATCGGACGCGCGAGTTCTACGGCGCGCAGGGCTATGAGAACCCGTACCGCTGGGCGCACTTCAGCGAGGTGCCCTTCGCTCGCCTGCCGAAGCCGCTGTCGGAGTGCCGCGTCGGACTCGTCACCACGGCGAGCGTGTTCCACGACCGGCCGCCGCAGGACGGCGTGCTGCGCGGCTCGAAACAGGTCTGGTCCGGACCAACCGACTCGCCGCCGGAGCGCCTGTACACCGACGACCTGGCGTGGGACAAGGAAGCGACGCACACCGACGACGTAGACTCGTTCCTGCCGATCCGCCCGCTCGAGGCGCTCGAGGCCCAGGGTCGCATCGGCAGCGTGGCGGCGCGGTTTCACGGGGTGCCGACCGACTACAGTCAGCGGCGCACGATCGAGCAGGACGCTCCCGAGGTGCTGTCGCGATGCCACGAGGACGGAGTCGACGTCGCCCTGCTCATCCCCCTCTGACCGGTCTGCCACCAGACCGTGAGTCTGGTCGCCCGTCACCTGGAGACCGCGGGAATCCCCACCGTCGTGGTCGGCTCTGCCCGCGACATCGTCGAGGAGTGTGGGGTCGCGCGCTTCCTGTTCAGCGACTTCCCGCTCGGAAACCCGTGCGGCAAGCCGTGGGACGCCGAGATGCAGCGCCAGGTCGTCGGTCTGTCTCTCGACGTGCTCGAGAGCGCGACGCTTCCGCGCACCACGGTACAGACGCCCTTCGTGTGGAGCGACGACACCGCGTGGAAGGACAACTACGCGCGCATCGATCCCGAGCGCGCCGAGCGGCTGCGCAAGGCCGGAGACGACCGCCGGGCCCGCCAGCAGCAGTCCCGGACGGACGGGCGCGCCCGCACCACCTGAACGCGCGCTGGAGACCCGCACGGCACTTCGGCTAGACCGAGCGCAGCTGCGCGCCTGCATCAGCGTGGCGCTCTTCGGCGCGACGGCAGGCGTGTTCTGGCAGGCCGGCGCCTTCCAGTTCGTCGTGCTCGACGACGCTGGATACGTCTCGGCGAACCCCCACGTGCGCGCCGGACTCACGCTCGAGGGCCTTCGCTGGGCGTTCACCACGACGGCCATGGGCAACTGGCATCCGCTGACGTGGCTCTCGCTCATGCTCGACGTGCAGCTCTTCGGTGTGCGGGCAGGGGCGCTCCACGCGGTCAACGCGGCGTTGCACGCGCTGAACGGCGTGCTGCTCTTCTTGCTGCTCGAACGCTTCACCGGCGCGCCGTGGCGCAGCGCCTTCGTGGCCGGCGTCTTCTGCCTGCATCCGCTCCACGTCGAGTCGGTCGCGTGGATCTCCGAGCGCAAGGACGTGCTGAGCGGGCTCTTCTGGATCTCGGCCACGTGGATGTACGGCCGTTGGGCGACGCGCGGCTCGCGGCGAGCATGGGTGGCCGCGCTCCTGCTGATGGCGCTGGGGCTGATGGCCAAGCCGATGCTCGTCACCCTGCCCGCGGCCCTGCTGCTCTTCGACGTCTGGCCGCTCGGCCGCCTGCGCTGGGACCAGGTGCTCCGCCCGAGCGAGGTCTGGCCGTTCGTGCGCGAGAAGCTGCCGTTCTTCGCGCTGTCCGCAGCCAGTGCGATCGTCACCGTGCTCGCCCAGGCTGCGCCCGGGGTCATCCGCATCTCGCTCGGCGAGCGCGCGATGCAGGCGGTCGTCTCGTACGCGCGGTACATCGGCAAGGCCGCCTGGCCCGCGAACCTGAGCGTCCTGTACCCGGACCCCGTGTCGCCGCCGCTCTGGGTGCTCGCGGGGTCGCTGCTGCTGCTGGCCGCGATCACGGCGGCCGCGGTGCGCGTGCACCGGCGCGCACCGTGGGCGCTCGCGGCGTGGCTCTTCTACCTGGGCGTGCTGCTGCCGATGATCGGACTCGTACCGATCGGCGATCAGCCGTTCCTGCCGCCCGACCGCTACATGTACCTGCCGCTCATCGGCCTGTCGGTGGGAGTGGCCTGGGCCGCCTGCGAGTGGGCGGGAGACGGCCCTCGCGCCCGACTCGGCCTGGGACTCGCCGCGGGACTCGCGCTGCTGGCGCTCGCCACCGCCAGCCATCGGCAGACATCTCTGTGGCGAGACAGCGCGTCGCTCTTCGCGCACGTGCACGCCTCGATGGCACCCGCGTCGACGCCGGTCGTCGAGCGACTGTACGGGCTGGCCCTGATGCAGAAGGGCGCGCTCGAGCCGGCGATCGCGCGGCTTCGCGCATCGGCGCGGGGTGAGCGGGGATCGTGGAAGGCGCACTACTGGCTGGCCGAGGCACTCGAGCGGGCGGGCCGGCTGGACGAGGCGATCGCCGCGTACCGGCGGGCGCTGGCGATCCTGCCGTCACACACCGCGGGCTGGAACCGCCTGGGGCGCGCGCTGGTCAACGCCGGCGACCTGCCCGCTGCGCGCCAGGTCTTCGACCGCACCATCGCGGCCCGGCCAGGCCATCCCGCCGCCTGGGAGAGCCGCGCGATCGTGGCCGAGTTCGAGGGCCAACCGGCCGTCGCCGCGCGGCACTACGCGCAGGCCCTGCGCATACAGCCCGGCCTCGCCTACTCGCGGCGGCGACTGGGCTGGATCCGGGCCACCGCCAGCGACGCCTCGCTCCGCGACGGCGCCGAGGCGCTGCGCCTCTGGCAGTCGGTCTGCGCGAGTGGGCGCTGCGCCTCGGCCGACGACCTCGACGGCCTGGCCGCGGCGCAGGCCGCCACCGGCCGCTTCGAGCAGGCGACGAGCACGGCGGAGCAGGCGGCCCGAGCCGCCCGCGTAGCGGGGGCCGAACGGCGGGCCCAACTGAGCGAGCGGCGCGGGCAGGAGTACGCCGCCGGCCGGGCGCTCAGCGTGCCGTGATGTCCCACCGACGCGAACACGCACGTGGGAAGGTGTGCGCATCACAGACAGGCAACTCCTGTGAGTGGTGCACTGCCCCCGATTCGATGTACAACTGTGCTGCGGTCGCGACCGGGGGGAAGCGTCCGACGGAGGGTACCCCAGTGACGCGACCTCGACTTCTCCTGCTCGTCCCGCTCGCCGCGGCGATCGCCTGCGCCCAGCCCATGACCGATCGCACGCCCCTCGCCGTCGGCCCCGTGTCGGTGACGAGCGGCCAGCAGCGCGTGACGGACCACGTGATCGTGCTGACCGACGCGTCGCTCACCATGTACAAGACCAACACCTTTCCCGAGGCCAAGGCGCTGACGCAGTCCTTCCTGGCTGGCATGCCCGCGACGAACGCGCCCGCCGAGAACCCCGGCAGCTACGAGGTCGGCTTCATCGGCTTCGGCGGCCGCGACCGCGCGGCGAGCCCGCTGGCACCCCTCGACCGCGGCGCCCTCGCCTCCGAGGCCGCGGGACTCCGGATCCTCGGCAACAGAACGCCGCTCGACACCGTACTGAACGAGACCGCCATGGCGCTCGACGGCAAGTCGGGACGCGCGGCCGTCGTCGTGTTCTCGGACGGACTGCCCGACTCCGAGGATCTGGCGCTGGCATCGGCGCAGAACGTGGTCGACACCTACGATGGGCCGGTCTGCTTCCACACCGTGCAGAGCGGAACCGACCCGGCCGGTGCGGCCTTCCTGCAGCGGCTGGCGGGCGTCACGTCGTGCGGCAGCTCGCGCAACGGCAGCACCGTCAGCTCGTCGAGTGCGGCGGACGACCTGGTGAGCAGCGTCTTCCTCGGCCCGGCTCCGCTGCCCGCCGTCGCGGCCGGCCCGCCCTGCTCCGAGCGCATCGTGCTCCGCGACATCCACTTCGAGTTCGACAGCGACGGCATCACCGGCCAGGGAAACGACCGGATCGACGCGGCCATCGCCGAGATGAACGCGTGCCCCGGCCTGCCGTTCCAGATCGAGGGTCACACGGACTCGATGGGCTCCGAGGCGTACAACGAGGGCCTGTCGCTGCGCCGCGCCGAGGCCGTTCGCCGCTACCTGATCCGCGGCGGCATCGACGCCTCGCGGCTCGACGTGCAGGGCCTGGGCGAGGCCCGCCCGCTGGCCGACAACGACACGAGCGAAGGCCGCGCGCAGAACCGGCGCGTGGCACTCGTCCCCGAGCGCTAGCGCGGAACCTCTTCTGAGGGAGCGTGGGGGACCGCCTCTCGCGGCGGTCCTCCACGCAGCCTCCTCCGCTGCGGAATCGCCCTGTAGACTCCCTCCATCGACTCCCGGAGGGACTAATGGCGGGCGAGTGGAAGAGCACGGGCTGCATCCTCTGCAGCATCAACTGTGGACTGCAGGTGCAGACCGACGGGCGCCACCTGACCCGGATCAAGGGTGACCGCGCCAACCCGCGCTCGCGCGGCTACACCTGCGAGAAGCCCGCGCGCCTCGACCTGTACCAGAACCACGCCGACCGGCTGACGAGCCCGCTGCGGCGCCGCCCGGACGGGACGTTCGAGGAGGTGGACTGGGACACCGCGATCCGCGGAGTCGCCGCGGGCCTGGCCGCGATCCGCGACGCCCACGGCGGCGACAAGATCATGTACTACGGCGGCGGCGGACAGGGGAACCACCTGGGCGGCGCCTACAGCGGAGCCACCCGGCGCGCGCTCGGCATGCGCTACCAGTCGAACGCTCTCGCCCAAGAGAAGACCGGCGAGTTCTGGGCCGAGCGCAAGATGTTCGGCGCGCGCCCCGAGCCGGACTTCGAGAACGCCGAGGTCTCCCTCTTCATCGGCAAGAACCCGTGGCACTCGCACGGCTTCGAGCGCGCGCGCGTCATCTTGAAGGACATCTCGCGCGACCCGGAGCGCTCGATGATCGTGATGGATCCACGCCGTACCGAGACAGCGGACCTGGCCGACTTCTTCTTGCAGGTGCGGCCCGGCACCGACGCGTTCTGCCTGTCGGCGCTGCTGGGCGTGCTCGTCCAGGAAGACCTGCTCGACGGCAAGTTCCTGGCCGAGCGCACCGGCGGCGGCGACGCGGTGATCGCGGCGCTCACCGACGTGCCGGTCGCGGACTACTGCGAACGCTCGGGCGTCGCGGAGGAACTCGTGCGCGCGGCCGCGCGGCGGATCGGCCGCGCGGAAAGCGTGGCGGTGATCGAGGACCTCGGCATCGAGATGGCTCCGCACAGCACGCTGAACTCCTATCTCGAGAAGCTGGTCTACGCCCTCACCGGCAACTTCGGCCGGCCCGGCACGATGAACCTGGGCACGCACCTGGCCCAGCTGATCGGAAGCTCCCGGACGGAGCCCCGCACGCCCGTCGGTGGCCACCGGATCATCACCGGACTGATCCCGTGCAACGTGATCGCCGACGAGATCCTGACCGACCACCCGGACCGTTTCCGGGCGATGTTCATCGAAAGCGGCAATCCGGTGCACTCGCTGGCCGACAGCCCGCGCATGCGCGAGGCCCTCGACGCACTCGAGTTGGTGGTCGTGATCGACGTGGCCATGACCGAGACCACGAAGCACGCCGACTGGGTGCTGCCCGCGGCGTCGCAGTACGAGAAGCGTGAGGCGACGTTCTTCGGTGGGGGCTTCCCCGACAATGTCTTCCAGCTGCGGCAGCCGCTCTTCGAGCCGCTCGACGGAACGCTGCCCGAGCCCGAGATCCACAGCCGGCTGACGCGGGCGCTCGGCGCCTTCTCGGACGAGGACCTGGCCGAGCTGAGAGAAGCCGCAGCCGAAGGACGCTCCGCCTTCCAGGCGGCGTTCCTGCGGACGCTGGCCGAGCGCCCCGACCTCGCCGCGATCACCCCGGTTGTGCTCTACGAGACGCTCGGCCGTGCACTCGGCCCCGAAGACGCTGCGGCGGCGCTGCTCTGGGGTGCCGCGCACGGCTGCGCCTCGGCGCATCCCGAGTCGGTGCGCCGCGCCGGCTTCGAGGGCGAGGGTCCCGCACTCGGCGAGGTGCTCTTCGACGCCATCCTGACCCGGCCCGAGGGCGTGGTCATCACGTCGGACACCTACGATGTCTCCTTCGACCGCATCGCGACCGACGACGGGAGGATCCAGCTCGAGATCCCGGAGCTGCTCGAGGAGCTCGCAGGCCTGCGGGACGAGGTCCCGGTCACGGACGACGCCTACCCGTTCGTCCTGGCGGCCGGCGAGCGCCGGGGCAACACGGCCAACACGATCTACCGCGATCCGAGCTGGCGGAAGAAGGACCGCGACGGTGCGCTTCGCATCAGTCCCGAGGACGCGGCCCGGCTAGGCGTCGAGTCCGGCGGCCGCGTGCGCATCACGACCAAGCGCGGCTCAGCCGAGACCGTCGTCGAGGTCAGCGACACCCTCCGCGCGGGTCACGTGACCCTGCCGAACGGGCTGGGTGTCGAGTACCCGGACGAAAACGGAGAGCGGGTCGCTCACGGCGTCGCGCCCAACGAGCTGACCTCTTCCGAGGACCGCGACTGGCTGGCAGGGACCCCCTGGCACAAGCACGTGCGGGCTAGAGTCGAGGCGATCGACTGAGCGCCGGAACGGAGACGGAGTTCAGCGCGACATGGGCCGTCCGCAGGTAGCCGGCCGAGCCCGTGACCACGCCGTCCCGGCCGTCGAACGCGCGAGCCGAAAGTGCGCTCGGTCCGTCCCAGGAGGTCGCACTCCGCAGTCCGTCGCCCAGATCGAATCCGATGCTCTCGAAGCCGGGGTTCAGGACCTCGGTTCCGTCGAACTCGGTAGGGACCTGAGCCGAGACGCTGGTGGGCAGTGCCAGGCCGAGGACCAGTACGAGTAGCGTCCGCACCTCAGGACTCCGCGCCGCGCCGGCCGGCGTGCGAACGAACCGTCGAGAGAAAGGCGTCGGTGACCGGTGAGACCCGTTTGTCCGGATGCCGGACCACGAAGATGGGGCGCTTCAGTTTCAGGCCCGTGACCGGGAGCTTCTTGAACCTGCCCTGGCGGAGCTCGGCGCGCAGTCCGTGCGCCGACAGGAAGGAGATCCCCACCCCGGCCGCGACGAGGGCCTTCGCGGCCTCGGGATACTCGAGCTCGATGGTCCGAGCGATCGTGCCACCCACCGTCGCGAACCACGACTCGAAGAGCAGGCGCGTGGCCGATCCCTTCTCGCGCACGATCCACGTCTCGCCCTCGAGAGATCGGGGCTCGATGCGGCGGCGGCTTGCCAGCCGATGGGACGGGCTCGCGAAGCAGATGATCTCGTCTTCGATGATCGGCTCGGCCGTGAGTTCGCTGTTCGCCATCGGTGACCCGACGAATCCCAGGTCGAGCTCGTTGCGGACGATCCGGCGCTCGATGCGGGCCGAGTTCTCGACGACGTAGCGAAGCTCGGCGTCCGGGAACTCCTGGCGAAAGCGCCCCAGCAGCGGAGGCAGCAGGTAGAGACCGGGTGTGGTGCTCGCCCCGATGCGGAGGCTGCCGCGAGCGGCCGAGCGATGAGTGCGCACGGCTTCGGCCGCGCGTTCCATCCCACCCAGGATCTTCTCCGCCTCGCCGACGAGCGTCCGGCCCGCGTCCGTCGGTCGCAGGGACTTTCCGATCTGCTCGAAGAGCGCGACTCCGAGCCCCTCTTCGAGCTGACGGATCTGGCGGGACACCGCAGGCTGCGAGAGGAACACCTCCTCGGCCGCGCGCGTGAAGCTCCGGTGTTTGTGGACGGCCAGGAAGCTGCGCAGGTGGTGGGGGTTCATCATCATCCAACGATTATTGCATGGTAACGATCAGAACAATTCACTTTCCTTATGGTCACGATCGGTCTAGAAACGGTGCATCCACTAGGGGAGATTCACGATGAGCGAAAGCCACGTCCGGCTGACCCAGCTCTCGCGCACCGCGGGCTGAGCGGCAAAGATCGGCCCTGCCGATCTCGCTCAGGTTCTGAGCGCACTGCCGGAGATTACCGATCCCGACGTACTCGTCGGCACGAAGACGGCGGACGACGCCGCCGTCTATCGCGTCTCGGACGAGCTCGCCATCATCCAGACGGTCGACTTCTTCACGCCGGTCGTCGATGACCCCTACTCGTTCGGGGCCATCTCGGCCGCGAACGCGATCAGCGACGTCTACGCGATGGGGGGGCGACCCGTGATCGCGCTGAACATCGTCGGCTTCCCGCGCGACAACCCGGACGTTCCCATGTCGGTGCTCAAAGAGATCCTGCGCGGGGGTGCGGAGAAGGCTAAGGAAGCGGGTGTCTCGATCGTGGGCGGTCACACCATCGACGACGCCGAGCCCAAGTACGGACTCTGCGTCACGGGCTTCGTGCACCCGGACCGGTGCTGGACGAACGTCGGGGCGGAGCCCGGAGACCGGATCGTCCTCACGAAGCCGCTGGGCACCGGGATCATCACGACCGCGCTACGCGCCGGGGAGGCTCCACCGGACGTGACACAGCGGGCCGTAGACACGATGGCCGCTCTCAACAACAACGCGGCCGAGGCGGCGGCCGAGGCCGGCATCCACGCCTGCACCGACGTCACGGGCTTCGGGTTTCTCGGACACCTGCGCGAGATGCTCGCCCACGGCGGCGTCGGCGCTCGCGTCCAGATGGGCTCGGTTCCCATCCTGGACGGGGCCAGGGAGCTGACCGGCGCCGGTCACGTCCCCGGGGGGAGCCGCCGCAACAAGGAGTCAGTCGATGCCGACGTGACCTACGACTCCGGGGTTTCCGACGAGGATCGGCTGCTCCTGTCCGACGCCCAGACTTCCGGGGGCCTGATCTTCGCGGTGGCGGCGGCGACGGCGCCGGAACTCGTCGCCCACCTCCAGGCTGCCGGCGTGCGCGGCGTCGAGGTCGGAGAGTTCGTGGCAGCGCCCGCCGGCAGCGGCAGGATCGAGGTCGTCGAGTAGGCGGCCCGTCGGTCGTCGGCGGGGTCATGGACGCGGTGATGGACGGGGGCATGGGCCTGGCGTCGCTCGTGCTGCTGCTGGCCTTCGCGATCAGCGTCCTCTCCGGGCTGCTCGGGATCGGGGGCGGCATCGTCATGGCTCCGGCGCTCCTCTACCTGCCGCCACTCCTGGGGGTCGGCGAGCTCGACATGCGCCAGGTCAGCGGGCTCACCATCACGCAGGGACTCTTCGCCTGCCTCTCGGCGGCGACCCGGCACGACCGCCAGGGACTCGTGCACCGCAGGCTGGTCGGCTGGATGGGCGGCTGCATCGGACTGAGCGCGCTCGCGGGCTCCGTGCTCTCGGGCTGGACCTCGAGCGAAGTGCTGATGGCACTCTTCGCGGGACTCGCGCTGGTCGCCGCGGCCTTGATGGTCATCCCGATCAGCGATCGGGATCAGATGCAGAGCGCGCACCCCTCCGAGTTCCAACTGCCGCGCGCCCTCCTCGTTGCCGGCGCCGTCGGAATGCTGGGAGGGATGGTCGGCCAGGGAGGTTCGTTCCTGCTCATCCCCTTGATGCTTCACGTCCTGAAGCTGCCGACTCGCGTCGTCATCGGCAGCAGCCTGGGAATCGTCTTCCTGTCGTCGCTCGCCGGATTCGCCGGCAAGCTCGCGACCGGCCAGGTGCCTCTGCTACTGGCCGCAGTCCTCGTCGCGGGCGCCCTGCCCGGCGCCTGGCTCGGCAGCCTTCTCAGCCAACGCAGCAGCCCGAAGTTCCTGCGAACCGCGCTCGCGGTGGTGATCGGCCTGGCCGCGCTCCGCATTGCCGCCGACGTCGTCGCACGCGGCTAGCGCTGGTGACCCTGGCAGGATTCGAACCTGCGACTTCTTGCTCCGGAGGCAAGCGCTCTATCCAGCTGAGCTACAGGGCCGGGCCCGCCGTCGGCGGGCGGACGGATATTCGGGCGGTGGGGGGCGGGTGTCAATGCCGCCCCATTCGCCGGATCAGTCGGGGACGCCGCCGGCCCGGACGGGCCCGGGGCGCGGTCCGTCGGGGCGGTAGTCGCTGCCGGGGAACAGGTCGGCCTCGCCCGCGGACTCGAGCTTGCGAACCTCGGCGGCGCAGACCTTGTACTCCGCGGTGCCGGTGACGGCGTCGCCGACGTCGTTGGTCAGCAGGTTCGCCCGCGCCTCGGCGAAGTGGAGCGGCATCCAGATGCAGCCGGGGCGGACCTGGCGCGAGACGATGGCGCGGACGCCCACGGCGCCGCGGCGCGTGCTCACCTCGACCTGGTCCCCGTCCTCGATGCCGCGCTTCGAGGCGTCGCGGCGGTGGATCTCGACGAAGGGCTCTGGCTGCTTGGTGTGCAGGCCCGACTCGCGCCGCGTCTGCGTGGCGGAGTTGTAGTGGTAGAGCGTCCGGCCGGTCGAGAGGAT
>JAFDDB010000109.1 GCA_019311115.1 Deltaproteobacteria bacterium
CAAGCAGGGCGAGATGGTCTCGTTGATGATCCACCTGGGCGATCGGTTGGGACTGTACCGCGCGCTGGCGGGGGCCGGGCCGCTCTCTGCCGCCGACCTGGCGCAGCGGACCGGGTTGAAGGAGCGCTGGCTGCTCGAGTGGCTCCGCGGTCAGGCGGCCGCGCGTCTGCTCGACTACCACGAGGACGGAGACTGCTTCGAGCTGTCGGCCGTGGGCACGGCCGTCCTGGCCGACGAGGAGGGCAGCACCGCCTTCGCCGCTGGAGCCTTTGGAGCGCCCTCGGGTCCCGAGATGGTCGAGCGTCTCGCCGACGCGTTCCGCACCGGCATGGGCCTGTCGTACCAGGACCACGGCCCGAGTGCGGCCCATCGCACCGAGCGCATGCTCGGTCCGTGGACCCGCCGTACGCTCGTCCCCCAGATCATCCCCGCGCTCGACGGGGTAGACGCCAAGCTGCGCGCCGGCGCCAGCGTCGCGGACGTGGGCTGCGGGGCGGGGGTCGCCCTGCTCGCCATGGCCGAGGCCTATCCGGCGTCGCGGTTCCACGGCTACGACCCCAGCGGTCACGCGATCGACCGGGCGCGCGAGCAGGTGACCGAACGCGGGCTCTCGAACGTGGAGCTGCACACGGCCGGCGGCGAGAAGTTGCCCGACGAACCGACCTACGACTTCGTCATCACCCTCGACTGCATCCACGACATGACGCACCCCGCCGAGGTGATCGCGTCGATCCGCCGCGCGCTCCGGCCCGACGGCACCTGGATGATCAAGGACATCCGCAGCCAGCCGCGCTTCAAGGACAACCTGCGCAACCCGCTGCTCGCCATGTTCTACGGCTTCTCGGTCTCGGCCTGCATGTCGTCGGCGCTCTCCGAGCCCGGCGGCGCGGGCCTCGGCACGCTGGGCTTCAACCCCGAGGTCGCAGAGCGCATGACCCGCGAGGCGGGCTTCACCCGCTTTACGCCCCACGACTTCGAAGACCCGGCCAACCTGTACTACGAGGTCCGGCCGTAGCGACGGCTCGCGGCGGCCGTTCGCCCCACGGACTGGAGGATCGCAGCATGAACAGGATCGAGATCGGACGCAGGGACTTCCTGACAGCGGTGGGCGTCGCCGTCGGCTCCGTCGTACTTCCACGTCTCTCGCGCGCCGAGGACGAACCGCTGCCCGCAGCGGCGCGAGCGGCGCTCTCCAAGAGTCCGCTCGTCTACGTGTCGCCGCTCAAGAAGGACGGGACCGAGAGCCGCTGCCATGGCGAGGTCTGGTACTTCACCGACGGCGGCGACGTCGTGATCGCGACGGGGAAGGACGCCTGGAAGAAGCGTGCGCTCGACGGGGGTCTGGACCGCGCTCGCATCTGGGTGGGGGACTACGGCCCGGTGAAGAAGGCCGGGGACGCCTTCCGCAAGGCGCCCTCGTTTCTGGCGCAGGCGAGCTTCGACACCGACCCGGCGGCGTTCGAGCGGCTGATGACGGCCTACGCCGAGCGCTACAGCGACGGCTGGCAGAAGTGGGAGCCGCGCTTCCGGAAGGGCTACGCCGACGGCTCGCGCGTGGTGATCCGCTACGCGCCCGTCGCGTCGTGAGGGGCTCGACCGACTCACGGGTTCCCCCTGTTTACCCGAGGAGCCGCCAAGTCTAGGCTACTGACTCGGGCCTGACGGCCCCCGGAGGCGGGTGATGGCGTATCTCGACATCGTGGAGGCGGACGAGGCGGTCGGGGAGCTGGCCGCTGCGTATCGGCGCAACGTCGACATGTACCGTGACGCGGGGCTCGAACTGCCCGAGGTGCCGAACGTCTACAAGACGAACTACGCGGCGCCGCAGTACCTGGACTTCGGCACTCTCCAGGCGGAGTGTCTGCCGAACTACCCGATCCAGACCGAGCCCGTCGGGCCCGTGCCGTGGGTGGTGGTGAACTTCGCCGTCGCCAAGTACAGCGCCTGCTTCTACTGAACGGAGACGATCGGGGCCGTGCTGCCCCTTCTGTACGGTGAAGACCGGATCGTCCGTCAGGTCCTCGAGGACCCGCAGACCGCCGAGATTTCCGAGCTTCACAAGCTGGCTTGGCGCTGGACTCGGCGTTTCGTTCGTGAGAGCTGGACTTTCGGACTGGAACACGTACGCGAGCTACGCGATCAGGGGATCGACGACGCCGAGCTGCTGCGCTGGGTCGAGGGAGCAGCGGTCCAGACGTGGTGGGTGATGAGCGCGGACGCGGGCGGAGTGTCGTTGGACGAGTTCACGCCCACGAGCGGACGCGCCGTCGGGCTCGAGCGCGAGGACTACGAGGCCCAGCAGTTCCGGACGGCAGCGGCGAGCGCCGCCGCACTCGAGGCTCTTCCGGCACCCGCTCCAAACGGCGTGGCGTGGGTAGAGATCGATCTCGACCGGCTGGAGTACCGCGAGGCGGCGGCGAGCGCCGTGGGGCGTTATGGCTTCGTGCCCAACTTTCTGAAGGCGTTCTCGCTGCGCCCCCCGATGTACAGGCGGCACCTGCGCGCGTTCGAGCTGCTCGAGGCGCCGACCACGCCGCGGCTGACCCCTCGTCTGCACGCACTGGCGCGCGCGCTGACGACGCTGTTCAACCGCTCGGCCTACGGTCAGGTGACTTCGCGCGCACAGCTCGAGCGCGTCACCGGGGACCCGGAGCTGTGGCAGCGTCTATCCGAAGACGAACACGAAACGGGCTGGTCCGACGACGAGCGCGCAGTGCTCGACTTCGCGGCCCGGATGGCGCAGGGCTCCTACCGCGTCACCGACAAGGACGCGGCCCGCTTCATCGACGTCGGTCTCGACGCCGCCGCCTACGTGGAGGTCGCCAACGTCGTCTCGATCCAGACCGCGAACGACCGCACGGCGAACGCCCTCGGCCTCGTCCCCGATCCGGAGCCGATCCTGTCGCAGCGCTGACACTGCCCGGGCAGGTCCAGGGGATGGGCGTCATGCAGCCGCGGAACCGGGTGATGCGGGCGCGGGACCCGCCGCTGCAAAGTGGTGCTGCGTCCGGTTGGCGAGCGCCACCAGCGAGAGCATGACGGGAACTTCGACGAGCACGCCCACCACGGTGGCGAGCGCGGCTCCGCTCTCGAGCCCGAAGAGGCTGATGGCGACGGCGACGGCCAGCTCGAAGAAGTTCGAGGTGCCGATCAGCGCCGCGGGGGCGGCGATGGAGAAGGGCAGGCCCCACGCCCAGGCCCAGCCGTACGCGAGCGCGAAGATCCCGTAGCTCTGCACGATGAGCGGAGCCGCGATCAGCGCGATCAGTAGGGGCTGCTCGAGGATGCGCGGTCCCTGGAAGGCGAACAGCAGCACGACCGTCGCAAGCAGACCCACAATGGTGTAGGGCTTGAGCTTGGCGCTGAACGCGGCGACGCTCTGCCCGTCTCCGTCCCGTGAAAAGAGGATCCGCCGCGTGACGTAGCCCGCGGCCAGCGGAACGACGACGTAGAGTACGACGGAGAGAATCAGCGTCGACCACGGGACGACCACGTCCGCGACGCCGAGCAGCAGCGCCACGAGCGGTGCGAAGGCGAAGACCATGATCAGGTCGTTCACGGAGACCTGCACCAGGGTGTAGGTGGCGTCTCCCCGCGTGAGTTGGCTCCACACGAAGACCATCGCCGTGCAGGGAGCGGCGCCGAGCAAGATCATGCCGGCGATGTACTCGCGCGCGTCCGCCGGGTCCACCCAGGACCGGAAGAACACCTCGAAGAAGAGCAGGCCCAGGGCGGCCATGGTGAACGGCTTGATCAGCCAGTTCACGACCAGGGTGATGGTCAAACCCTTGGGCCGGTCTCCGATATGGCGAAGCGACGCGAGGTCGACGTTCACCATCATCGGGTAGATCATCACCCAGATCAGCACGGCCACGACGAGGTTCACGCGCGCCACCTCGAGTTCGGCCACGACGCCGAACGCGGCGGGGAACAGCGCCCCTAGAGCGATCCCGCTCGCGATGGCGGCCGCCACCCAGAGCGTCAGGTAGCGCTCGAAAACTCCCATCAGCGGTGCCCTCCATCGGGTCTTTCTGTTGACATATCTAGATATCTCTATATCATTCGAGATATGGAAAAACAAATCGCCATCAGCGCCCTCGCAGCCCTGGCCCAGGAGACGCGCCTCGACGTCTTCCGCCTGCTGGTGCAGGCCGGTCCCGACGGTCTGCCCGCCGGAGAAGTGGGGAGTGCGCTGGGCATCGCTTCCGGGACGCTCTCATTCCACCTGAAGGAGCTCAAGAGCGCGGGCCTGGTCCGGTGCGAGCGCCACGGCAGGTCGCGGATCTACAGCCCGGACCTCTCCGCCGTGAACGACCTGATCCAGTTCCTGACCGCCAACTGCTGCCGAGGCATCGATGGCACCGGCTCTGCTGACGAGAGCTGTGACCTCTAGGAGACCCCGATGACTTCGATCGCACGCGAACCCCTAGCGACCCCCTCCACCTGGCTTGGCCCGGAGCTTCTCCGGAGCGACGACTGGGTCCGCCGCCTCACGCTGGACCAGGTCGCCGACCTGGAGAACGCGCTGGCCGCTGCCAAGGCGACGGGCAAGCCGATGACCGAGATCACCCGCGACGACTTTCCGCTTCCGGTCCTGGCTCCCGCAATCGCCGAGTGGATGAAGGCGCTCCAGCACGGGCGCGGGTTCGTCAACGTCAAGGGGATCCCGGTGGATCGCCACGACGACGCGGACATCGCGCTCCTCCACTGGGGCCTCGGCCTGCACATGGGAACCGCGGCCTCCCAGAACGCCGCCGGCGACGTGCTCGGACACGTGCGCGATACCGGCGCCGACCCCGAGGACACGTCGGTGCGTCTCTACAAGACCCGCGTCGATCTGGGGTTCCACAGCGACGGCTCGGACCTGGTGGCGCTTCTTTGCATCCGCCAGGGACGCTCGGGCGGGGAGAACCGCCTGGTGAGTACGACGGCGCTCTACAACGAGATCCTCCGTCGCCGGCCCGACCTGACCCCGGTCCTCTACGAGCCCTTCTACTGGGATCGCAACGACGAGCAGGCGCAAGGCGACGATCCGTTCTTCCGGCTCCCCATCTGCCGCCTCCACGAGGGGCGGCTCACCTTCTTCTACATCCCCTGGTACATCCGCAAGGCGCAGCGCCACCCGCAGGTGCCGAGGTTCACGGCCCGGCAGACCGAGTTGCTCGACCTGATCGACGAGATCGCCGAGGACCCGGCCTTCCACGTCGAGATGCGGCTCGAGCCGGGCGAGATCAACTACCTAAAGAACAACGCCGTGCTCCACGCGCGCACCGAGTACGAGGACTTCGACGAGCCCGAGCGCAAGCGCCACCTAGTGCGGCTGTGGCTCACGGCGCACGGAGAGTGGGCCGACGGTGACGCCTTCGTCCAGCAGGGCATCCCGACGAAAGAAGGCGTCGTGTCCGACGCCGACGACATCTCGAGAGCCAACGCGGGGAGCGCGGGCTGAGCTCGCACCCCCCGATCCGACCAACGCGATCCCATTCAACCAAGGAGTCAAGACATGCGTGTCCAGCTTGCATTGAACGTCAAGGATCTCGACGAGGCCGTCGAGTTCTACTCGAATCTCTTCGGCGTGAAGGTCAACAAGCGCAAGCCCCAGTACGCGAACTTCGTGGTCGAGCGGCCGCCGCTCAAGCTCGTGCTGTTCGAGAACCCCGACGCCGACGAGCGCCTGAACCACCTGGGCGTCGAGGTCTTCGACGACGCCGACGTGCGCGCCGCCACCGACCGGCTCAAGGCCGCCGACCTGGTGGACTCGGTCGAGGACGAGCAGACCTGCTGCTACGCCACGCAGAACAAGGTCTGGGCGCTCGACCCGCAGGGAATGCGCTGGGAGTACTACCGGGTCATCGAGGATGCGGAGACCTTCGGCGGCGGCGGCGACTTCGAGGCCCCGGCCGAGTCCGAAACCGGCGGCTGCTGCGGCTGAGGGAAGGGTTTCGGGGCCCGATACGATGCAGGTGCCTGATGCGGGAGAGCTGACGCCGGAGCGCGTCGCGGACGAGCTGCTGGGAAACCTGCGGACCGCGCCGGCCTGTGCTCACGTGTCGTTCTCGGAGCCGCCGGTGCGCATCACGGGCGGGTTCGAGACGCTGATCTTCGGGTTCCGGCTCTCGGACGATGCGTCGCCGGAGCTGTCGGGTCGCCTGGTGGTCCGCGTATTGTCCGAGCCCGGCGGCGTCACCAGTGGGCGGATGGAGGCCGCGTTCCAGAACGCTGTGGCCGCTGCCGGATTTCCTGCGCCCCGGGTGGTATTCGCAGGCGGCGAACGAACGATGGGCGGGCGGGCGTTCAACGTCATGGAACGTGTCTCGGGCCACGCCATGATCGAGGACCTGTTCGCCGACCCGGCCGCTGGGACACGGGTCGCCGATCAGCTGGCGGAGGTGCACGCACAGCTGCACGAACTCCCCGTCGCGGGGGTCGCCGATGCGTTGGAAGCCGCCGGGGTTCCGCGGGAAGCCGTCAGCGTCGACGGGCAGCTGCACCTGGTTAGACGCTTCGGGGCCGAGCCGGCGCTCGGCCGGCTCGGCGACTGCGCGGACTGGCTCCTGGAGAACCGGCCGCCGGAACGTGGAGGCCTCTCCGTGTGCCACGGGGACTTCCATCCCGGCAACGTGATGGTGGACGGCGGGCGGGTGACAGGCGTGATCGACTGGTCCGGGCCGGGGATCGCACACCACGAGCACGACCTCGCCGTGACGCTCGTGCTCATCGCCGTGGCAGCCCCCGCGCTGGTGCAGAGCGCGCCGCCGGGGATGTTCGAGGCGTTCGCCGACGGATACCTGGCGACGTACGCACGGCATCGACCCGTCGACGCCGACCGGCTGCGCTACTACCGGGCGCTTCGCTCGTTCCGAGCGTTCGCGCACGGCTCGGCGGCCCGGACGCCTGGCATCGACCCGGCGCTGGTGCCTCGGGACCAGTACCCGTGGGCGGAGGCGGGCCTCATGCGGAGGCTGGCCGGGGTTCTCCACGAGACGACCGGGCTCGACGTGCCGCTGCCTTCGGGACTGGAGGCATAGGGACCTCGCCGCCGCGGATCACGCCGGAGAGCAGTTCCGGATCCTCGCCGATGTTGCCGTCTTCAGCGACCGATGCTTCGAGCTGCGGGTTCCGCCAGGCGACGAGGGCGTCGCTGCGGATGGCATCCTGCGTGACTCGGGGGCTTCTTCGCCCGCCCACCGGGCGCATCATTGGAGCGGAAACCCGAACACCCGACTCTGGGTCACGCTCCTAGTCGGGACTTCGCAGCCGCAGCAGGAATCGGTCTGTCTTGCCGCGGATCGCGGGATCGAAGACCGAGCGGCTTCCGTCGTCTTCGGGATTGCGCAGCAGGTCGGTCTCCTCGACGGTGAACCCCGCGGACTTCGCGGCCGCGATGGCGTCTGCCGGTGGGATGCGGTGCAGCTTCTTGTTGTCGGCCCCGGCGGCGCCTACGTGGTCGATCAGACCGAGCACGCCTCCGGGCCGCAGCAGCCGGCGCAGGCTCGCGAGAAGCGCAGCCACCGCCTCTGAGTCTCTATTGTAGACGTCGTGGAAGTTGAGCGCGGTGATGGCTGCGTCGAGGCTGTTGTCTCCCAGTTCGATCTCGGCCAGCGGCTGGTCGAGGCGCACGACGTTGGGAAGCCGCGCCTTTGCGAGCCGCCCGGTCATCGCCTTGTCGTTCGCGCCGTCGCGGAACTGCAGGACGATCGGGGGATTCTGCGCGTACACCCGCCCCTTAGGACCGACCGCCAGCGAGAGGACCTCGGTGTAGTACCCGCCCGCCGCGATCACGTCCATCACCGTCATCCCCGGCTCGATGCCGAGGAACGCGACGACTTCGGCGGGACGCCGGCCCGCGTCCCGGGCCCGGTCGGTCTCGGCGCGGGCCGGACTCGCGAGCGCGGATGCCAGGTCGGCGGACTCTCCGACCGCAAGTCCGGGTGTGAGTAGAGCCACGACTCCGAGGGCAAGAACTGCTGTGAACTTCATCGCGTCATCTTACGCGCATCGCGCCCCGCGACCAGCCCGCGCCGCCTTTGACGGATGGCCTCAGCCGCTGCCGCGCTCGCGGGGATGGAATCGTGACGCGGCACCACTCGATTGCAGGAGACCTAGGCCCTAGCTGCGCCAAACGTCCTCAGGAGCCGGCGCCGTCCCGCTCTTCGTCCAGGTGGTTCTTGAGGCGCTCCACGAGACGGTGGAGCTCGGAAACCTCCGAGCGCTTCCAGCTGCGGAAGTCCTCGGCGAAGGCCGGCGCGAGCCGGGTCATGGCGGCGTCCCGCGCCCGGATCCCCCGGGCCGACACGCGCAGCAGCTTGACGCGCGCGTCCGTCTCGTCGGTCCGCGTGCGGAGGAAGCCGCGGTCCAGCAGCTGCCGCACGGTCTTGGTGATGCCGGGCTGCTTGCGCTGGAAGGCCCGGGCCAGGCTGCTCACGGTCCAGTCGCGGTCGGGATCGTGGCAGAAGTGGAGCAGCAGCACGAACTGGGGGTAGGGCAGGTCGCTCTCGCGCAGGATCTGGTTGTTGCGCGTGCGCGCCAGCTGCGCGATCACGCCCATCCACACGATGATCTGCTCCTCCTTCGAGCGCTTCGGGCGCAGGGCGACTCTCCTCTTGAAATGTGATTCCAAGGAATGTAAATATTGATTCCCTGGAATGCAAACTCCCCGGAGGTTCCCGATGAAGAAGATCGCCATCGCGATCGGCGCCGTGATCGGACTGTTCGTGCTGCTGAGCCTCGGCCAGCTCGCTGCGTCGGAGTCGGGCGAGGTCCTGGTGCTCGAGACCCTCGACGCCACGGGCGAGCCCCACGAGACGCGCATCTGGGTCGTGGACGACGCGGGCGCGTTCTGGGTGCGCGGAGGAGACGACTCGGGCTGGGTCCAGCGCCTGCTCGCGAATCCCGAGGTCCGCGCGGAGCGCGCCGGTCAGAAGAGCTCGTTCCTGGCGGTTCCGGACCGGGATGCGGCGGCGAGGGATCGGGTGAACGCCCTGATGCGCGAGAAGTACGGCTTCGCCGATGGCTTCATCGCGGTGACGCTCGGCGACTCGGACCGGGAGGGCGCGCTTCCGATCCGGCTCGACCCGAGGTGAGCCGGGCTCAGGTCTCCTCGCGGCATTGGTTCTCGGATCCCACCCGGAACCAGGTAGTGGTGCGCCCCAGCAGCCGGATGTGGAAGTACCCGCGCACACGGAGCTGGTCGGGGCCGTCCATCTGCAGCACGGCGTCGTAGGTGCGGCCGCTGGTCGGGTCGTAGATGTCGCCGCCGTTCCACTCGCCCGGGTCGTCGGGCGATGCGCGCAGGTTGCGGAGCAGGCTCAGGCCCACCACCGGGCGGCCGCGGAGCGCCGGGTCCGGGTTCTCCGCGTCGCGCAGGTCGCAGCCGTGCTCGTCGAACGGATGGCGTAGCCACGCCACGCGACCGCACAGCGCGTCGCCACAGCGCGCGATCTCGACCTTGGCGGAGCCGCGCTCGGCCCACCAGAGACCTGTCGGATCGCCGGCCTCCGCGGTACCTGCCCACAGTGGCAGGGCGAGCAGCGCCAGCAACGAGGCGCGGTGCCAGGCGCGGGAGTGCGCGGTTGCCGGAGTCGCGCTGGCCACCGCTGCGCCACCTGGTTCCCTGGACAGCGGCTTCATGCCGAGGAGGAAGCGCGTCGGCGCGAAGGGACGCACGCCGAAGTGGTAGAGGGCGAGCGTGCAGGCCACCGAGCCGGTCAGGAGCAGGACGAACTTGGCTGCGATTCCCATCGTGGACGCGGGCAGCGTCACGACGACCGCAGCGAGCACGACGACGACCGGCTGGTGCAGCACGTAGATCGGAAAGGCCGACTCCGCCAGGTAGCGCAACCCGGGCCCGGAGCGCGTGACGCGTTCGCGGGCGAAGCCCAGCAACGCCACCACGAAGCACCAGCCGGCCACCGCGCTGCCCGTGAGCACGACGGGCGTGGACTCGAACGCGCCGAGAACGGCCGCCAGCAGCACTCCAGTCGAGGTCAGTCCGAGCGCCAACGCGCGACGCCACTCCTCTCGTAGCCGGTCCTCGAGTCCGGGCGCCAGCGCCATGGCGAAGCCGCTGCACAGGAACGTGACGAAGAACGCGACGTTCGCCCAGTCGTTGTACAAGTTGTACGGCCCGGGGAAGTGCACGCGCAGGGTGAGCTGGATCAGGGTGAGCGGAAGCAGCGGAAAGTAGACCCAGGCGCGGGAGGTCGGGGTCCAATTCGGCTCTCGACGTGGCTCGCGACGGGCCAGCCGCGCGAAGACGGGCAGCAGCACGAGCGTGAACGTCAGCAGGTAGGCCACGAACCATAGATGCGACCACGAGAACCGGTCGAGGTCGGTGAAGAACGTGGGCAGGAAGGAGAGGAAGCTCTCTTCGAGGGGCTCCATCAGCGGCAGGTCGATCGGGATCACCGAGCGGATGCTCTCCTGCACCTGTGCGGTGACGAAGAGCCCCTCGTGGTTCAGGTTCTGACCCGATCGCAGCTCCAGGTACTTGATGACGGGCATCAGCAGGACGCAGCCCGCCAACAGCGGCACCGCCAGCTTGCTGACGCGCTCGCGCAAGAAGGTCCCGACGCCGCGGCTGCGCAGCGAGGCGGCCGCCGACCAGCCTGCCAACAGGAACAGCAGCGGCATGTGCCACAGCCCGATGAAGCCGCACACGATCAGGAAGACCATGTTCGACTCGTCGTTCCGGACGTGGAAGAAGGGCGCGGGGTTGAAGACCATGCCCACGTGGAAGAGGAAGAGCAGGTAGCACGCGAAGACACGCAGTGCGTCCAGGTCGTGGCGGCGGTCCGTGGAATCGATCGACATGTCGGGGCCTCCAGTTCGGGGCGGGGGGTTCAGTCGGTGTCGAGCAGGGCGCGAACGACGAAGTCCACGACGGCGCGTTCGGCGATCGCCTCGTCCATGACCTGGGGAGACGGGTCCCAGTGCCGGTGGACGGCCCAGACGACGACCGTCTCGAGGACGATGCGGGCGGTGATGGCCGGGTCCGCGACCGGAGCGAGGCGCCGCCTGCGGATGCGGTCCTCCAGGTAGTGGCGCAGCAGGCCGAGGGCGCCTTCGCGCCCGCCGCCGTACCAGAGCGCGGCGAGCTCCGGGTGGTCGGGCGAGCAGCGATCGAGAAGCTCGATCGCGACCCGGTGGCGAGCCAGCACGGAGTAAAGCTCGCGCACGATGTCCTCGACCTCCGCCCGCACATCGACCACTCGCCGCCGCCCGAGCGCCGCGGTCAGGAAGGGCAGCTGGCCTTCCTCGGCCAATCGCTTGCGGACCTCGTCCAGCGTGGCGCCGGGCGCCGGCGTGGGGACGGGCAGCGCCGCGGGCAGGTCGATCTGCTCGGTATGGTCCGCGTGGCGGAGCACCGCGTCGAAGAGCGCCTCCTTGCTCTCGACGTACAGGTACACGGTGCCCTTGGCGACGCCCATGCGGGCGGCCACGTCGGCCATCTGGGTGCGTCTGTAGCCCTGCTCCAGGAAGACGCCGGTGGCGGCTTCGATCAGGTCGTGGAACCGGTCCTTCGGAATCGTTCGTGCCATGGCGACACTATACATGACCGATCAGGTCAGTCAATGACCAACTAGGTCAGTTTTGAGAGGTGCGAGCGCTCAGTCTCGATAGGTTCGAATTCGAGTGGGGTGGATCTCGACCCGACGCATTGCGGCCGCGGCCTTGCGCCAGAGCTCGAGGGTCTCGCGGTGGCCGGGAGTGGAGGTGTCCCAGTATCGTTCGGCGAGGCGCTCGGCCAGCTCGATGGCGCCGTCCTCGTGCAGCTCCACGCGTCCATCGATCGCGACCCACTCCTCGTTCTCGCCGGCGGGGTTGGCGACCAGCAGAGAGACGCGAGGGTCGGCTTCGAGCCGCTTCACCTTGGGCGAGAGCGCGCTGGTGAAGAAGCGCGCCGCCTCTCCGTCCCACTCGAACCACAGGGGGACGGCGACCGGAGCTCCCCGTGCGCCGATGCTCGCGAGGACGGCGAGCCGCGGCTCCCGAAGAAAGGCATCACGCTCCTGGACGGTCATCTTCTCGCTCACTCGTACTCCTCCCCTGTCACGGCTGGTGTCCGACGAGCCGAAGCATGGCGTCGGCCAGCTCGTCGAGGAACTCACGCATCATCTTCTTGCTGCCCCGGCCGCGTTCGAGCGGAACCTGGAACAGGGCGCCGTCGAGCAGTGACGTCGCGAGCCGGGCCTTGCGCATGAGAGCGGCTCGCGGCTCGTCAGGCTCGAGCTCGGCCAGCACGTCGCAGACGGCCTGGTAGAACGCGTCGTAGTTGTCGACGTGAAGACGCCGAAAGCGCGGACTGTGTACCGCCAGCAGCGACACGACGATGAAGATCTTGCCGCCCTCCCGCTGCCATTGGTCCACGATCGCGTGCACGAGCCGCGTGAGCTTCTCCGCGGGGGTCGCCACACCGCGATCGATCTCGCGGATCATCGACAGGCCTCTCTGACTCTCCGCCTTGGCGACGGCTTCGATCAGGTCTTCGCGCGTCGCGAAGTAGTACTGCAGGTTACCGAGCTTGATGCCGGCGCGATCCGCGACGTCACGGAGCACGAAGCAGTCGTAGCCGTCTTCGATGAGTACGGAGCGCGCGATCTCGATGATCTCCGCTCTCCGCCTCTCGCCTTTGGTCAGCTCCGCGGCCACGTTCATCCCTCGTTCGATTTCCCTTGATCCTGCGGTCGCCGAGAGTAATATGTCATTGACCTATTCTCAAGTACCCCCGGGAGGACGACTCGATGGACATCCTGGCCGCAGACGCAGCCCTTGCCGAGAAGCACTCGAAGCTCATTCCCGACCTGGTCCACATGACGGGCGCCTCCTCGTACGACTACCAGTTCGGGGCGGACCGCCGGCTCTTCGCTCGCTTCG
>JAFDDB010000026.1 GCA_019311115.1 Deltaproteobacteria bacterium
TGCCCCGTCTTTCGTCTGAGTTTCGCCTGCGCTAGGTTGCCCCGTCTACCCGGGGGCGGAACGAGGATGGGGAAGGCCGATGAAGTGCGGGGCCCGGACCGCGACCGGCTGAACCCGGCCCAGCGGCGCGCGGTCGAGCACGGCGCCGGACCGCTGCTCATCATCGCGGGCGCGGGATCCGGCAAGACGCACACGCTGGCGCATCGCGTCGCGCGTCTGATCCTGGACGGCGCCGATCCGCGGCGCGTCCTGCTGCTGACGTTCACGCGGCGCGCCGCGGCCGAGATGACGCGCCGCGCCCGCCGCATCTGCGCCGGCCAGGCGCGGGCCCCCGCGCGAGGACGGCGCGCACCGGCCGCCGACGTGCGGTGGTCCGGGACCTTCCACGCCATCGGCAACCGGCTGTTGCGTATGCACGCGGCGTCGGTCGGACTCGATCCGTCCTTTACCGTGCTCGACCGTTCCGACTCCGCGGACCTGATGGACGTGGAGCGAGGCGCCCTGGGGCTGGCGGCGAAGGGCTCGCGGTTTCCGCGCAAGGCCACCTGTCTCTCCATCTACTCGCACGTGGTCAACGCGCAGTGCCCGGTCGCCCAGACGCTCGAGTCCTCGTTCCCCTGGTGCGAATCGTGGGAAGACGAGTTGCGCGGACTGTTTTCCGCGTACGTCCAGAAGAAGCAGAAGCTCAACGTCCTCGACTACGACGACCTGCTGCTGTACTGGCACCTGGCGATGGGCGACGCCGACGTCGCGCGGCGGGTGGCGGAGCGCTTCGACCACGTACTGGTCGACGAGTACCAGGACACGAACGCCCTGCAGGCGGGCATCCTGCGGGCGCTGAAGCCGGACGGCCAAGGCCTGACGGTCGTCGGCGACGACGCCCAGTCGATCTACTCCTTCCGGGCCGCGCGCGTGCGGAACATCCTGGAGTTCCCGGCGCAGTTCGAGCCGCCGGCGACGGTGGTCACGCTCGAGCAGAACTACCGCTCCACGCAGCCGATCCTGGCGGCCTGCAACGCGGTCATGGAGCCCGCGCAGGACCGCTTTGCCAAGGACCTGTTCTCGGACCGCGTCTCGCACCAGAAGCCGACGCTGGTCACGGCCGAGGACGAGAACGCGCAGGTCGACTACGTGGTCGAGCGCATCCTCGAGCACCGCGAGGCGGGCATCGCGTTGAAGAAGCAGGCGGTCCTGATGCGCACGGCGCACCACAGCGACCTGCTCGAGGTCGAGCTCGGGCGCCGCGACATCCCATTCGTGAAGTACGGGGGGTTGAAGTTCCTCGAGGCGGCGCACGTGAAGGACGTGCTCGGGATCCTGCGCTGGGCCGAGAACCCGCGCGACGCGGTCGCGGCCTTCCGCGTGGTGCAGCTGCTGCCGGGCATCGGTCCGGGGATCGCCGCGCGCGCCGTCGAGCACCTGGAGGCCGGCGCCTTCGACCTGGCCACGCTCGCGCGGTTCCGCGCGCCGGCGGCGGCCGCCGCGGACTGGCCGTCTCTCTGCACACTGCTCGTGCGGCTCCACGACGCGCGTACGGACTGGCAGGGTCAGCTCGGGGCCGTGCGCCGCTGGTACGAGCCGTGGCTCGAGCGGCTCTACGATGCCGCGCACGTGCGGGTCGGCGACCTGGAGCAACTCGAGCAGATCTCGGGCGCCTACCCCTCGCGCGAGCGGTTCCTGACCGAGCTGACGCTCGACCCCCCGGCGGCCACGGGGGACGAGGCCGGCCCGCCGCATCTCGACGAGGACTTCCTGATCCTGTCCACCATCCACTCGGCGAAAGGGCAGGAGTGGGACGTGGTCTACACGTTGAACGCGGCCGACGGCTGCATTCCCTCGGACATGTCGACCGGCAGCCCGGAGCAGGTCGAGGAGGAGCGCCGCCTGCTCTACGTGGCGATGACGCGTGCGCGCGACCACCTGCACGTCGTCCACCCACTGCGCTTCTTCGTGCGCCAGCAGCACCGGCACGGCGACCGCCACCTTTTTGCGCCGCGCACGCGGTTCATCCCGGAGTCCGTGGCCCGATGCTTCGAGCGCCGCGCGGCGGGCCACGTGGACGACGTGGACGACCTGGACGGCGGGCAGCGCGGGAGCCCCACCCGGGGCCAGGCGGCCGGCCGGACGGCGCCTCGGGTCGACGTGGGAGCGAGGGTCCGCGACATGTGGCGCTAGCCCCGTCAGAATGGTCCGCCGCTTGCGACCGCGCACGGCAGACCGCATCGCGAACCGGACGGGAGGGCTCATGCGGCTTCGAGACAAGGTGGTGATCGTCACGGGTGGTGCGCGCGGGATCGGCGCGGGCATCGCGCAGAGCCTGGCGGCCGAGGGTGCCAGGCTCGCCCTGCTCGACATCGACGGCGAAGAGGCGGAGAGCACGGCCAAGCGCCTGGGCGCGGGCCACCTGGGCTTCGCCGCCGACGTGTCCGACGAAGCGGCCGCGGCGGACGCCGTGGCGCGCGTCGCGGACGCCCTGGGCCAGATCCACGGACTGGTCAACAACGCCGGTGGCGGCAACCGTAAGGCGGCTCTGGCCAACGGTCCCATCGAGCGCGTGCAACAGGAAGGATGGGACGAGCAGATGGCGCTCAACCTGCGCACGACCTTCGTCACCAGCAAGGCGGCGGTCCCCCACCTGAAGCAGGCGGGCGGCGCGGCCATCGTGAACGTCGCCTCGATCGCCGGGCTCGTGCCGTCGCCCGCCATGCCCGCCTATGCCGCGGCCAAGGCGGGCGTGCTCTCGCTCACGCGCACGCTGGCGCTGGAGCTCGGCCCGAGTGACGTGCGCGTGAACGCGATCTGTCCCGGCCTGCTCTACACGCGGGCCTGGGAGGTGCTCTCGAAGAACATCCAGAAGCGCGGTGGGCGCTACGCGGACATGACGCCGAAGGAGGTGTTCCTCGAGATCGTCCGCGGCCAGACGCCGCTCGGCCGCGAGCAGACGCCCGAAGACATGGGAAGGCTCACCGCCTTCCTGTGCAGCGACGATGCCCGGAACATCACCGGGCAGGTGATCGCCCTCGATGGGGGGATGACGCTCCAAGGCGGAGGCTAGCCGCGCTGCGGTCACACCGTCCATGCGGAACAGTGTCAGAATGCCCCGGTGCGGCTCTGCGCCGCTGACTCCGCCGTCCCGACCCCGGCACGGCGCTTGCGATTCCGTGCCGGAGAAAGGGGAGTTCCATGTCGATGATTCACCTGCGCGCAGGCGCCGCCCTCGCCGCCGGGCTTGTCTTGGCCTGCGGAGCGGGCGATTCCGCGGCTCCGGCCGCCCCACCTGCGCCATCGACCCGGGCCGCGCCTACTGCCGCGGCTCCAAAGGTTCCGGCGCACGACCAGGCGGTCCAGATCTTCAGCACGCGCTGCTTCGTCTGTCACGGCCCCGAGGGAAAGGGCGACGGGCCGGGCTCCGCCGGCCTGGTGCCGCCCCCGCGCAACTTCCAGGACCCCGACTGGCAGGCCTCGGTGAGCGATGAGCACATCGAGCAGATCATCCAGTACGGCGGCACCGCCGTCGGCAAGAGCCCGACGATGCCGAGCAACCCCGACCTGATGAGCAAGCCCGACGTGGTCGCCGCACTCCGCGAGCACGTTCGCGGCCTCGCGCGCTGACGCCGCACCTAGAGAACGAAGGAGATCGAGCATGAACGCCTTCTACACCGGGTTCCGTACCTTCACGCTGGTGGCCGCAGCCGCGCTGTGGATGGGCTGTGGCCCGCAGGGAGGCGGGGGAGCCAGCGACGACCTGAAGCCCGCCATGACCGGTTCGATCGCGGCCGTGATGCAGGAGCGCGGTCTGACCGAGGCCGACGCGCTCGCGGCGGTGCGGACCTATACGCCGACCGGCGGACGGGATCCCTACCTCCTGTTCGCGTCGGGCGGCCACGCCGGCCACGTCGTCGTGATCGGCGTGCCGAGCATGCGCATCCTCAAGTACATCGGCGTCTTCACCCCCGAGCCCTGGCAGGGTTACGGCTACGGCGACGAGACGACTGCGCTGATCGCCAGCGGCGACCGCTACGGCAAGTCGTTGACCTGGGCTGACACCCACCACCCCGCGCTCAGCGAGACGAAGGGCGACTACGACGGCGAGTTCCTGTTCATCAACGACAAGGCGAACGCGCGCATCGCCGTGATCCGCCTGTCGGACTACACCACCTCGCAGATCGTTACGAGCAACCTGATCGAGTCCGACCACGGCTCCACGTTCGTCACGCCGAACACCGAGTACGTGATCGAGGGCAGCCAGTACCCGGCGCCGCTCGGCGGCGGCTACGCGCCTCTCGAGGAGTACAACGACAACTACCGCGGAGCGGTGATCTTCTGGAAGTTCGACCGCGCCTCCGGGAAGATCGTGCCCGAGCAGTCCTGGGCGATGGAGCTTCCGCCGTACATGCAGGACCTGGCGGACGCGGGGAAGCTCGTGAGCGACGGCTGGATCTTCATGAACTCGTTCAATACCGAGCGCGCCACGGGCGGCACGCTCGAAGGCGAGCCCCCGCTCGAGTCGGGCGCGTCCCAGAACGACATGGACTACCTGCACATCATCGACTGGCGCAAGGCCGAGGCGGTCGCGAACTCGGGACGCACCAACACGATCGTCGGCATGCGCGTCATCCCGCTCGACGTGACGATCGAGGAGGGCCTGCTGCACTTCGTGGGTGAGCCGAAGAGCCCCCACGGCGTCGACGTCACGCCCGACGGCCGCGAGATGGTCATCTCGGGCAAGCTCGACACGCACGGTACGGTCTACAGCTTCGAGAAGATCAAGAAGCTGATCGAGTCGAAGACGTACGCCGGCAAGGACCCCTACGGCGTGCCGATCCTGCCCTTCGAGGAGTCGATCCGCGGCCAGGTCGAGATCGGGCTGGGCCCGCTCCACACGCAGTTCGACGGCGACGGAAATGCCTATACGTCGGTCTTCATCGAGTCCAAGGTGGCCAAGTGGTCGCTCGCGGATCTGAAGCTGATCGAGAAGATCCCCGTCCACTACAACGTCGGTCACATCGCGACCGTCGAGGGCGACACGGTGAGTCCCGACGGCACCTACCTGGTGTCGATGAACAAGTGGGCGATCGACCGCTTCAACAACGTAGGCCCGCTGCTGCCGCAGAACTTCCAGCTCATCGGGATCGACGGTCCGCAGATGCAGTTGCTCTACGACCTGCCGATCCCGCTCGGCGAGCCCCACTACGCGCAGATCATCAAGGCCGACAAGATCGATTCGGTCGAGATCTACACGCCGATCGGCTACAACCCGGTGCTGCACGCGACCGACCCGTTGACCGTGACGGCCGGAAAGGAGCGAATCGAGCGCGAGGGCGACGAGGTGCACGTCTACATGACGGCCGTTCGCAGCCACTTCACGCCCGATACCATCCGGGTGAAGGAAGGCGACACGGTGCACCTGCACGTGACCAACGTGGAGCAGGCGAAAGACGCGACGCACGGTTTCGCGATCGGCGCGCACAACGTCAACCTCAGTCTGGAGCCGGGTGAGCACGCAAACGTCACCTTCGTCGCCTATCGAGCGGGCGTATACCCGTTCTACTGCACGGAGTTCTGCTCGGCGCTCCACTTGGAGATGGCGGGGTACCTGCTCGTCGAGCCCCGTTAGACGGTCCGTCCGGATGCGTGCGGCCGGGGCGATGCTGACGGCCCTGCTCTCGATCGCCGCCGCGGCCCCGCAGCCCGGTCCGCACTCCGGCCGAGAGGCAGCGGGGGCGTGCGTGCGGGTGCCGGCAGGCAGTGACCTGCAGCGGCGCCTCGACGCCGCGCCGGCGGGCGCCGTCTTCTGCCTCGAAGCGGGCGACCATGCCGGCCCCGTGCACCTCGGTCCGGGCCAGACCGTGCGCGGTCCGCGCCAGGCGGTGATCCGCTCGACCGGCGAGGGCACGACGGTGCGCCTCGAGCACGCGGGAACCGCCTTGGTCGGCGTGACCGTCGACGGGAGTGGTGGCCGCTTCGACCTGCTCGACTCGGCGGTTCGAGTCGAGGCGGACGGCGCCCGCGTCCAGGATGTGCACGTGCGCAACGCGGTCTTCGGCATCCTGGTCGAGAAGTCTCGGCGGGTCGAGATCCTCGGCAACCGGGTGACGGGTGCTCCGGGAAAAGCGCTCGGCATGCGGGGTGACGGCATCCGCCTGTGGGAGACGCGCGCGTCGCGCATCGAGGGCAACCGCGTGGAGGACAGCCGCGATCTCGTCGTCTGGTACTCCCCGGGAAACGTCATCGCCGACAACGTGATCGAGCGCGGACGCTACGGTACGCACTTCATGTACAGCCACGACAATCTCGTTCGAGGGAATCGCTACGTCGGGAACGTGGTGGGGATCTTCACGATGTACAGCCGCGGCATCGAGGTCCGGGACAACCTGATCGCGGACTCCGGCGGGGCGGCCGGCGTCGGGCTGGGCTCGAAGGAGTCGGGGAACCTGCTCGTGGCCGGCAACCGGTTCATCGCGAATACGGTCGGGCTGTACCTCGACACGAGTCCCCTCAGCATCGAGGAGCACAACAGCTTCGAGCGAAACGAGTTCCGGCTCTGCGACTACGCCGTCGTGTTCCACTCCTCTCCGAGGCGCAACAGCTTCCGCGGCAATATCTTCCGCAGCAATGCGGTGCAGGTGCGCGTCGACGGGGGAGGGGACGCCCTGGACACGGAGTGGCGCGAGAACGACTTCGACGACTACGCCGGCTACGACCTGGACGGTGACGGTTACGGCGATCTGCCCTACCAGCTTCGGAGCCTGTCGGGCGATCTCGAGGCGCGCATGCCGGCGCTGGCGTTCTTCCGAGGCTCGCCGGCGCTGGCCGCGGTGGAGTGGGTGGGGCACGTAGTGCCGATCTTCCAGCCGCGCACGCTCGTTATCGATCCGCGGCCCCGGGTCGGGGAGGTCGCCGATGCGCGTTGAGGTGCGGGGACTCGCGCGCAGCTTCGGAAGCGTCGAGGCGCTCTGCGGTCTCGACTTCACCATCGAGCCCGGCGAGCGCGTCGCCCTGATCGGTCCCAACGGCTCGGGCAAGAGCACCCTGACGCGCGCGCTCATGGGCCTGATCGGCTTCCGCGGCGAGGTGCGGCTCGACGGCAGCTGCCCGCTCCGCGAGCGCATCCGCGTGGCCCGCCAGCTGGCGTACGTGCCGCAGATCGCGCCGCGGCTGGCGGCGCCGGTCGGCGAACTGCTGCGCGCGGTGCGGAGCGTGCGCGGAGAGACGCTGTCCGGGGTGGACGATCTCGCGCGGCGCTTCGACCTGGACCTCGACGCGCTGGCGAGCCGGCCCTTCTCGGCGCTGTCCGGCGGCATGAAGCAGAAGCTGCTGCTCGCGCTCGCGCTGGGGTCGCGGGCGTCGCTGCTGATCCTGGACGAGCCGATCGGGAGTCTCGACGCCGAGTCACGCGAGCGCTTCTACGAGCTGATCCGCGACCTGCCCGAGGACGTGACGCTGCTGCTCTGCTCGCACCGGCTGGAGGAACAGGCCGCGCTGGTGCAGCGCGCGATCGCGCTCGAAGAGGGACGCCAGCGCTTCGACGGCCCGGCCGGGGACTTGCGGGTGGCCCGTGTCTGACGGGCGTCGCGCGAGCGCCGTCCGCGTGGGCGGTGGCGCCCTGGCCGCGGGGGCCGTCGTGGTCGCGCTGGCGTGGGCGGTGGTACGCGCGCAGGCGCCCCCCGCGGGACCCGAGCCCGTGGTCTGGAACCACACCGTGTGTTCGCGCTGCGGCATGCTGGTGGGGGAGCCCGGCTTCGCGGCGCAGCTTCACGGCGAGGACGGCGCCGTCCACAACTTCGACGATCCTGGCTGTCTGCTGCTCTTCGAGAGCGAGCAGGCCTCGGCGCCTGCGGCCGTCTGGCTCCACCACCGCGACGAGGATCGGTGGCTCGCCCGCGCGCAAGCCGGCTTCGCCGTCGTCGAGTCCACGCCGATGGGCTACGGGCTCTCGGTCGTCGACGCGGGCGCCCCGGGCTCATTGGGCTGGGAGTCCGCGCTCCAGCACGCTCGGCGTCTCGACGCCGACCGGAGCGGACCGTGAGCGACCTGATCGCCGTCGCGCGTCTCGACCTGGCTGAGCTGCGACGCTCGCGCTGGCTGGCAGTGTCGCTCGGGATCTATGCCGTGCTGGCCGGGATCTTCGTGCTGGTGGGGCTTCGCGAATCGAGCGTGCTCGGGTTCACCGGCATGGGGCGGGTGTTGTTCTCGCTCTGCCACGTGCTGGTGCTGGTGCTGCCGCTGCTGGCGCTGCTGGTGACGGGTCAGGTGATCGGTCGCGCCCGCGAGGACGGAGCGCTCGAGTTCCTGTTCAGCCAGCCGGTGCGCCGCCGCAGCTACTTCGTCGCGATCACGGGGGTGCGCTACCTGGCGCTGGCCCTTCCGCTCTGCGCCGTGCTCTTCGGCCTGGCGCTGTTCGCGCGCGTCGCCTGGGGACAGGCCATTCCCTGGGATTTCCTGTGGCGGTCCTCGGCCGTGACGGCGGCGCTGCTCTGGGCGTTCAGCGGCCTGGGGATGCTGGTCTCCGCCGGCGTGCGCAGCCAGGCGAGGGCTCTCACCTACCTGATCCTGCTCTGGGCGGCGGCGGTGGCGCTGCTCGACTTCGCGTTGATCGGGCTGATGCTCCAGTGGCGCCTGAACCCGCAGACGGTGCTGCTGCTCGCCAGCCTGAACCCGGTGCAGGCGGCGCGGCTCGCCCTGCTCTCGTCGGCGCAGCCCGACCTGGCGACGTTGGGCCCCGTGGGCTTCTGGATCGCGCATCGCTTCGGCGCGGGAGCGCTGCTGGCGCTGGGTCTGCTGTGGCCCGCGATCTTTGGAACCGTGACCTGGGCCTGGGCGCTGCGCATCTTCCGACGTGGCGACGTGGTCTGAACCGAGAAGGAGCCCGAAATGACGGGACTGATGCAACGCTTCTACGAAATCATGTCCGACCCTCTCGCGCCGTGGGCGCGCGCGCTGCTCGCGGTGCTGGTCCTGCCCCTGGCGCTGAGCTTCACGATGCCGCTGTGGAACATCCACATGGTGGCGCCGCAGTACCCGGACGGGCTCGATCTCGACATGTACGCGCACACCATCGAGGGCGACGTCAACGAGATCAACACGCTGAACCACTACATCGGCATGGCGCGCATCGACCGGGCTTCGCTGTCCGACCTGGACTGGATCCCCTTCGCGATCGGCGGGCTGGCCTTGCTCGCGCTGCGCGTCGCCGTCGTCGGGGACATCCGCTCGCTCATCGACCTGAGCGTGCTGCTGACCTACTTCGGAGCCTTCTCGCTCTTCCGCTTCTACTACAAGCTATACGTCTTCGGACACAACCTGGACCCGCGAGCGCCGTTCGAGATGGAACCGTTCACGCCGGTCGTCTTCGGGACGCAGCAGATCGCCAACTTCACGACGTCGGCCTATCCGCGCGGGGGGACGCTGCTGATCACCATCTTCGCCACCGGGGTGATGGGCCTGATGGCCTGGCACCTGGTGCGCGGCCTGCGCCAACCTCGCTAGAGCGCGTCGTCCCCGCGCTCGCCGGTGCGGATGCGGATCGCGTCCTCGACCGGGATGACGAAGATCTTGCCGTCCCCGATCTTGCCGGTCTTGGCGGCGTTCACGAGTGCGTCCACGACGGGTTGTACTCGGTCGTCGGGCACGACGACGTCGATGCGCAGCTTCGGCAGGAACTCGACCACGTACTCTGCGCCGCGGTAGAGCTCGGTGTGACCCTTCTGCCGTCCATAGCCCTTGACCTCGGAAACCGTGAGGCCCGAGACGCCCACTTCGTTGAGCGCGTCGCGCACGTCGTCGAGCTTGAACGGCTTGATGATCGCCTGGATCAGTTGCACGTGAGTCGCCCCCTATGTCTTCTCACAGGTCGTAGCCGACCTCGGCGTGCAGGGTCGTATCGAGGCCGCGGAGCTCGTCTTCATCGGTAACCCGGAGCCCGACGATGCGATCGATGATCACCAGGATCAGCCACGAGACCCCGCCAGTGTAGACGATGGTGACGACCGCGGCGATGAGTTGAATGCCGACCTGCCTGCCGATCGCCAGGTCGCCCTGGTTTCCGCCGAAGGCGCCCGCAGCGAAGACGCCCGCCAGGATCGTGCCGACGAAGCCGCCGACGCCGTGTACGCCGAAGACGTCGAGCGAGTCGTCGTAGCCGAGGGCCATCTTGATGCGGGTCGAGGCCCACCAGCAGATCACGCCCGAGGCCGCCCCGATCGCGAGACCGCCCATCGGGCCGATGAAGCCGGAGGCCGGCGTCACCGCGGCCAGGCCAGCGATCGCGCCGGTCGCCAGGCCCAGCACGCTCGGCCGTCCCTGGAGACGCCACTCGATGCACATCCAGGTGAACGCCGCGGTCGCCGCGGAGATCTGGGTCACCACGATCGCCATCGCGGCGCTGCCGTCCGCCGCCAGCGCGCTGCCGCCGTTGAAGCCGAACCAGCCGACCCAGAGCATGGCGGTTCCGGTCGCGGTCATGGTCATGTTGTGCGGGGGCATGGCCGTCGTGCCGTAGCCGCGCCGCGGGCCGATGACCAGGCAGGCGACCAGCGCGGCCACGCCCGCCGTGATGTGTACGACGATCCCGCCGGCGAAGTCGAACACTCCCAGGTCGTAGAAGAAGCCTCCCTCGCCGCCCCACGTCATGTGGCAGATCGGCGCGTAGACGAGCAGCAACCAGGTGCCGGAGAAGATCAGCATCGCCGAGAAGCGCATTCGCTCCGCGAAGGCACCGACGATGAGCGCCGGCGTGATGATCGCAAAGGTCATCTGGAAGACGAAGAAGAGGATCTCGGGGATCGAGCCCGACAACGCCGCGGCGTCGATCCCGCGCGCGAAGACCTTGCCGAGGCCGCCGATGAACGAGTGCAGGTTGGTGACGCCCGCCGTCATTCCGGCGCTGTCGAACGCCAGGCTGTAGCCGCAGACGAGCCACAGGATCGTGCACATCGACGTCAGGGCGAGGCACTGCATGAGCACGGACAGCACGTTCTTCACCCGTACGAGCCCGCCGTAGAACAGGGCGAGCCCGGGGATGGTCATGAACAGCACGAGTGCGGTCGAGGCCAGGATCCAGGCGGTGTCGCCGCTGTCCAACGCGTCGGCGGCCCTCGCATGCGCGGGCAGCGCGGCCGCGGCCGCTCCCAGAAGCCCCCCCCAGACGCGGGTCGTCCCGGTCATCATGCCCCCCCCTCATTCGGACCCCGCCAGATTGCGCAGGCAATGCGCAGTCTACACGGCGTCGAGCGGCTTTCCGCAGCCCTCGGGCGGCACGGCCCTATTGCGGCGGCGGCGGTGTTGGGTGGATAATCGGGCGCTTCTGATGTCCGTCACGTCGTAGGGTGGAAGGAATACATGGTCGAGCGCTCTCCGGCGGTTGGCGCGCGGCCAGCCGACGAGTCTACGGTTTTCGTCGTCGGCTCGAGCGGCGGGGGACGAGCGAGACGCGCAGTGGAGTTGCTCGACGCTGCGGGCTACGCCGTCGACTTCTTCGACATCGTCGGCGACTTCGTGCGCTCATGGGACTTGAAGCGTTCGGGTTGCCTGGTCATGGACGCGCGCTCCCCGCTCTGCGCCAGGAACGTCGGCGACGAGCGCTTCGAGGAGTGGACCCACATGGTGCCGGTGGTCTTCCTTGCCGAGGCCGGGGACGTTCCCGAAGCGGTCCGTGCGTTGACGTCCCGCACCGTATCCTACGTCGGCGTGCCGCTCGACCCGCACGAGCTGCTCGACTCGGTCAAGGCCGCTCTCGACCGCGACGCCGTCGATCGCTCCGAGCGCATGCTGCGGCGCGACGTCGACGGCCGCATTGCCTCGCTGACGCCGCGCGAGCGCGAGGTCATGGAGCTGGTCGTCGCCGGCCACAGCAACAAGGGCATCGCGGCAAGGCTCGGCATCAGCTTCCGCACCATCGAGATCCACCGCGCCCGGGTGATGGAGAAGATGAACGCCGACTCCCTCTCGCGGCTCGTGCGCCTGGCCGTGAGGCACAGCTCGGAGCGCTTCGAGGACCGCTGACTCTCGCGTTCGCGGCGCCGGGTCTGGCGGCGCTCCCGGGCACGACCCACGACTTACGGGCTCTTGCAGCCGGGAAACGAAAGCGGGGTTCGGCCTTCGCGGCCGCCGCCGCTCCGTCCGACGGGGCCCGGCAGCGGCCCGAAGGGGTCTCAGGGGGCCTCTGAGCGCGTTCCGGGGCGCCGCGGCCGACCGCGCACGGCGTCGCCGGGAAGGGTGGGGGCACTGCACTCAGGGTCACTCCAAGTGTTTAGAATCCCGCCGGGGAGGTTTCCGACCATGTCCAGAGTTCTGCTCGTACGCGTCCCGCTCGTGCTGGTCGCGCTGCTCGCCGCGCGCGCCGTCCCGGCGGCCGATGCCATGGTGGAGTCCCAGGCCGAGGTCGACGCCGTGCCGGTGGTCCCCCTGAAGCCCGGGGACACCGTGCAGTTCGGAGACCTCCAGAAGATCAAGGACTACATCCCGGAGCCCTTCTGGGAGAACCGCGAGTTCTTCTTCTTCGAAGGCATGACCATGCAGATCGGCGAGTTCTACCACGACTACACGCCGACCTCCGCGCGCAAGGAGCTGACGCAGAAGTACAAGGGGCAGGCGCGCATCGGACGCGACGGCTCGCTCGAGAACTACCTGCTCGGACTCCCGTTCCCCGACGTCTCGCCCGACGATCCCGGCGCCGGGGTCAAGTACGCTTGGAACCTCGCCTACCGCCACGACGCGCTCGAGGGCGAGGCGGACTGGTTCTTCACCTACTGGGACAACGGTGAGGTGCTTCCCCTCTGGTACAAGGGCACGGGCTGGGGAATGCGGCTCTCCCGGCGCACCGACCTGGCCGACCGCGAGGGCGCTTCGTTCTGGAAGCAGGAGAAGCGCATCGGCGCCGGGGGCATCGAGGTAGACGAGCCGCACGACGCGCGCGGCATCATCGGGCTCGGCTATCGCTACCTGTCCGCGGACGGCCCGCGCGACGAGGCGCGCCGCGACGACATCTGGGTCTACATCCCGTCGCTGCGCCGCGTCCGGCGCATCTCGTCGGGGTCGCGTACGGACCGGATCTCGGGCACCGACATGACGGCCGAGGACGGCGGCGGCTTCTCGGGGATCATGACCAACTTCAACTGGGAGTACATCGGCGAGGCCGAGGTGCTCGCGCCGATCGACAGCACGCTGCGCGGCTACCCGTACACCGAGGACGAGAACTTCGGCCCGCTCGGCTTCTCGCTCGGCAACGACACGTGGCAGCTTCGCAAGGTGATGATCCTGGAACAGCGTCCCAAGGACGACAACCATCCCTACGAGCGCAAGCGTCTGTGGATCGACCAGCAGACGTACACGATCCTCTACGCCACGGCCTACGACCGGAAGGGCGAGCTCTGGAAGCTGATCTACCGCGCGACCCGCTGGACGGAGAGCGCGCACCAGGAGAAGAAGGTCGAGGGCGTCGAGATGCGCGCCTTCCTGCCCGTCGCGCAGGTCCTGGTGAACCCGATCACGGGGACGGGCGTCCGGATCGAGAACTTCAACGTCAAGGCGACGCGCATGTCCAAGGGTCGGATCCGCCGGCGGATCGACATCGGCCGACTGAGCCGCGAGGGCCGCTAGCTCCGGCTCAGAACCTCGACCGGATCGCCGACGCTGACGCGGCCGGGCTCCACCACCCGCAGGTAGATCCCGCGCAGGTTCAGGCCCCGTCCTTCGCGGCGCGAGACGAAACGCAGCGCGTCGGCGCCGAAGCGGTCGCGGAACTGGAGGCAGCCGTTGTGCGGCTCCGGCGTGACCTCGCAGGTGGCCAGCCCGATGCGCAGGCGCGAGCCGTGGGGCAGGTTCGCCTCGGACAGGTCGAGGTCTACGAAGAGGTTGTCTCCGAACAGGGATGGGGACTGGCCGTTCGCGATCATCTCGGCGACCCCCGACGAGATCGTCGCCAGCTGCATGCGCCTGTCGTCGTCCTCGATCTCGGCCCAGCGGTCGTCGGGCATGCCCCCGTCGGGCGTAAGCACCGCCGAGTCCACCCCGATCCGCTTCCAGGCCGCCGGGCGCGCGAACATGTGCACGACCCGGCCCCGGTCCTTGGGCGGCGAGAGGGCGGCGAACCGCTCCTCGAGGTCCGTCATCGGCAGGTGGGCAAGCGTCTCGATCTCGGGCAGGTCGTTGCTCTGTGACATGGTGGCGCGAGCCTAACTCGCGGGGATTCCGGACGCCACGCGGCCCGGCGCGGCTCGTCGCGCCCGTGCTCGCTCTCGTCCTGCGCGGGAGAAGGCGATCGGGTACATACCAGGAAGGGGAGGGCTCGATGACGGCTGCGCGGCTCGGGCGCGTCTCCCTCGCTGCGTGCGTCGTGCTGCCCGCCGTCTGCCTGGCGCTCGGCGGGCTGTCGAGTCCCGACGCGGGGTGGCACCTGGCGTCGGGCCGCTGGATCGTGGGGCACGGCGCGGTGCCGCACACCGATCCGTTCAGCTATGGATCGGCGGGCGAGCCGTGGATCGACCTGCACTGGCTCTTCCAGCTGGGGCTCTACGGGATCCACCGCGTGGCGGGCGTGCCGGGGATCGTGCTGGCCCGCGCCGCTGCGGTTGCGGCGACGCTGGGCCTGCTGCTCTGGCGGTTCGGCCGCGGCGCGGGTCTGTGGGCGATCGCTCCCTGCGTGCTGCTGCTGGCCGTGGTCGCCCACCACCGCTGGCTGGCGCGGCCCGACGTGGTCTCGCACCTGATCCTGGCCGGGCAGCTGGTCCTGTGGATCGACTACCGCGCCGCGCCGCGCCGCGCGTGGTGCGTGGTGCCGCTCCAGTTGCTGTGGGTCAACCTGCAGGGCACGTTCGTGCTGGGGATCGTGGTGGCCGGTGCGTTCGCAGCGGGCGAGCTGCTACTGCTCGCGCCGGTGCTCGCGCGCCGCTTCGACCGCGCGCCGCTCGGCCGCGCGGGCCTGCAGCGCCTGGCTGCGCTCGTAGCGGTCACGGCCGGCGTCAGCCTGCTGAACCCGTACGGGGTCGCGGGTGCGCTCTACCCGCTGGAGCTGTGGACGCGGATCTCGGGAGAGCACGCGATCTACGCCGCGCGCATCGCCGAGTTCATGCCTCCCTCGGCGCTCGGCCCGTCCTCGCCGATCCTGCTGGCGTGGCTGGCGCTGGTCGGCATCACCACCGCCGTGGTCGCGGCGCGCCGGCTGCGGGTAGACCCGGGGCTGCTCGTGCTCTGGGGGCTCTTTCTCTTCCTGTCGCTCCAGGCGATCCGCAACCTGCCGCTCTCCGGCTACGTGTCGATCGCGCTGACCGGGCTCGGCGTGCAGGCGTTGCACGCCGAGTCGCGTCGCCACCCCGGCCGCTGGCTGCCCGTGACGTTGGGTGTAGCGACCGCTGTCGCGGGGCTGCTCCTCGCGCGCGCGACGCTGTCGAACCGGGTCTTCCACGCGCTCGACGATCCGCGCCGCATCGGCTTCGCATTCAACGAGCGAACCTATCCGCTCGCGGCCACCCGCTTCCTGGTCGAGCAGGGGATTCCGGGCCCGATCTTCAACGACATCAACGCCGGCGGCTACCTGGCCTGGTCGCTGGCGCCGCGCCGCAGCTTCGTCGACGGACGGCTAGAGGTGCACGACGAGCGCCTCTTGACGTACCACGCCGCGCTCGGCAACCCGCGGGCGTTCCGGCGGCTGGCCGAGCGCTACGACGTGAACGTGACGCTGCTGTCGCCGCTGCTGGCGCCCGGGCTGCCGCTGCTCGGCGCGCTGGCGCGCGATCCGGACTGGGCGCTCGTCTACTTCGACGCGAGCTACAGCATCTTCGTGCGCCGCTCCGCCTTTCCCGTCGAGCGCGTCGAGGCCTGGGCCGCGGCGGGTCGGGCCGTAGAGCGCGCGTACCTCGAGAGCCGGGACCGCCCGCCCGATCCGCCGCCCACCGTCGTGCGCGCGCTCCGGGCGGCGGGCCTGCTGGACGCGTCACCCGAGCCGCCGTACGACGCCGGCTACCGCGCGGAGTTCTTCCGGCTGATCGGCCGGCGCGACGAAGCGCTGCGCGAGCTTCGGCGCGCGCAGCAGGAAGGCCCGCGCTGACTCAGCCCTTCTTGTCCTTGGGTGCGAACTCGTTGCGGAGCCCCCGGGTCAGGGACTGCGGCAGCAGCGTGTCGAGCTGGTCGATCGTCCAAACGTCCTCGGTGAACGCCGACGCCTCGGGACTCGGGATCGTCATGCGGCTGACCTGCTGCGCGCTGATCACGAAGTCCTGGCCGTTCACGTTCGACGCCGCATCGGTGCAGAGCCAGACGGCCAGCGCCGCGACCCCGCTGGGAACCCACTTTTCGATGTAGGACAGGTCGGGTGCGCGCTCTCCCGCCGCCTTGGCGCGCTCGATCGAGGCCTTGAGCTCGTCCGACAGCGTCAGCCGCGTGGCGGCACGGGGCCGGATCACGTTGCAGCGCACGCCGTAGCGCCCGAGGTCCCGCGCGACGGTGCGCGTGAAGCCGACGATGCCCTCCTTGGCGGCGGAGTAGTTGGCCTGTCCCATGTTGCCGAGGCCGGACTCGCTGCCGGTGTTGACGATGGCGCCCGAACGCTGGTCGCGGAACACCGTGGCCGCGGCGCGCGTGCACACGAACGTGCCCTTCAGGTGGACCGCGATCACGGCGTCCCACTCGGCCTCGCTCATGTTGTGCAGCATGCGGTCGCGCAGGATGCCGGCGTTGTTCACCAGGATGTCGAGGCGCCCGAACTCGTTCAGTGCCAGCTGGACCAGCTCTTCGCCGGTCTCCATGCGCGACACGTCGCCGAAGTGCGGGATGGCCTTGCCGCCCTCGGCGGTGATCCGGTCCGCGAGCTGCGCCGCGGGCTGCTCGGCCCCGCCGGTTCCGTCGGCCGCTCCGCCAAAGTCGTTGACGATGACCGCCGCGCCCTCGCGGGCGAGCGCCACGCACTCGGCCTCGCCGATTCCGCGCGCCCCGCCGGTCACGATCGCTACCCGTCCATCCAGCCGCATGTCGAGCCCTCCTGGGTCGAGTCTACCCCGCGCCCCTCACGCCGGGGGGCAGGGGCCGGCCGTGGCGGAGGCGAGCCCCGGAAGCTCCCGAGGCGCGGCGCTCAGCTCGAGAACGCGCTCTCGGTGCGGCTGTTGGCCCCGCCCGGGCCCATCGAGTCGAGCACGTTGGCGCGGTGGCCGAGCGTGTGCGCGATGCCCGAGAGCAAGGAGAAGGCGCGGGCGACCAGCACGAAGTCGGTGGGGACCTTGACGATCGGGTTCTCGCGGATCGCCTCGAAGAGCTCGTCGGTCATCTCCTCGGTGAACTCGCCCGAGAAGGTGCCGTCGTCCGAGGCGCCGATCATGCGGCGCGCGAGCTCGACGTAGGTGTCCTCGGCGCCCGTCTTGGTGGCGAAGCCCAATTCCTCGAAGGCGCGGATCATGGCGGCCTCGTTGAAGGTCATCATCGAGAACATCAGCTCGAAGAGCCCCATGCCGAAGCCCTTGGGCAGCTGCTTGGCCAGGCCGAAGTCCATGATCACGAAGCGCGGCCCGGGCTGGACGAAGATGTTGCCCGGATGCGGATCGGCCTGGAAGAAGCCGAAGCCCAGGATCATGCGGTTGTAGACCGACATCAGCCCGTTCACGACGCGCCGCGCGTCGATGCCCGCTGTCTGGAGCGCGTCGGTGTCGGTCACCTTGATGCCCGACACGAACTCCATGACGATCACCCGCTGCGTCGACAGCTCGTGGTGCACCGCGGGAATCAAGACGCTCTCGTCGTTCGCGAACAGCCCCCGGATGCGATCCGCGTTCTCGACCTCGCGCCGGAAGTCGAGCTCGAGCTCCAGGTGCTTCTGCATTTCGTCGAGCAGCGGTAGCAGCTCGATCGGCTGCGGGTCGAAGCGCTCGTAGATGCGGCAGATGCGCCGCATGGCCGTCAGGTCGGTGCGCACGATGCGGTCGATGTCGGGGTACTGGACCTTGACCGCGACGGTCTGCCCGTCGAGCAGCTTGGCGGCGTGCACCTGCGCCAGCGACGCGGCGGCCACCGGAGTGGTCTCGAACTCGGAGAAGACCGCGTCCAGGGGCTTGCCGAAGTCCTCTTCGACGACCCGGCGGATCTGCTCGAAGTCGCGCGGGGGGACCTGGTCCTGCGCCTTCGAGAGCGTCTTCACGTACGGCGGCGGAAAGAAGTCCGAGCGCGTGCCGATGACCTGGCACATCTTGATCAGCAGCCCCTTCAGGTGGACTGCGGTCTCGAAGATCTGCTCGGCGTTGCGCTCGTGGACGCGCGTCAGGTCTCGCGCGTCGGGGTCGCGGCCCAGTGCCCGGTCCCACCAGCGCGGCCCCTTGTAGCGCAGCCAGACGCAGGCCGCGGTGTAGCCGATGCGCGCCGAGCGCCAGAAGCGCACGGCCGGCGAGCTGATCCAGCGCAGTGCGCTCATGCCGTCTCGAGCAGGATCTCGATCGGCTCGTCGTCGCGGTGCGGAAAGACCCAGCCGGAGTCCAGGCTGTCGAACTGGCGAGCCAGCTCCGTGGCTCGCGCCTCGTCCTCGAAGCTCTGGCGCACCTCGGTGCGCAGCTGCTCGCGCTGCTCCCGCGGGCGCTGAGTCGCCATGCCGCGCAGCTGCCGCTTGAAGATCTCGTCCACCACCTGCTGGCCCGGGATCTCCCGCTTGCCGTCCTCGGAACGCAGGGTCCGGGCGCGCAGCTCGGAGAGCGCCGTGCGCAGGTACTGCACGTGCGGCTTCTCGTCCGACTGGATGTGCGCGACCATCGCCGCCCCCGCCGCCGGATCGGCCGACACCTCGGGGTCACCGAGCAGCTGCTTGGCCCACTCGAAGACGTCCTCGGCGAAGATCTCGATCACCATCACGTTCGACATGACGCTGATGAGCGCCTCCATGCGCTCCGAGAGGTCGGGGAACGCGCGCTCTGGACGGCTGCGTCGCTGGCCCGACATCATCTGCAGCAGTACGTCTTCGGGAACCTCGGGCTTGTCGAGCCCCAGGTCGCGAGCCGCTTCCCACATCTGCTTGTGGCCGCCCTCGCTGCGGTGGCCGGCCTCGTCGCGCGCGTGCGCTTCGAGCAGCCCCTGGTCCAGGTGTGCGAGCGCGGTGCCGTCGATGTTCTCTACGATCTCGCCGCGCAGGTCGGGGAGCGGCACGTCCCGGATGCGCGCGCCGAATCCCTCGACGATGGAGATGAGGGTGAGCGAGCGCGTGATCGGGTCGACCACGCCCTGCTGGAGCAGCAGCTTCGCCTGCGCGTAATTCGGGTAGTGCGGAGGCACGTAGCGCGTCGGCAGCGAGATCAGCGCATGGCCCTCGTCCAGCAGCCGGCGCTGCCAGTTCTGGATCGCCGGCGTACGGAAGAGGCAGCGCGGCGAGACGTAGTCGCCGTCCAGGAAGCCGCCGTGGCAGAGCACGCCGCCCGCAATGAGTGGCTCTTCGTGCGGGTCGTTCGCCAGCAGCTGCTGCGGCGTGAACTCGAGCTGGCCGGGTGCCGCTCCCGACGCGATCTCGTCGGGGAGCGGAGTCTGGATCGACGGTGTCGCCATGGCGTCCTCCGTGGGCAGGGTCCCCGCCGTGGGCGGGGTCCGGGGAACCCAGGATCGCAGCTCGCCCCGGACGGGGCAAGGCCGCACCGCGGGCTCGGGGAGCGCTAGTGGAAGCCGGGCAGGAACTCGCGCTCGGCTTCGAACATCTCGAGCGTCATGCGCCGGACCTCGTCGGGCGTGCACACCGCCGCTGTGAGGGGATCGAGCAGCAGGGCCTGCACCGCAGCTTCGACGCTGCGCTCGATCGCGGCCTGGGCGCCGAGCTCGTACACGAACATGTGGCTCGAGCAGATCGCAGCCATCTGAGGTGGGAGCCGTCCGTACACCGTGGGTGCGAAGCCGTTGCGGTCGACCATGCACGCCACCTCGACGATCCCGTCGCCCGGCAGGTTCTCGATCGCCGGACCGGCGCCGCGGCTCCGGTTGGGGACGTTTCCGTGGATGCGGTAGGGCTGGTCCTTCTCGCGCGCCTCGATGATCCAGCTGGCGTACTCCCAGCTGCGCTTCCAGTCGATCGGCTCGTCGCCGTGGAGCATGGCGAGCCGCGAGCGGTCGGCCTCGCGCCGCCAGTCGGGCCAGTGGTCGGCGTAGAAGCTCGAGCCGCCCTCGTAGCCGTCGCGGCAGTAGGCGTCACGCGCCTCGGCGCTCTTCCGGTAATACGGAAGATACTCGCTCAGGTGGCCGGAACTCTCCGTGATGAACGCCCCGAAGTGGAGCATCATGTCCTTGCGCACCAGGTCGCCCGCGTCGTCCGGGTCGGCGGGCTGGCCCGCCAGGTCCGCGCGCGCCTGCTCGAACAGGCCGGGGTACAGCTCGCGTCCGCCGCTCCGGAGCCGCGTGAACCACGCCAGGTGGTTGATGCCGGCGCACTCCCACTCCAGGTCGCGGAATCGCACGCCGGCGCGCCGGGCGAGCAGCGAGCTCGTCGCCTGCACTGAGTGGCACAGCCCCACGACGCGCATCGTGCTCTCGCGCGCCGCGGCCAGGCACATCATGCTCATCGGGTTGGTGTAGTTCAGGACGATCGCGTCGGGGCAGAGGCGCTCGGCGTCGCGTAGCACGTCGAGCCATACGGGGATGGTGCGCAGTCCCTTGAACAGGCCGCCCGGCCCGATGGTGTCCCCGATGCACTGGTCGACCCCGTACCGTGCGGGAATGTCGTTGTCGATGCGCACGCAGTCGACGCCGCTCACCTCGATGCAGTTCACCAGGTAGTGGGAGCCCTCGAGCAGGTCCGTGCGCTTGGTGGACGACTCGACCGTCCAGCCGTCGCGGCCGAGCGACGCGATCAGCTTCTCGATCAGGGCGTGCATCGTCCCGAGCCGGTTCTCGTCGATGTCGCACAGCGCGATCTGCCCGCGCTCTGCGCCGGGAGTGCGCAGGACGTCGTTCACGAGCCGCGGCGTGAAGCTGCTGCCGGCTCCGAGCATGGCGATCCGGACCGGCCGCGAGAACTCGCCCGGGAGGCCCCGTTCCTCGGCGTCCCGTGTGTGCGCGGCGTGTCCCCGCGTCTTCTCGTCCGCGCCGCTCATGTCCGCCTCCCGCGTGCCGATCCGGGTTCCATCCGACCGAGTTCTACCAGAGATTCTCGGGCTACGCCGCGCTGTTGGCCGTGCCTGCGGCCCTCACGCAGTGGGCCCTCCGCGGGCGGTAGACTCCCTCTCGGAACCCACGACGGTGAACCCGCGATGGCATCTGACCGAACCGACGCGAGCCTGGGCCGGACCGCTCCGGACACGACCCCGGACCGGGGCTCGCCCTACATCGTGTCCGCGGTCTACGACTGGGTGTTCTTCCTGTCGTCGCCGCTGGTGGCCTTGGGACTGGGCTGGGCGATCACCGACACGGTCCTGAACGACGTCGAGTTTCCCTTCTACCAGCACGAAGTGACGATCACCGGCCTGGCGCTCGGCATCCTGGTGCACGGTCACCTGGCGATCGTCTTCTTCCGCAGCCACGCCAACCCCGGCATCTTCCGCACGCATCCCGCACGCATCCCGCGCGCTTCGTGGTCGTGCCGATCCTGCTCTGGCTCGCCATGCTGGGCTCGCTGTGGGTGCTGGTCATCGTCTCGGTGCTGGCGACCTTCTGGGACGTCTACCACTCCGGGCTGCAGACCTTCGGCTTCGGCCGCATCTACGAGAGCAAGCGGGGAGGCGATCCGCAGACCGGCCGCAGGCTCGACTACCTGCTGAACCTGCTGCTCTACGCGGGTCCGATCCTGGCCGGTGTGACGATGATCGACCACTTCGAGGACTTCAGCGAGTTCAGCCGCGTGCGCTCGGCCTTCCTGACCTCGATCCCCGCCTTCATGCAGAACCACCAGCGCTACTTCGCGTGGTCGGTGATCGCGGGCGGTTCGGTCTTCGTCGGCTACTACGTGCTGGCGCAGTGGCGCCTGTACCGTGCCGGGCATCCCATCTCGGCGCTGCGCGTCTACCTGTACGCGAGCACGGGCTTCGTGTCGCTCTGGGCGTGGGGCTTCAACCCGTGGGGCGAGGCGTTCTTCATCATGAACGCCTTCCACGCGGTCCAGTACTTCGGGATCGTCTGGGCCCAGGAGAAGCGCAACATGATGCGGATCTTCGGTGTCTCCCGAGTGCCCTGGCTGGGCAAGCCGATCGCCCTGTTCCTGTTTGCCGGTCTCGGCCTCGGCTACGGCTACTTCGCGGAGTCGGTCGACACCAACATCCGCCCGCTGTGGGCGCTGACGCTCGTCGTCTCGATCATGCACTTCTGGTACGACGGCTTCATCTGGTCGGTGCGGAGGAAGCAGGTCTGAGCGATCGAGCGCTCGAGATCCGGCTGAGGCCGCGCGCGCTGCGCTGGATCGGGGTCGCAGCGCTCGTCGGCCTGGTCGGACTCGGGGCCTGCTCGCAGGCGCTGTACTGGATGCCCGGGATCGAGGACCCCACTCGACTCCTGGAGAGGTTCCTGGGCGGCGGGCCGTTCAGCGTGCAGACCTGGGCCGTCTGTGCCCTGTGGCTCGTCTGCGCGTTGCTCGCCGCCCCGCGCAGTGCGCCGTGGGCCGCGCTCCTCGCCGTGGTGTCGCTCAACGAGTTCGTCGCTTTCCGCGACCTTTCCCCGGACGCAGCGTTGAAGGTCACCTTCGTCGCGGCGGCGCTCGGCGTCCCCGCCGCGCTCGTCTTCGGGTTGCTCCGCCCGGCGTTCCGGCGCGAGTCGCTGGCGGCCGGCCTCTTCGCGGCGAGTGTCTGCGCGGCCACGCTTCCGCTCGACTCGTGGCTCCGGTTTGCCGGCGAGGCCGCGGAACTCGTCGCGGGTGGCGTCCTGGCCTACGCGCTCGCCGATGCGCTGGCCGATCGCGCGTCGACGACGCGCACTTCGCCGACGTAGGCGAGCAGCGCCAGGAAGAAGAGACAGAGCCCCGCGATCTCGAAGGACTCCGAGAGCCAGGCCCACAGACCGGATCCCAGGTCCTCGCCGTAACGCTCGTACCAGGCCGCGGTCGGGAACTCGAGCAGCAGGGCGCCCGTCACGTACACGCTGCCCGCCACCATGAAGCGTCGCCCGAACGGGGACGGCAGCGCCCGCAGGAAGCGCAGGTAGGCCAGGCCGATCGCGGCGACGGCGATGCCCACGGGCAGGACCCACGGGTAGTAGAGGACGCCGCCGGTTCCGAGCGACTCGCGCAGCGGATCGTTCAGGCCCTCGTGGATCACGATCGCCTCGTCGCACGAGATGTAGAAGAAGGCGATCGAGAGACCGAGCCAGTACAGCCCGAGGGGCTCGGAGCGGTCCCGCACGCCGCGGAAGATCGCGAAGAGCAGCAGCGCGCTCAGGAAGAGCAGCGCGAACGAGAACCAGGTGGGGACGTTGGACTCGTAGGCCAGGTTGAAGAAGAGGTCGAGTCGCGTGAGGACGGGGGTGTCGTAGACGTAAGCGGCGACCTCGGTGAAGAGCCCCAGGCCGATCAGCAGCGCGGCCGTGCTCCAGAGCACGCGGCCGATCGGCCGGGCGGGCACGGAGATGCGAAGAGCCGACTCCATTGCCCTGGAGTGTATCGCCTGCGGCCTCGCGCCCGTGGCTACTCGCCCGAAGCCGGTTCGGGGCGCTCGGCCTTGCGTGCGAGCTCGTGGAGTACCCGCGAGATCTCCGCCACGGACGGGTTGCGCTTCTCGGCCGCGCGGATCGCGAGCAGCGCGCGCTCCCAGTCCCCCTCGTCTCCGTACCGTCCGGCGAGGGCGACGAGCTCCTCGAGCTGATGCGTCGCGTCGATCGGCACCTCCGCTGCGCTCGCGAGCAGCGCCCGGTTCTGTCTCATCGTGTCCTCGTGCATCCGCAGAGGGGCGGCGTACTCGATACGCATATTGTCGTCGGTGTTCAGCTCGACCCCCTGCGTGAGCGACACGATCGCGTCCCGGTCGAACTGGTAGCGCAGCAGCACGTCGACGGGGCTGCGGATCCCGGCCAGGATCAGGTCGTCCTGCACCGCCTCGCGTCCGACGAGCGCGCGCCGGATCCGGTCCGTGTCGAGCGGAAGCGGCTCGGCGCTGCCGACCAGGATCAGGTCCGAGTCGCCGACCGAGAACACGCGCACGTGGTCGTAGACCGACGCGAAGGTTGCGAGCAGCGACCGCAGGTCGTCCCACCCCATTCCGTAGCTGTGGAGCCACTGCGCCCACACGCCGCCCTTCGCGAGCTTGCGGCGTCCCAGCTCGAAGAAGTCGCGCGTGAACAGGCTCGCGACCCCCGAGAGCCACGGGTTCGAGGGCTCGGCGGTGACCACGTCGTAGCTCCCGTCGGGCATGCGCAGCAGGTGGTTCCGCGCGTCGTTCAGCCAGACCCGCGTGCGGGGGTCGTCGAGCGGTCGGTGGTTGTAGTCGTTGAAGAACTCGAGCGCATCGATGACGAGCGGCTCGATCTCGACCAGGTCGATCTGCCGGGGCGCCGGGTGCAGCGCGATCGAGCCGGCCGTCATGCCGCTCGCCAGGCCGAGCACCATGACGCGGTCCGCGTCGGGACGGAAGAGCATGGGCAGGTGCGCGAGCAGGACCTGTGTGTCCAGGTCGTGGTGGCTGGAAGCGTCGACCTTGCCGTTGTGCGCCAGCCAGATGTTCCCCGTCTCGCGGCCGCGGGCGACGGTGACGATCGACGACAGCCCCTCGTCGTAGAAGAGCAGCTCGTAGGGGTGGATCGCCGCCTCGATCACGGCTGCGCGGCTTCCGTTCTCCAGGCGCGACGCGTACAGGAACATGCCCGAGGACATGAGCAGCGGGTTCCAGGCCGGGACCAGCAGCGTCACACCGGCGAGGACCGCGCACGCGGCCGCCGGCCAGGACGCAGCGCGGACGCGGCCTCGCACCACGGCGCGTGCCAGCAGGAGCGCGGCGAAGCCGCCGCCGAGCTCGAGCCAGGCCGCGGCCTGCACGGCCCCGCGCAGGTGGAGCCAGGGCAGCAGTACGAAGCCGCCGGCGACGGCGCCGGCCACGCCGCCCAGCGTGTTGGCGGCGTAGAGGTATCCGACGGGCGCGCAGAGTTCGCGTCCCGGACGCGCCGCGATCCGTACCAGGTAGGTGAAGGCCGCTCCCATGCCGAGTGCCGGGGGCAGCATGAGCGCGATGGCGAGGCCGACCTCGGCAGGAAAGAGCAGCGCCGGTGCGGGACCGGTGACGTGGAACAGCCAGGCGAACGCGAACGGAAGCTGCCCGTAGCCGAGCACGGCCAGCGAGGCGAGCACGGCGATTCCGCCCTGGATCGCGGCGAACTCGCGGAGCAGGCGCGTGCGGCCGCCGTTCGCAGCTGCGCGGTCTGCGGCGAACCCGCCGGTCCAGCCGCCCGCGCCGATCCCGACGAGGAAGGAGACCAGCATGATGCTGAACGAGTACGCGCTGCCGCCCAGGATCAGCGTGAGCAGGCGGAACCACGCGACCTCGAAGAGCAGTGCGGCAAAGCCGCAGAGCGCGGCCAGGGCCAGCAGGCGCCGGGTCGCGGGCGGCCCGTCGGGCTCGGCCCGCTGCGGCGTCAGAGCCGCGGAGCGCTGGGACAGCGCCAGCGCGAGCAGCGCCAGCCCGCCGTTCGCCGCGGCGCAGCTGAACGTCGTGGTGGAGAGACCGAGCCGGGGCAGGAGCACGAAGCCCGCGAGTCCCGCGCCGAGCACCGCGCCGAGCGTGTTCGCTCCGTAGAGAGCGCCGACGTCGCGGCCGCTGCGTCCCGCTTCGTGGCGCACGAACCGCGCCAGCACCGGGAGGGTCGCGCCCATGCACAGCGTCGGCGGCAGCAGCAGGGCGCCGACGACCGCCAGCTGGAAGCCACCGAAGAGGAGCGGTCCCGGCTCGAAGGCGGCGGCGAACCCTGTGTAGATCGGGGTCACGCCCGCGAGCAGCCACGGGAAGGCGAGGGCGTACAGGCCGATGCTCCCCTCGAGCCAGGCGTAGACGCGCAGCGGGTGGACCGTGCGCTCGCCGAGGCGCGCGCCGGCCAGGGCGCCTCCCGCCAGGCCCGCCATGAAGCCCGCGAGCACGGTCGCCACAGCGAGCTGGCTTGCCCCGAAGACGAGCTGGAGCTGGCGCGCCCAGACCGTCTCGTAGACCAGCGACGTGGCGCCGCTTGCGAGAAAGAGCGCGATCAGCGCCGCGAACGGCGCGTGCCCGTTCGGGGTGTCGGACGCCTGCGGATCCAAGGCCATGCGGAGCGCATCGGCAGAAGTACGCAAGAGGTTCAGCCAAGGCCGCGCCGGTGCACGGAGCGGCCCGGGGTGGGAGGGGTTCGCGCGGCGGAGTCGAGCGCCCGGGGACGGAGGGCGCCGGCTCATGGCCACGCGCGCGCGTGCCAAGACACCGCGGTGCTACCAGGAGACTCGAACGGGTCGGTTCGGGTGCGGCGTGCCGGGCTCGCGCGCGCGGCGTCTCCGCCGCGCGAGGATTCCAAGGATCCGTGTCGGTCCCGGCGCGTGTGTCCGTGGTGACGCGCCTCACCTTCGGGATCGCAACCTCCCGGGAGCTTGCGATCAGGGGTTGCCCCTGGTGACCTAGTGTACTAATCGAATAGAACACTAGATCTCGAATCCCGGGAGCCGGGCAGGACGTCTGCGAATGAACGTCTTCAAGATGGGGTGGCGCGGCATCTGGCGGAACCGGCGGCGCACCGGGGTCACGGTGGCTGCGACCAGCCTGGGGCTGCTCACCATGATCCTCTACGCGGGGCTGATGGAGGGCTACCTGCGCGGGATGGAGGCGAGCGTTCTCGACCTCGAGGTCGGCGACATGCAGGTCCACGCCGACGACTACCGCGAGAATCCCTCGATCTACACGCGGATCCAGGATCCCGAGGCGCTCATCGCTCCCCTCGAGGCGGCGGGGCTGCGCGCCACCGGCCGTCTGCTGGCCTTTGGCATGGCGGCGTCAGGCGACGCCTCGGCCGGCGTCTCGTTCCGCGGCGTGGACGTCGAGCGCGACGCCCGCGTGAGCCTCATCCACGACCAGCTCGCCCAGGGCTCGTGGCTCGACCCCGCCGAGCCGAGCCAGGTCGTCCTGGGCCGGCGCATCGCCCGCACGCTCGCCGTCGAGCCGGGGGACGAGCTGCTGGTGCTCAGCCAGGGGGCGGACGGCAGCATGGCCTACGACCTGTACACGGTGCGCGGGATCCTGCTCGGCGTGAGCGCCGCGACCGATCGCACCGGCATGTTCATGACGCAGGCCGCGTTCCGCGAGCTCTTCGTCGTGCCCGACGGCGTCCACCAGATCATCGTGCGCCGCCCTGCGGACCTGGACCTGGCGTCGGCCGCCGTGCGCGTTCAGGGCCTGGCGGGGGCGCTCGACGTGCGCACCTGGCGGCAGCTGTTGCCGACGGTGGCGTCGATGATGGACTCCGCGCGCGCCGCGATCGTCGTCATGTTCGTCATCATCTACATCGCGATCGGCATCCTGATCCTGAACGCCATGCTGATGGCCGTCTTCGAGCGCGTGCGCGAGTTCGGCGTCATGAAGGCGCTGGGCGTGAGTCCCCTCGGCGTGCTGCGGCTGATCCTGGTCGAGAGCGCCATCATGACGGGGATCGCCATCGCCATCGGCGTCGGGCTCGGCGTGCCCGGGTTGATCTACCTGTCCGAGGTCGGCCTCAACCTCTCGAGTCTCGCGGGCGTGTCGATCATGGGGCTCGCGATGGATCCGCACTGGCGTGCCGTGATCACGCCCGACGTCTTCCGCCTGCCGATCGTGACGCTGGTCAGCATCGTCGCGATCGCCGTCGTGTACCCCGCCGTCAAGGCGTCGCTCATCAGCCCGATCGAGGCCATGCGCTACCGCTAGAGGAGACGACGTGTTCGACACCCGACTGCCCTCGATGGCCTGGCGCAACCTGTGGCGGCACCGCCGCCGCACGCTGCTCACGCTCTCGTCGATCGCGTTCGGCACGACGCTGGCGCTGCTCTTCACCGGCATCGGGGACTCGAACTGGGCGAAGATGATCGACCTGGCGGCGCGGCTCGGCGGAGGCCACGTGACGCTCCAGCACGCCGAGTACCTGGAGACGCCGACGCTCAGCCGCAGCGTGCACGACGTGGAGCGGATCCGAGCCCTGGCGCTCGAGGATCCCGACGTGGTGCGCGCGGTGCCGCGGATCTCCGGCTTCCTCATGCTCGCGACCGCGGGTCAGAGCTACGGGGCGGCCTTCATGGCGCTCGACCCGGCGCTCGAGGACGAGCGCAGCTTGTCGCTGCTCGAAGCCCTCGACGAGGGGCGCATGTTCGAGGACAGCCGCGACCCGGGGATCATCCTGGGAGCGCGGCTCGCCGAGAACCTAGACGTCGAGCTGGGCCAGAAGGTCGTCTACACGCTGACCGACAAGCACGGCGAGATCGTCCGCGCCGCGGCTCGCGTCAGGGGGATCGTGCGCACGGGAACGCCCACCGTCGACGGAGGCCTCTGCCTGCTCGCGCTCGACGCGCTGCGCGAGACGCTCGGCTACGGGCCGCAGGAGGCGATCCAGATCGGCCTCTTCATCGGCGACCAGCGACGCTCCGACGCGGTGGCCGCTCGTCTCGGCGCGCGGCTGTCCGGCGACGTGGTGGCCCTTCCCTGGTACGAGAATCAGCCCGATCTCGCCGCGTTCATCGCGATGAAGGTGGCGGGCGCCCAGTTCATGGAGGGCGTGATCGCACTGCTCGTCGCCGCCGGCATCTTCAACACGCTGTTCGTGAGCGTCATGGAGCGGGTGCGGGAGTTCGGGATCATGCTGGCGATCGGCTTCAGCCCGGGACGGCTCTTTGGGCTCGTCATGTTCGAGAGCCTGTGGCTCGGTCTGGTCGGCCTGATCGCTGCGGGCATCTTCGTCGCGTGGCCCTACTGGTACCTGTCTACGAAGGGGCTCGACATCTCCGCACAGCTCGACATGTCCAACAGCGAGATCGCGGGCATCGCCGTCTCGACGGTTATGCACGTTGCCCTCTACCCCGAGACCGTGGCGCTGATCGCAGCAGCGGCCATGACGGCGACGCTGCTCTCGGGGCTGTACCCCGCCTGGAAGGCCGGACACATCGTCCCGGTCGAGTCCATCCGCTTGGTATGAGGAATCCATGACGCAGACGAACGGCGACCCCGCGGCCCGGCTCGTGGACGTGACCAAGCGGTACCGGCAGGGCGCGCTCGACGTGTTCGCGCTGCGCGGCCTGTCCCTCACCATAGAGAAGGGCGAGTTCACCGCGCTCTGCGGCCCGTCCGGCTCGGGCAAGACCACGACGCTGAACCTGATCGGGGCGCTCGACCGGCCGACGTCGGGGACGGTGTACCTGGAGGGGAAGGACCTGGCGCCGCTCTCGCGCCGGCAGCTGAGCGAGCTGCGCCGCGACCGGATCGGCTTCGTCTTCCAGGCCTACAACCTGATGCCGGTGCTGACCGCCTACGAGAACGCCGAGATCGTGCTGGCGCTACAAGGAGTGGACGCGGCCACGCGGCGCGAGCGGGTGCTCGGGTTGCTCGCCGACGTGGGCCTCGAGGGGCTCGAGGACCGCCGCCCCGACCAGCTCTCCGGCGGACAGCAGCAGCGCGTGGCGATCGCGCGCGCGATCGCCTCCGATCCCGCCCTCGTGCTGGCCGACGAGCCCACTGCGAACGTGGACTCCGAGACCGCCGACCACCTGCTCGACATCATGGAGGACCTGAACCGCCAACGCGGCGTGACCTTCCTGTTCTCCACCCACGACCCGCGGGTCATGGAGCGCGCTCGCCGCGTGGTGCGCATCGTGGACGGGCGAGTGGACTCCGACGAGACGGACCGGTCCGAGGCCGGCTGAGCGCCTCCGGGCCAGGGGCAGGTGATGCCTCTGGAGGGGTCGCCAGCGGACTGCGGAGGCGCCCGGGCGGGAAGGGATGATTTCCGACCGGCGGTCGAACCCTCCCGATTTCGTGGCCGGCCTGCTCGACGCGGCCGACGCCAAGTTCGACTTCGGCAACGGCCTGAACGACCCCTCGAAGAACATCGACAGTGGCGAATCGAGCGCACGGCTCATCGTCAGTTACACCTTGGGTGATCTCAGTTCCGCTGCCGGCCCGGTCAGCTTCATGATCGGCGCCGGTCCGGACTTCTCCGTTGCTGGAGTTATCGAGGAAGTCCCGGTACCCGAGCCCGGATTGATCGCGCTGCTCGGCGCGTCCCTCGCCGGACTCGGTCTCTTCAAGCGCCCGCGTGGGCGCCAATAAGAAGCCAGTTCAGGCCGCTCTCGTGCGGCCGGATGACCGGAGGGTTACCGGATGGTGTCGATTCGCGACACGCTCGCTGCAACAGTTGCGTTCACAATCCTGCTCGCGCCGCTCGGTGCGTTCGCGTCGGGCGACCTGACCGGCACCGAGGTCTTCGTCGAAGACCGGTTCGCTCCCACGTTCCAGTACACCGCGACAAAGACGTACACGGTGTACCGCCACGACAGCCCGAACAACCCGTTGCCGCTCGAGGGTCACTTCACGTACACCTACTCGATCGTCAACGAGCCCAGCTCGACCCTCTTCCTGCAGCGCTTCGAGATCCTGACCGACACGCGGGACGTCTTCTTCGGTGGCGTCGGCTACATCCCGGCCGGCGACCCCAATACCATCACGGTGTCGGACCCCAACGTCCCCAATCCCTCGGTCGAGTGGAACTTCGATCCGGTCATCAACCCGGGCGAGGCCAGTCCGACGATGTACATCCACTCGACGCTCGGTCCGTGCACCGTGCAGAACAACATCGCCTCGGTCAGCGGCCAGTTCGCGCTCGACACGCAGGCGGACTGCGTCGGCCCGAAGGCGTGTCTCTTCGTGTCGAAGCAGGCCTGCGTCGAGCAGTCGCCTGGCTCCGGGGTCGACGATTGCGACGGCAAGGTCGTCTCGCTGACGCTCGAATATACCGGCCTCGGCTGCGCCGACGGCTCGAGCAACAGCCAGGACCCGAGCAAGGCCATCTGCACGGGTGACGCGAACGACACCGATCCGTTGAACGTCCTCGCCAAAGCCAAGGGCAAGAAGAAGAAGACCAAGAAGACCAAGAAGGGGAAGAAGACGAAGAAGAGCACCGACGACTCGATCTTCACGAAGAAGACCAAGAAGAGCACCGCCGACTCGATCTACACGATGGAGACGGTGCCGCTGAACGGGACCTTCCAGATCAACGCCGCGGACGCCGGTCTCAACAACCTGACGTCCTCGACCACGATCCTGCTGTCGGACCCGAACGGCCTGCTCGAGGAGATCGTCTTCCACACCTCGTGCTCGCAGCCGCTCTCGGTGGGCGACTCCTTCGGCAGTGTGACGGTCATCGCGATGACGACGACCGAAGGCGGAAAGGTCGCCTTGCCGGGCGACGAGGACTGCATCCAGGAGTTGCCGTCCGGGGCGCCGCCGCACTGCTTGGGCAAGCTCGAGATCCTCCAAGTGCGCTACACGGGCTCGATCTGCCCGGTGTCGCCGCAGAACTCGCAGCCCGCGGACAAGCAGTCCTGCTCGCAGGACATGCTGGCCGATCCGAACGAGACGGTGCGCGTGCTGCTCACCGACGGAGGGACCGGCACGTACCTCGATGTGTCTGGCGTCACGCTCGGGGATCTCCTCGACGCGACCGCGGCCATGGCGGGACGCAGCAACTTCTCGGCGAATACCGAGTACCAGGTCCTGGACGACGTCGGCGACGTGATCCAGGGCGGCAACTTCCACACTTCGTGCTCGAAGCCCCTGAACCTGGGAGACAGCTTCGGCTCGCTCCAGGTGACGGGCATGCAGACCACGGAGGGCGGGACGGCCGGTAGCGGCGCCAACGTCGATTACACCTACGACCTGGTGAACGTGTGTCCCAACGTCACGGTGACCAACATCGACGTCGTCGATGACAAGCTCGGCATCCTGGCGACCGGCGAGACGCTGACCGGCGTCGACATCCTGAGCCTGGTTGCGACCCAGTTCCTGACCGAGGAGACCACGAACACCGTCACGGTGACGTTCGACCAGGACGGGATCGAGTGCACGGACTGCGACAGTGAGACGATCACGGTAGGAGTCCCGCCGGATCCGTCGACGGTCTGCTCGACGCGCGCCAGCGCTCTGCTGCTGCGCTACACGGGCATGGACATCCTGGGCGCGACCGTGGAGATCGAGCCGGACAAGAGCCCGCTCGTCACCTACGTCGGCGTGGACCTGATCGAGGGTGTGACTGTCCTGTCGGATCCGGGCGAGCTCGGATTCTCGGTCAACGCGAAGCCCGACGAGGTCGAACTGGGAGCCAAGACCAAGATCCGCATCAACA
>JAFDDB010000211.1 GCA_019311115.1 Deltaproteobacteria bacterium
GGTGTTTACGGACCGCGGTCCGCTGAACCTGCGAAACGCGCGGTTCCGCGAGGACGTGAGCCCGATCGAAGAGGACTGCCCCTGCCCCGCCTGCGCCCGCTTCTCCCGCGCGTATCTTCGTCACCTGGTCGTCACCGAAGAGGCGCTCGGCGCGAGGCTATCGAGTCTGCACAACCTCTCGTTCTACATGAGGCTTCTCGCGCGTGCGCGCGACGCGATCGCGGGCGGTGCATTCGACGGGTGGAGCCGCGAGTGGCGCGCGCAGTACGCCGAGTGAATCCCGTACCCCCCCCCATGGAATCGCGTATAGTCCGCCGCATGAAGATCCTGCTCGCCATCTCGACCCTGATTCTCGGTCTGACTCTCGCCGCCGGCAGCGCGGACGCTAACTGCGCGTCGTGCCACGGCGCCAGCGGCGCCGGCGACACGCCCGTCGGCGCGGCGATGAAGATCCCGCCGCTCCAGGGCAAGTCCGCGGACGCCGTGTCCAAACACGTGAGCGAGGCCGCGAACCACGCCCAGGCGAAGGGCAAGCTCTCGGACGACGACCTCGCCGCAGTCTCGGCCTTCGTCGCCACGTTCAAGTAGGCAGCCGCCCTATCCCTGCATGGAAGACCTGGGTCCACTCTTCGCCCACCCCGGGGACCTGAGCGACCCCACGCTCGGTACCATCGCCGCGATCCTCGCGGTGGTCGCGCTTGGGCTCTGCGTCTGGGTGCTCGTGAGGCGCCCGGTGACCGACGCGCTGCTCGCGGTCAGCCTGGTCACGGTTCCGCTGGTGGCGTTCGCGCTGTCGGACATGGTGCTGCTCGAGCGCTCCAAGGAGACGGAGTTCTGCGTCACCTGCCACGTCATGACGCCGCTGCTCGAGACCGTGACGCCCGAGGACAAGGCGCTGGCCCCGCTCCACATCACGCAGGGCGCCGTGCCCACGGCGCAGTCCTGCTACACCTGCCACAGCGGCTACGGGGTTCACGGCAACATGAGGGCGAAGCTCGCGGGCGTGCGCCACATGCTGCTCGAGTTGACGGGCACCTACGACCTGCCCCTGACGCTGCACGGCGACTTCGACCTGAAGTCCTGCCTGGCCTGTCACGCCGAGGGGCTCGCCTTCCGCAGCCAGCCCGCGCACGCCGCGCCCGAGATCCAACAGGCGCTGCTCTCGCACCAGATGGGTTGCACGGGCACGTGCCACCCGGCGGCGCACCCGCCGCAGGCGCTGACCGGCGGGGTATCCCAGTGATCCGCACTGCGACGATCCTGGTGATGCTGGGCCTGGGGACGGCGCTGCTGGTGATGCTCGACTCGAACGCCGACACCGCCATGCTCTTCACCTTCGTCGGACATCCGCTGCTCGGCGCGGGCATCGCTCTCTACGTCTGGTCGTTGGTTCGCCCGGTGCGGATGACTCCGCTCGAGAAGGCGCTCTACGACCTGTCGTTCTCGGACCTGCGTCCGCGCGACTTCGTCCGCTTCGTCGCCCTGGGCCAGTGGTGTTCCGCGCGCGCCGGTGAGACCATCGTGCACCGCGGTGAGGAGCTGAGCGAGGTGCTGGTGCTGCTGTCGGGTGAGGTCGAGCTCGAGGTCGATGGGGAACGGATCGGGACCGCCGGCGCCGGAGAACTGATGGGCGCGTCGGTCATCCTGAGCGGCGAGCCCGCCTGGGGCAACGCCCGGGCGATCTCGGACTGCCGCTACCTCGCGCTTCCCATGGCCGACGTGCAGCCCTGGGTAGAGCAGAATCCGGCGGCCCGCGTCGCCCTCCAGGCCACCGTGAGCCGCGACCTGGCCGAGAAGCTGCGGCGGCTGACACAGCGCTCGCCGGCGGGCCCGACGGACTGATGCGTCCAGCTCGGGTGCTGGCGCTCGCAGGAGTCGTGGGTGGCGCCGCGCTCGCGCTCTCCATCGCGACGGCGCGGGCCGAGGGCCCGCCCGAGCCGAGCTACCTGGGTGACGCCGTCTGCAAGGCGTGCCACGAGGGCCTGCTCGAGCACTACGAAGGAACGATCCACGCCAAGGTATTCACACCCGAGAACGGCCGCAATGCGCGCATGCGCCAGGGCTGCGAGGGCTGCCACGGTCCCGCCGGCGCGCACGTCGTGGCGGCGGGCCAGTCGTTCGAGGGGATGATCCGCTTCCGGCTCGACGGCTCCGAGCCCGTCGCCGACCAGAACGCGGTCTGCATGGACTGCCACGAGGGCGGCGAGCGCGTCTACTGGGCGGGCAGCGAGCACGAGTCGGCCGACGTGGCGTGCGGCACCTGCCACCACGTGATGAAGGCGAAGTCGAGGTCGGCCATGCTGTCGGCCGCGAGCGAGACCGACGCCTGCACCCAGTGCCACCTGATGCCGCGCTCCCAGCTCTACCGCAACGCGCACATGCCCGTCCGCGAAGGCAAGATGTCGTGCAGCTCCTGCCACAACCCGCACGGCTCCATCGCCGACCACCTGATCTCCGACCACACGACGAACGACAACTGCTACCGCTGCCACGCTGAGAAGCGCGGTCCGTTCCTGTGGGAGCACCCGCCGGTCTACGAGGACTGCATGAACTGCCACGTCCCGCACGGCTCGACGCGCGAGTCGATGCTCAAGACGTCGATGCCGCGACTCTGCCAGCAGTGCCACCGGGCGCACGGGCCGAGCGCACGCCCGCCCGACAGCCTGTTCGTGGTGGGCTCCTCGTGCCTGCAGTGCCACCCCCAGGTCCACGGCTCCAACCACCCCTCCGGGGACCGGCTGACCCGCTGACATGACCCCTCTTCATCCGCACACCTGTCTCGTGCTGCTGCTCGCTGCGGCCGGGTGGCTCGGTTTCGCGGGCGCGGCGCGGGCGGACACGCAAGTCGGTCCGGCCACGGTGTCGGGTGAGGCCTGGTTCGGTTACGAGGGCGAGAGCGGCGACACCGGGTCGGCGTACTGGGAGCGCTACCGCGACTCGGGTGCAGGGGCGCACGGGGGCATGGACCTGCTCGTCGAGGGCGGAGACGGGTTGTACCTGCGGAGCTGGGCGAACTCCCTGCTGGCGACCGATCAGGAGTACGAGGTCCAGCTCGGCCAGTGGGGCCGCTGGGAGGTCGACTTCGGGATGTCGCAGTTCTACCAGGTGTTCAGCAACCAGTCGATCGCGGCGCACAACGGGGGCACGGACCAGGACCTGCGGCCGGACATCATGCGCGTGGGCAGCGGTGCGGCGCAGGAGACGCAGATCCTGGCGTTCGGCTCGCGCCCCAGCCTGCAGTTCCGGCAGCGCGACTACCATGCCCGCGGTACCTGGTGGGCGAGCGAGGAGCTCACGTTGCGCGCGGGCTACCAACTGCGCGACCGCGACGGCGAGCGCCCCTTCGCGGTCGTGTTTGGTACGGGGGCCGGCGGTCCCTACGCCAACTTCCGTACCCCCGTCGACGACCACACCCACCTGTGGGACGGCAGCGCCCTGCTCGTGCGCGACGGCTGGAACGCGGAGCTCGGCTACCACGGCTCGTACTACAATAACCAGGTCGGGGCGGTGGAGGTCGCGAACCCGACCGACGCCGATCCGGCCCGCGTCGACGCGCGGATCCGGCGCGAGCCCGACAACCGCGCGCACCAGTTCAGCCTGTCGGGCTCCACGACCATCCCGGCCGAGTTCCCCGTCCACGTCGCGGGCACCGTAGCCTACGGGCACCACAGCCAGGACGAGTCCTTCCTGCCCTACTCCGCGAACTTCGCGAACCCGGCGTTGCCCCAGAGCGACCTCGACGGCGACGTCGACACGGTTCTCGCCAACCTGGTGGTGAACGCCCGCCCCTGCCGCGACCTAAACGTGCGCGCGCGCTACCGCTACTACGACTACCAGAACAACACCGACAGCATCCGCTTCACCGACCGTTCCGCCAGCGACGGCGACGTCGTCGGCACCCGCCTGGCCGCGAACCAGCGCAGCTTCCGGCGCCAGAACCTGTCGCTCGACGGGACCTGGCGCCTGGACCGGAAGACGCGCATGACGATCGGCTACGAGTGGCAGAACTGGTACCGCGAGGACCGGAACGTCACGCACCAGAACGAGCACATCGCCCGGTTCACGCTGGACTCGCGCCCCTCGCCGCGGACGTGGCTGCGGGGCCGCTACGAGTTCCGCACCCGCGGCGGCAACAGCTACGACCAGATTGGCGGGGCGTCGGCCCCGGGCCAGTTCGACCAGACGGACCGCACCTCGAACCAGATCGATTTGCTCGCGACCCTCATGCCACGCGACGAGGTCTCGCTCACCCTAAACGCAGGCTGGACGGACCGGAGCTACTCGGATAAGCGCATCGGCCTCGATCGCGAGACCGGCTGGAGCGCGGGCGGGGAGGCGACCTACCAGCTGACCGAGCGCGTCGGCTTCTCGGCGTACTACACCTTCGAGCGCGTGCGCTACACCCAAGACGGGGACGGCTGGCGCGGGCGCAGCACCGACGTGTCGAACGACGTCGGTACGACGATGCACCTAGCGATCGTCGAGGATGTCGCGCTCCGGGTGGGCTACCAGTACCACTGGGGCAAGGCGGAGACGGAGGCATCGCCGAGCCAGCCGGACTACCCGAGCATCAAGGACAACCTGCAGGTCTTCTCGGCGGTCTTCGACCAGCGGCTGCGCGACAATCTACGCGTCGA
>JAFDDB010000110.1 GCA_019311115.1 Deltaproteobacteria bacterium
CGGACGCTGACCCGGACGCCGAGGGCCGGCTGATCGTGATCGGCGACGCCGACTTCGCGCGCAATGGCTTCGTCGGCAGCGCCGCGAACGCCGACCTGCTGATCAACATGGTCCACTGGCTGACCGGCGAGGAGCAGTTCATCACCATCGACCGCAAGCTGCCGCGCGCCTCGATGGCGCTGCTCACGTCCGGGCAGGTGGCGACGTTCCGCTACCTAGCACTGTTCGGCCTGCCGGAGCTGATCCTGCTGATCGCCATCGTCAACTGGTGGAGACGCCGCGATTGAGCCTGCGCGCGACGGGGGTGCTGGTCGGCGTCGCCGTCGCCCTGGGTCTCTGGGTCTGGTTCGGCGAGATCGGGGGCGAGAGGGGCAGCGGCGAGAGCGCGGCGGTCCGGCTCTTCCCCGTCGAGGAAGACGCCGTCACCGCCCTGGACGTCCCGTTGAAGGGCGGCGGCCACGCGCGCCTGGTGCGATCCGGGACCGGCTGGAGGCTCGAGTCCCCGGTCGACTACGCGGCCTCGCAGGACGAGGTCGCGGACCTGCTGCGCAGCGTCACCGGGCTCGAGGCGGCGGGGGAGATCGGCGACGTGGGACCGGACCTGTCGCCCTTCGGCCTCGGCGGAGAGCTCGCCGGCGGCAGCGAGCGGCGGGTCGCGGTCGAGGCGGGCGCCGAGCGCTTCGCACTGCGGATCGGCAAGCCGACGCCGTTCGGCGGCAACGTCTACGTGGCCCTCGCCGGCAAGGACGACGTGATCTTCACCGCGCCGCAGTGGAAGACCGACGCGCTCGAGCGCGAGCTCCACGCGCTGCGCGACGCGCGGATGATCTCGACCCTCGCGGCCGACGTGACCGGGGTGCGCATACAGGTCGAGGGCGAGCCGCTGCTGGCGGCTCGCAAGCTCGACGACGGCTGGGTGCTGACCGAGCCCTTCGCCGAGCCGGCCGACCAGGATCGCCTGACGCGGCTGATCGAGGATCTCGACCTGGCGCGCGCGGTCGGGTTCGTGGACGAGCCCGGTCCGGCCGAGGACTACGGTCTCGCGCCGCCCAAGGTCGTGCTGGAGCTGACGACCGCGGACGACGCCCGCGAGCGCATCGAGATGGGACGGGCCGGCGACGCGCAGTACCTGCGGATCGACGGCCGCGAGCAGATCTGGTCCATCGCCCCTCGCATCCTCGACGGCGTGCCGCGCTCGGTCTTCACGCTGCGCGACAAGCAGGTCCTGAAGCTGCCGGAGAGCGACGCCACCCGCGTGGTGCTGGTCTTCCCGCGCAGCGACGAGCGCTACGCGTTCGTGCGCTCCGACGGCAGCTGGGCGGCGGACGGACATGAGCTGGACGTCGACCCGGTGCACCTCGAGGACCTGGTCTACGGGCTCTCCGACCTCGACGCCGTGGACATCCCTCCGCCCGGCGAGGACCCGGCCGCGCTGGGGCTCGAGCCTCCGGTCGTGCGCGTCGAGCTCTACGCCGAGGGCGGCGAGGAGTTGGCGTGGCTCGAGCTGGGCGACGCGTCCGGGGACGCGAGCGGAGGCCGCGCGATCGGTGCGCGGTCCTCGCAGAAGGATCGGCTCTGGCGGGTCGCTCCGGAGACCGGCGCCGACGTGCCGCTCGGCGCCGAGGCGCTGCGCAACACCTGGCTACGCGCGGAGGACGCCCAGTAGCGCGTCGTGCAGCGCGCCGTTGCTGGCGACCAGCTTCGACCCGTCGGCCGGCGCAGGCTCGCCGCCGAAGCCGCTGAGCGCGCCCCCCGCCTCGGTCACGATCAGCATTCCCGCCGCCACGTCCCACGCCGAGAGGTGCATCTCCCAGAAGCCGTCGAAGCGCCCACAGGCCACGTAGGCCAGGTCGAGTGCCGCGGACCCGGCCCGGCGGATGCCGCGCGCGCGCCGGATGAAGCGCGAGAAGAACTCCAGGTTCTCGATCATCTCCCGCTCGTGCACGTCGTACGCGAAGCCCGTCGCGAGCAGCGCGCGGTCGAGCCGCTGCTCGTCCGACACGCGGGTCGGCGATCCGTTCAGGCGGGCGCCGTCGCCGCGCCGGGCCGTGAAGCACTCGTCCCGCATCGGGTCGTAGATGACCCCGACTTCGCGGCGCCCCCCGTGCTCGACACCGATCGACACCGCGAAGTGAGGCACGCCGTGCGCGTAGTTCGTGGTGCCGTCGAGGGGGTCGATGACCCAGCGCCAGCCACTCTCGGCCTCGCGCACGTTGCCGGACTCCTCGGACAGGATGCCGTCCCGCGGGCGCGCGTCGCCGATGCGTCCGACGATCAGGTCCTCGCTCGCCCGGTCGACGTCGGTGACCAGGTCGATGGCGCTGCTCTTGGTCTCGATCACGCGTTCGTCGCCGAACCGCTCGCGCTGCAGCCCGCCCGCGGCGCGGGCGATGTCGAGCGCGAGGGCCGCGACGTCCTCGGTCTCGCTCACGCCACGCCCGTGATGCCGAAGACCCGGCAGGCTGCGGCCGCGCTCGAGTCCGCCACCCGCTCGGGCTCGAGGCCGCGGACCTCGGCCAGGCACTCCGCGACGTGCCCCACCCAGGCCGGCTGGTTGCGGCGTCCGCGGTGGGGCACGGGGGCGAGCAGCGGGCTGTCGGTCTCGATCAGCAGCCGGTCGAGCGGCAGGCCCCGCGCCACCTCGCGCAGGTCGGCCGCGTTGCGGAAGGTCAGGATGCCGGAGAACGAGATGTCGAAGCCGCGCTCGAGACAGGCCTCGGCAAGCGGCGCGTCGCCAGTGAAGCAGTGGATCACGCCGCCGGCCCGGTCCGCTCCCTCGTCGTCGAAGATGCGAATCAGGTCGTCGAACGCGTCGCGCGTGTCGCGGCTCGCGCGCACGTGGATCACGAGCGGCAGGCCGTGGCGGCGCGCCAGCCGGATCTGCCCCCGCAGGCACTCGGCCTGCGCCTCGCGCGGGGAGTGCTCGTACCAGTAGTCCAGTCCGCACTCGCCGACGGCGACGACGCGGTCGTGACCGAGCCAACCGTCTACGGCGGTCCCGGCGCGCTCGCCCCACTCGTGCGCGTCGTGCGGGTGGACCCCCGCCGTGGCCCAGACGTCGCGGTGCGCGTCGGCCAGCGCCACCGCGCCCCCGTTGGCTCCGAGGCCGTAGCCGGAGCCGACGGCGATCACGCCGATCACCCCGGCTTCGCGCGCGCAGTCGAGCAGCTCCGGCGCTTCGGCCAGCAGCTCGGGGGCGCCGATGTGGGCGTGGCTGTCGAAGAGCCTCACGGCGGTGGGCCTCAGTCGGTGTCGATGCGGGGGAAGAGGGCGGGGATGACCTGGGTCGACGTGCCGGCGGGCAGGCCTCCCCAGCGGGTGGCCTCGGCCAGCGTGGCCGCCGTCGGTGGATCGCCCAGACTGCCGAGGATTCGGGCTGCCGTCCCGGGCAGGAACGGCGCGAGGAGCACGGCGGTGATGCGCAGCGACTCGAGCACGTCGTAGAGCACGCGCTCGAGCTCGCGACGCTGCTCGGGCTCCTTCGCCAGCTTCCACGGGGCCTGAGCGTCCACGTACTTGTTGCCCGCCGACACCAGCTCCCAGAGCGCCGTCAGCGCGCGCTGCGTGCTGAACTCGCGAACGTGCCGGTCCACGTCGGCCGCCACCCGTGTGGCCACCTCGGCCAGTTCGCCGGGCTCGCTCGCCTCGGGCACGACGCCGTCGAAGTAGCGGCCGGTCATGCTGACCGAGCGGTTGAGCAGGTTGCCCAGGTCGTTCGCGAGGTCGTCATTGATGCGGCGCACCACGCCCGATTCCGAGAAGCCGGTGTCCGTCCCGAAGCTCATGTCACGCAGCAGGTAGTAGCGGAAGCCCTCGAAGCCGTACTTCTCGTCCATCACGTGCGGGTCGACCAGGTTTCCGAGACTCTTCGATATCTTCTGGTTCTCGACGTTCCAGTGCCCGTGCACGTGCAGTCCCTGGAACAGCGGCAGCCCGGCCGCGCGCAGGATGGTCGGCCAGAAGACGGCGTGCGGCTTCAGGATGTCCTTGCCGATCAGGTGGTGCACGCCGCTCCAGCGCTCCTCCCAACCGGCCTCGGGATAGCCCGTGGCGGTCACGTAGTTGACCAGCGCGTCGGTCCACACGTAGAGCACGTAGTCGTCGTCCCAGGGCGCGGGAATGCCCCAGGTCAGCCGCTCGACCGGGCGCGTGATGCACAGGTCGCCGAGCACGCCGCCCTTCATCAGCGCCAGCGCCTCGTTGCGGTAGCGCGTGGGCGTGACCAGTTCCGGGTGGCTCTCGAGGTGCTCGACCCAGTCGTCGAAGTACGACGTCATCTTGAAGAAGTAGTTCGACTCGCTTCGCTCCTCGGGCTCGGTCAGGTGCTGCGCGCACTGGCCGTCGACCAACTCGCGGTCCGTCAGGTAGGCCTCGCAGCCGACGCAGTAGCGGCCCGTGTACTCGCGGAACTCGACGTCGCCCCGGTCGTAGATCGTCTGCCACAGGTGCTGCACCGCGCGGACGTGGTCCGCGTCGGTCGTGCGGATGAACCGGTCGTACTCGAAGCCCAGCTGCTTCCACGTCGACGAGAAGCGCTCCGCCATGCCGTCGACGAAGGCCTTCGGCTCGAGCCCCGCCTCGCGCGCGGCCTCGAGCATCTTCTCGCCGTGCTCGTCGGTTCCGGTGACGAAGAAGACCTCTTCGCCGGCCGCGCGGTGGTAGCGCGTCAGCGTGTCGGCGATCGCCGTCGTGTACGTGCTGCCGATGTGCGGCTGCGCGTTCGGGTAGTAGAGTGGCGTGGTGACGTAGAAGGGCGTGGTCATCGGCGACGGAATGTAGCCCCGAGCCCTTCAGCCGCTAGGCGGGATAGACTCCGGGCCATGCTGAGGCGGATCGGAGTCCTGGGCGACGTCCACGCAGAGGACCGCCGGCTGGCGGCGGCGCTCGAGTGGATCCACGGTCGGTCCGTGGACGCGGTCATCTGCACGGGCGACGTGGCGGACGGACCCGGCAGCGTCGACCTCTGCTGCCACCTGCTCGAGCAGGCCGGCGTGGCCACAGTCAGGGGCAACCACGACCGCTGGCTGTTGTCGGACCGGGTGCGCCACATCCCGGACGCGCACCACCTGCACGAGATCGGCGACGCCGCCCGCGATTTCCTGGAACGGCTGCCGAGTACCCTCCGCTTCGACACGGCCGCGGGCTCGCTGCTGCTGTGTCACGGCGTCTCCGAGAACGACATGCGCAAGGTCTGGCCGGGAACGAAGCGGATGCCGGTCGAGCGCAGTCCCGAACTCGACGACCTGCTCGCCGAGAACGAGACGCGCATCGTGGTGAACGGCCACATGCACTACCGGGTGCTCGTCGACTTTCCGGAGGCCCTGCTGGTCAACGCGGGGACTCTCGCCGCTCGACACCGGCCGGGGATCTCGGTCCTCGACCTCGAGCAGGGGGTCGCGGTCGCCCACGAGTTCACCGGCGACCGGGTCGGTCCTCAGGTGGCCGAGCACCCGATCGCTCCCGCGAGGGGGCGGCGCGTGTGGCGCGACACGCAGGAGTTCGACGGCACGTGGACACCCGTCGCGCTCTACGGTGCGACGCGGGAATGAGCGCGTCCTAGACGCCGTTCAGCGCGAGCAGCAGGCCCTCGGCGACGAGCCGCGGGTTCAGGTTCCGCCGCGCCAGCTCCTTGCGGGCGCGCTCGCCGGCCTCGGCACGGTCGAGCCAGCGCTCGGCCGCCGCTCGGTCGTCGCCTTGGACGGCCTGCGCCACCCGTTCGCGCGCGACGGCACCGTGCACCGCCAGCAGCAGCTGACAGCGCTCACGCGCGCTGCCGGTGCCGCGGAAGCCCTCGGCGAAGTCGAGTACGGCCGACGCCGTCCCTCGCTCGGCATCGACGATGGCGTCGCGCATCTCTCGCGCCTCGTCGAGATGCTGCTCCGCCCACTCGTGGGCCGCTTCGAGGCTGCCGCCGCCGAGCGAGGCGGCCAGCGCCGCGTCCTCGGTCGAGAGCCCCTCGCGCTCGAGCCCCGCGGAGATCTCGGCCTCGGCCTCGCGCCGGAACCGGAAACGCGTCGCGCGGGAGCGCACCGTCGGCGGCAGCGTGTCGCCGGAGCTGGCGACGAGCACGATCGTAGTCGCGGGCGGAGGCTCCTCGAGTGTCTTGAGCAGCGCGTTGGCGCTCTCGGCATTGAGCCGCTCTGCGGGCGCGATCACGGCGACCCGGTGCCCGCCCTCGTTCGCGACCAGCGCCAGGCGCGTTTGCAGGTCGCGGATCTGGTCGACCACGATGCTGTCGCGCGGGCGCTCGCCGGGTCTGGCCGGGACCGGCTTCACCAGGTGCAGGTCCGGGTGCCGCGGCGCGGGCCGTTGCTCGTCGCCCTCGGCTCGCGAGTCCGGCGCGGGCTCGGCCGCGCCGCTGCGGCGGCAGTCCCCGCACTCGCCACAGGGGTCGTCCCCGGCGGAACTGCAGAGCAGCAGGCGCGCGAACCACAGCGCCGTCTCGTGCCGCGCGGTGCCTGCGGGGCCCTCGAACAGGTAGGCGCCGTGCACCCGGCCGCCGCTGCGGGCTCTCCTGAGCTCGTCGCGAATTTCCCCCGCTTTCCAGCCCGCCATCGGCGTCGGAGGATAGCAGCCGCTCGCACTTCTGCGCTCAAGTTGCGTCGTGCTGCGCCGATAGGGTCAGGACGAGTACGAACATGCGCGCCGCGTGCGGCCGCTCTCCAGGGAGACCAGATGGCGTTCAACGAGTTCCGCAAGGGGAGTACGCGAGAGATGAGCACCGAGACGACGGGCAAGGGCACCGGCAACGGCAATGCCCTGACTGCGTTCATCGACCAGGGGTCGGAGTTCTCGGGCAAGCTCTCCTTCCAGGACACGGTTCGCATCGACGGTCGGTTCGAGGGCGAGATCAAGAGCGAGAACACGCTGATCGTCGGCGAGACCGGCTCGATCCAGGCGACCATCTCGTCGCAGACGGTGATCGTCTCGGGCGAGATCCAGGGCGACGTCGAGGCGCGGACGCTCCTGCACCTGCACAAGAGCGCCCGGCTCACGGGCAACGTGAAGACCAAGAGCCTCGTCATCGAGGAAGGCGCGGTCCTGAACGGTCAGATCTCGATGGGCGAGGGCGCGACGAAGTCGGCATCGCCCGGCTCGGCGGACAAGCCCAAGGACGGGAGTCAGCCGGGAAACCCGAAGACCGCCTGACCGATCGGCCGCTGGATCGGCGGCCGGATCGCCGGATCGCGGGGCGCTCTTCCGGGCCCTGGGCCCGTCAGGCGACGATGACGGCGGTGACGCCGGGGACGGCGTTGCGCAGCCCGGGCTCGATCACGAGCCGGAGCGTCAGTGGGGCGGCGGCGCAGTCGGCACAGGCGCCCTGCAGTTCGACCCAGACGGTCCCGTCCTCCTCGACGGCGACCAGTTCGATGTTGCCGCCGTCGGCGAGCAGCCCCGGGCGCAGCCCGTCGAGCGCGACCCGCACGTGATCCGCGCGCGGCGCGGGCGACGCGTTGATCTCCAGGGAGCCTTCTTCTAGGGTGGGCGCCATGCGTGTACGCTTGCTCCTGTTTGCCGCTCTACGTGAAGCGGTCGGAAGGAAGGAGCACCTGCTTGAGGTGCCCGAGGGCAGCACACTCGGCGACGTGGTCTCGCTCGCGGAGGGCGAGATGCCCGAGATCGCGCGCTATCGCGGGCGCCTGCTGGTCTCGCTGAACGAAGACCGCCCCGACATGCACACCCGCGTCTCGGATGGCGACGAGGTGGCGTTCTTGCCGCCCATGAGCGGGGGCTCCGGGCGGGGCGACGGCGGACGCGCCTGGCTGCAGGCGTCGCCGCTGTCGATGGACGCGCTGCTCCGCGAGGTCGAGGGCGACGACGCCGGCGGCGTCGTCACGTTCACCGGCAACGTGCGCAACCACTCGCGCGGGCAGGCCATCGACCACCTGGAGTACGAGGCCTACGAACCGATGGCCGAGAAGGAGATGCGCAAGATCGCGAGCCAGGTGAGCGAGCGCTGGCCCGAGGTGCGGCTGGCGATCGCGCACCGCGTGGGACGGCTCGAGATCGGCGACGCGGCCGTCATGATCGCCGCGGCCGCGCCGCACCGCGGCGAGGCGTTCGACGCCTGCCGCTACGCGATCGACACGCTCAAGCAGACGGTGCCGATCTGGAAGAAGGAGTTCGCCGAGAGCGGCACGTACTGGGTCGAGGAGAACCCGTGAGCTCGCCCTCCCATCCCGAGCCCGACTCCCCTGCGAGCGCTCCCGACCAGCACCGCAGCTACGCGCCGGACAGTGTGTGCTGCCAGGTGCTTACCGTCAGCGACAGCCGCACGCCCCAGGACGACCGCTCGGGCGACCTGATCCAGCAGCTCTTGAGCGGGGCCGGGCACTCGATCGCGGGCCGCGCCATCGTGCCCGACGACCCCGGCGCGGTGAGCGAGCGAGTGCTGGCGGCGATAGCCCGTCCGGACGTGGATGCCGTCCTGCTGACCGGTGGAACCGGCATCGCGCCCCGAGACTCGACGGTCGAGGCGGTGGAGCCCTTGCTCGACCGGCGCCTCGACGGCTTCGGCGAGCTCTTCCGCGCGCTCTCCTTCCAGGAGATCGGCGCTGCGGCCATGCTCTCGCGGGCGCTGGCAGGCACGGCGGGCCGCACGGCCATCTTCCTGATGCCGGGCTCGACGGCGGCTGTGCGCCTGGCCGTGGAGCGCCTGATCCTGCCCGAGCTGGCGCACTTGATCGGCCAGCTCCGCCGCTGACGCCAGCGCCGCCGCCCGCTCCTTCAGCAGGCGCGCGGCCACGCCGAAGATCGGGGGATGTCCCCGATCCTGCGCCGTTCCCTGCCCTGGCTGCTCGCCACGCTGGGCCTGCTGTTCGCGGCGGTCCTGCTGCCGGGGAAGCTCTCGGTCTGGGTCGACGACCAGGGGCGTCCCGTGCTCACCAACCGGGACGGGCCGGTCGAGGGTGGCGTCGAGCTGCGCCCTGAGGATCTGTCGCTGCGCGGCGGCGAGGCTGCCGGGGACGAGAGCGTTCCGCGCAGCTCGAGCGCCGAGGAGGATCGCTTCCGCCGCGAGCTGATCGGCGCGCGTGACGACATCCGGCGCGGAGAGCTTCGGCGCGGGCTGCGCGAGCTGCGGCGCCTGCAGCGGGAGCATCCCTCCAGGCCGGAGCCGGCCTGGCTGGTGGCCCGCGTCGAGCGGCGGCGCGGCCGGCTCGAGCCCGCGCTCGAGGCCCTCGACTCGGCGCTCTTCACGGCGGCCCACATGCCGCCGGGCTGGCGCGAGGCGGCCGAGGCCCTGCGCGCCGAGATCCGGCTCGAGCTCGCCCACGCGCGCAGCGCCCCCGGCGAGGACGCGCGCGTCGCGGTCGAGGAGTCGAGTCACTTCCGGATCTCGTACGACCACGGCTTCGCGGGCCGCAGCTACGGAGAGAGCGTCCTGGAGATGCTGGAGCGCGCGCGCCTGCGGCTCGATGGCCAGCTCGGCGCGCAGCTCGGCCGGATCCTCGACGTGCGGCTCTACACGCGCGCCGACTACCTGGAGCAGTACCAGCACCGCTTCGGCTTCGCGACGGTCGGCTTCTACGACGGATCGATCCACGTCGTGTCGGCCCGCCACCCGCGCGACGAGCTCTACGCACTGCTGCTGCACGAGTACGCTCACGCGTTGTTCGAGGACGCGCTCGGTGGGCACCAGCCGTTCTTCCTGAACGAGGGCATCGCCGACAGCGAAGAGGAGCGCGCGCGCGGCCGGGAGAGACTCCCGCGCAGCGACTGGCGGCGGCTGCTGGACGCGAGCCGGGACGGTAGCTGGATCCCGCTACGCGCGATCGTGCGGGGCTTCGGCGGGCTCGAAGGCAAGCGCGCGCTGCTCGCCTACCTGGAGTCCCGCGCCGCGGTCGAGTGGATCGAGCGCGAGCAGCCCGGTGCGATCGGGCGATGGCTCACGCGCTGCAAGGCGGGGGAGCGGTGGGAGAGGGCGCTCGAGGCCGAGACCGGCGTCGACGTCAACGGCCTGGAGCGCGCGCTGCTCCGCGAGGTGAGGGACCGTTTTCCTCCGGATCCCCTCGCGGCCGCGCCGCGTCAGCTCTCGGGCGCCCAGTAGTCGAAGTCGACCAGGTTCTCGCGCAGGTACTCGCGCAGCCGGTCGACCAGCTTCTTCTCCACCTGGCGCACGCGCTCGCGCGTCAGGCCCAGGTCGTCGCCGATCTCCTGCAGGGTGCGCGGGTCGTCGGCGAGCACGCGCTCGTTCAGGATCTTCTGATCGCGCTCGTCCAGATCGGTCGCGAAGCGTCCGACGATCTTGCGAAACGTCCGCCGCATGTCGGTGTCGGCGACCACGTCCTCGACCGACGCGCCTGGGGACGCGAGGAAGTCCCCGAACGTCGCGGAGCCCTCGTCGTCTCGGGCTGGAGCGTCGATCGAGAGGTCCGACTGCGAGAGGCGCCGCTCCATGTCGACGACCTCGGACTCCTTGACGTCGAGCTTCTCGGCCAGGAGTTTCGCCTCGGGAGCGTAGCCCGCGCTCTCCAGTTCGCGCCGCGCGCGGTTCAGCTGGAAGAAGAGCTTGCGCTCCGCACGGCTGCTGCCGACGCGCACCAACCGAATGTTGTCGATCAGGTACTTGAGGATGTATGCGCGGATCCAGTAGGCGGCGTACGAGCTGAGCTTTACGCCGCGGTGGGGATCGAAGCGCTTCACCCCGTGCAGCAGCCCGACGTTTCCCTCCTGGATCAGGTCGAGCACGTTCGTCCAGACGCGCCGGTAGTCCATGGCGATCTTCACGACCAGCCGCAGGTTCGCCAGGACCAGCTTCTGCGCGGCGTCCGGATCTCCCCCGTCGTGCACGCGGACCGCGAGCGCCTTCTCCTCCTCGCGGGTCAGCAGCGCGTACTGCGAGATGTCCGCGAAGTAGCGGGAGAGCGGGTCGCGGATCGCGACGTCGCTGCCCGTGGCTGCTGCGGGCACGCTGGAAGCCGGCGAGGTCCCGGACTCGGCGATGGCGTCGTCGACCCGAAGGTCGCCGGACTCAGGGCCGCTGGACTCCGGGCCGTCTGACTCGACGTCGAGATGGGAGGGGCGCTCGCTCACCCGGTGAGGATAGCGCCGCGCCTACTTCTTGAGCGTGCGGATGTACTTGACGATCGACCAGCGATCGCCCTCGTTGATGACCGCGCCCCAGGGTGCCATCAGCGCGGAGCCACCCTTGGCCGCCGCGCCGTTCGTGATCACGTCGTAGATGTCCTGGTCCGAGCCGCCGTACTTGAAGTCGCCCTGGGTGAAGTCGCGCGGCGGCGGGTTCAGCGTCTTGCCGACCACACCCTGCCCGTCGCCGGCCGCGCCGTGACAGGTGACGCAGAACATCTCGTAGACCGGCTTGCCCTTGGCGGCGTCGGCGCCTTCCTGCGCGCGCGCCGAGGTGGTGGCGATCAGCGCGGCCGAGATGCAGATGAACAGGGCGCCTGCGAGGGCTTTGGGCATTTGGGACCTCCGGGGGTTGGATCGGCCGCTGGCCGGCCTGCAAGCCGGTCTCCAGCGGACGGGCGCGGGGGATGTTAACCGAGCTGACTCCTCTGTCAAAGCTCGGACGGCCGGTCGCCGGGGGATCTTCAAGGCCCCGGATGGGCGCTCAGCGCCAGCTCCGCAGCAGCTCCACCAGCAGTCGGACGCCGAAGCCCGTGGCTCCCTTGACGCAGTAGGGCGTGCCCGTTTCGGTCCGCTCGTTGCCCGCGATGTCCAGGTGTGCCCAGGCGGCGTCCCCGACGAAGTGGGACAGCAGGGCTGCGGCAGTGGAGCTCCCCGCCTGGCGGCCGCCGGTGTTCTTGAGGTCGCCGACGACGCCCTTGATCGCCTCCTGGTGCTCGTCCCAGAGTGGCAGTTGCCAGGCGCGCTCGTGCGCGCGGTCGCCGGCGTCGCGGATGCGCCGGATCAGCTTCTCGTCGTTGCCCATGACCCCGCAGCACGCGCTGCCGAGCGCGATCACCTTCGCGCCGGTGAGCGTCGCCAGGTCGACGATGGCGTCGGGCTCCCAGCTCGTCGCCCAGTGCAGCGCGTCGGCCAGCACGATGCGGCCCTCGGCGTCGGTGTTCAGGACCTCGATGGTCTTGCCCTGCGCGGTGTGTACGATGTCGCCCGGCACGTAGGCCTCGCCGTCGGGCATGTTCATCGCCGCTCCCACGATGCCCACGACGTGGAGGGGCAGCTTCAGCAGCGCGACCGCGCGCATGGCGCCGATCACCGCCGCGCCGCCCGACATGTCGCCCTTCATGGCGTCCATGCTCGCGGCCGGCTTGATCGAGATGCCGCCGCTGTCGAAGGTCACGCCCTTGCCGACGAGCGCGATGGTCGGCCGCCGCGTCTTCTTCTCGCCCCACTCCAGCGCGATCATGCGCGGCGGGTGAGCGGCGCCGCGGCCAACGGCCAGGATCGCCCCCATGCCGCGCTTCTCCAGCTCCCGCTCCGTCAGCACGCGCACGCGCAGGCCCGTCTGCCTGGCCATGTCGCGCGACTGCCTGGCGAGCCACGCCGGGGTGTGCACGCTGCCGGGCTCGTTGGAAAGGTCGCGTGCCAGGCAGGCCGACTCGCCGACGATCACGCCGGTGCGCGCGCCGTTGCGGACGCCCGGCTCGTTCTTCGCTTCGAGCCAGTGGATCTGCAGCTTGGCGACGCCCGGGATCGGATCGTCGTTCGTGCGGTACTTGTCGAAGCGGTAGCCGCCGAGCACAGCACCCTCGGCGGCCGCCTGGGCGAGCGCGGCCGGCGCCACCCGCCGCAGCGCCCCCAGCGCCAGGCCGACCGAAGTCGAGCGCCGCTCGGTCGCCGCGCGCAGCGCGCCGC